>NZ_SDLF01000009.1:0-169514 GCF_013096935.1 Brevibacillus sp. MCWH | reverse complement strand
ATCTGATAACGACCTTCGGCCTGTTGCTTGTTCAGCATGCTTCCACCTCTACAAAGTGTTGAATGTCATGTTTATTCGACAAAAAAGCGTGTAGACCTTGTACCTTTGGTACTTTGTCTACACGCTGAAAGCGGCTTCTTCAGCCGCTTCGTTGACAGATGGGAAAACTTGGCGGAATAATTAAAATGTTTGCAATCATGTCGTAAAACGTTGGAGGTTTGCATGAGCAGAAAATGGTTCACCATGCCCGCCGCCGTCCACCTGTTTCTCCGGCGGGGAAACGAGCTGCTTTTGCTGCGCCGCTTCAATACGGGCTACGAGGACGGCAACTACAGCGTCCCTGCCGGACATCTGGACGGCGGAGAGGAAGTGAAGGCAGCGGCCATTCGGGAAGCAAAAGAGGAATGCGGCATCGACATCGACCCGGCCGATCTGGACGTGGTCGGCGTGATGCACCGCAAATCGACGGACGAGCGGATCGACTTCTTTCTCACCGCCAGCACGTGGTCAGGCGAGATCGTCAACGCCGAGCCGGATAAATGCGACGAGCTGCGCTGGTGCGACATGGACGACCTGCCCGCCAACGTGATCCCGTACGTCCGTCAGGCGATTCACAACTACCGCGCGGGCAAGTGGTTCGACAGCTTCGGATGGGACGAGCAAGGCTAGACGCCGCTCCTCACCGGGCCTTGACCGTTATGAGCCAGGGACCGGCAGCCAGATGTGAAACGACAGAACGCCGTCGCGGTAGTCTGCCTTGATGCTGCCGCCGTGCAGTTCGACGATGCTCTTGACGATGGCCAGCCCCAGCCCGGAACCGCCTGTTTTGCGCGAGCGGGACTGCTCCACCCGGTAAAAGCGTTCAAACAGTCGGTTCAGCGCCTCCGGGGCCATCTCATCTGCCCTGTTGGCCACCGACAAGCGGATGCCGTCTGCCTCTCGGGCGAGCGTTACGCCGATGCTGCCCGGTTTTTTGCCGTACTTGATCGCGTTGCTGAACAGGTTTTCCAGCACGCGCACGAACTTTTCCGGGTCCACGCTGACGTACAGCCGTTCGTCGGGCAGCGCTTTGCAAAAGCTGAGCTGCTGTTCCTCCGCCAGCGGCACGTACTCCTCCACCAACTGCTCCACCAGTTCGTTCATGCAGATGGTCTGCCGATAGAGCTGGACCCCTTGGCCGCTGAGCGTGGTGTATTCGAACAAATCCTCCACCAGCCGCTTCAGATGTTCCGCCTTCTCATAGGCGATCCGCGTGTACTCCTGCTGCTCCAGCCCTCCTGCAGGGTGGTCTTTCAGCAGGCGCAGGTAACCGAGCACCGAGGTGAGCGGCGTGCGCAAATCATGCGAGACATTGGTGATCAGTTCGTTTTTGGTCTTCTCCGCCTGCCGTTCCCGTTCGATGTTTTCCTGCAGATCCTGCGCCATCCGGTTGATGTTGCGGGCAAGCGAGCCCAGTTCGTCTTCGCCCCGCACCTCGACGCGGTGATCCAGCTTGCCCTGCGAGATGACGAGCAGGCTGTCGGCCAATTCCTCGATATAGCCTGTTTTCCGCCTGGTAAACCGATAAAACAGATAAATTAGGACAACTAAAAACACAGGCACAGAAATCATGTTGACCCCTGTGCTCTCATAGCGGATGTTCGCCTCCGGCATCCCGCGGGCGATCAGGTAGCCTTTTTGTCCGGCCAGTTCCACCGGGTAAAAGGCGACAAACTCTTGGGGGTGGAACACGTTGAGATCAAGGCGCAGCTCCATCGCCCTGCTGATGACGCTGTACAAATCGACCTGGCTCTCTGTGGCCTTGGCGGACTTGAGCAGCACCTTGCCATCCAGGTTGACCAACAGCATCCGCAGCCCGACATCCTGCTCGAAGTTGTCCAGCATCGGCTGCAGGGCCGATATGTCCGTTTCGCTCTGATCCCGGATGATCGTGGCCAGATGCCTTGTCTCCCAGTCCATCCGCTGCATGCTTAGGGTGTAGTCGACGTACGGCCGCTTATACAGCGTCTCGGTCATCCCGTGGGCGAGAGTCGCCGCCAGGAGGGCAGCCAGCAGGCAAAAAACAAAGGTGGTGATCAACTGCAGGCGCAGGCTCCGCCGAAAGTGTTCCACGGCGCGCCGAACGGCTTTCATCGTCCAGCGGTACAGGCGGCGAGTCACGTTAAACGGCGACAGCCCTCTAAACAACGCTCTCAATTTTATACCCCACTCCCCACACGGTTTTGATGTATCGCGGCTTACGTGTATCTTCCTCAATCTTTTCGCGAATTTTCCGGATGTGAACCATCACCGTGTTGTCCGACTGGCAAAACGGCTCCTTCCACACCCGCTCGTAGATCTGTTCCGTGCTGAATACGACGCCCCGATTGCGGGCCAAGAGCTCCAGAATGGCAAATTCGGTCGGCGTCAGCTTCACGTCCCGGCCGTTCACTTTCACCTCGCGCGTCGCCGTGTTGATCGTCAAATCGCCGATCTCGATTTCGTCTTCCCGGGCCGTGTATCCCTGATTGAGCCGCAGGTATCGCCGCAGCTGCGACTTGACGCGGGCCACCAGTTCCAACGGGTTGAACGGCTTGGTCATGTAGTCGTCCGCTCCGGTGCTAAGGCCGTAGATCTTGTCCATGTCCTGCGATTTGGCGGACAGCATGATGATCGGCATGTGCTGTTCTTCGCGGATTTTCAGACAGGCTTGAATGCCGTCCAGCCGCGGCATCATGATGTCCAGGACGAGCAGGTGCACCTCGTTTTGCTTGAGGACCTCCAGCGCTTCCATACCGTCAGCCGCCTTCAGCACGCGATACCCCTCGTTTTGCAGGTAAATGGCGATCAGGTTGCGGATCTCCTCGTCGTCATCCACGACCAGCACAGTGATTTCCTCCACTCTCATTTCCCCCCGTGGTTGATTCTGTTTCGACGGACACGGCCCAGCACTTCTGCCTGATCAGCCAGTACGCCGCCCCGATGCACAACAGCGCGGCCAAGGTAATCCGGCCGTACATTTGCACGCCTTGGGCGATCACGTCCAGATGGCGGCCAAACAGGCGGCCGGCCCAAAAATAGTTGATGGTCCAGACGAATCCGGTGGGCAGGGCGTAGATCGCGTAGCGGCGCAGCGGCATGCGCTGGATGCCCACCAGATACGGCACCAGATGGCGCACGACCGGAAAGAAGTAGCTGAGGCAGAGCGCCCAACTGCCGTACTGCTCTATCAGCTGCTCCGCTTTGGTCAGATAGCGCTTGCCTTTGCCCTTGCGGACGACCCACTGCAGAATCGGTGCACCTACGTTATACCCCAGCACGTACCCGAGTGACAATCCGGAAACAACACCCAGATAGACGGCTGCAAACGCCGGCAGCGGGTCCAGCCACCCTTGGGCAGTAAGGGCCCCAGCCGACATGACGATCATCTCGTCGGGAATCGGCATGCCGACAATGCCCAGCCACAAGGAGAAAAACAGCGCGAAATACCCGTATTGTTCCACCATCTGTGTCAGGAAGTCAGCCGGCATCGTGATTCCCCCGCTTCCGGCAGACGTAGACAAACGCAAACGGAAGATTGAGCGGCACAAAGCGGATCTCCACGCGGCCAAACCGCGCCGCCAGCTGCTTTCTCATCTGCAGCGAGTATTGGAAACAGACGAACACGCCCCCGGGCCTCAGCGCCGCTTCCACCTGGTCCATGATGGCGTCCCGCAGTTCCTGCGGAAAATTGGCAAACGGCAGCCCGCACACCACCGCGTCCAGCCGTTCGATGCCGCATCTTTCCATGATCCCGGTCAGCTCCCGCGCATCCCCGCCGACATGCAGGTCCGGATAACGCGCGGCCAACTGCCGGCGCATCCCGTCATCCTTCTCCAGAATCAGCGCCGTACAGCCGGGTTGTTTCAGCTCACGGATCATCCGGGTAAACACGCCCGTGCCCGCCCCCAACTCCGCCACGGCTGTCGCTGTCGTCCAGTCAATCGGCGCCAGCATCCGCCGGGCAAGCTGGCGGGAACTTGGCATGATGCTGCCGACCGTTCGGGGCGAGCGCAAAAACTTGCCGGCAAACAGCAGCCCGTCCGCAATCGGCCCCCGTCCCGACGTCGGCATGCCTATCCGTTCAGACGTGCCTTTCATCATTCCTGTCACTCCCTCTCTTTGTTGTCCCTATCCTATCGCGGAAACCTTAGCAAAAAGAGAGAGAAATGCTTAAGAATTTCTGAAGATTGCCGGCGGTGGCCTGAAGCGGATCTTGCTGCATACTTCTCCAGTCATAAGAAAAAACAGTCTTTCTAGACTGTTTTCCTCTTGCGCAGGGCAGCCAGCGCCTGCACCATCTCCTCCTTGTCGATGATGCCGAGCTGATACAGTTCACGGATTTCGTCTTCGATCAACAGGAGGTCCCCCTCCGGGTCGCCGGTGTAGATGAACAGACCATATCGCTGCAAAAAGGCATTCAGGTCGAAGTCGTCCGGCCGTTCCTTCAACGCTCTCCCTCCAGATCGGCCGCCATGCGGGTCAGCACGGCATCGTAGTCAAACTCGACGGCAAACCCGGTGATAACGATAATGTTGGCGTGCGGGTACGCTTCCTGCCAGGCGGCCTGCTCCTCCGGTTTCAGCCCGACGATGTACAGCGGATCGCGGGACAATTGCTCGTCTTTCGCCAGCAGCCGTAAAAACTGATGGCACTTTTCCTGTTCGACAGCGGCGTTGAGGACGATGACGCATCGCTCCACTTCGCCTGTTCGGCGCATCTCCTGCATCATCTGAAACGTCTTGGCTGAAGGCACCAGCGCGTTCAGCTCGGGAAAGCGGTCAAGCAGTTCGTCAAGCCAGTCGTCTTCTTCCCATGCCAGGTAGTAGATCAGTCCAGTAGACATCATAGACAACCCCTTATGTGCAGATAGATCGCAGTTCAATTTAATATGTAACTTCCTGTTAGTATATCACGTCGGCGGAGCATCGTCGTCCCCGTGAATCGCTTGACTTCGACAAAACCATCCCGTAAGGTGGATACAGCATGACAAACTGTTTGGAAAGAGGTATGGTTCACGTGAAAAAGAAGTACCTTTCCCTGCTGTTTTTGGTCGCCTTCCTCACCATGCTGGGGTTTGGCATCATCATACCGATCCTTCCGTATTTCGCCGAAGACGTCGGCGCCTCTTCACTGCAGATCGGCATTCTGTTTGCCAGCTACAACATCATGCAGCTGTTGTTCGCTCCCATCTGGGGCATGCTGTCCGACCGGATCGGGCGAAAACCGTTGATCGCCTTTGGCTTGTTCGGATTTTCCGTCACCTTCATCCTGTTCGGCCTGGCTGAAAGCTATGCCGAGATGCTGGCCTACCGGATCATCGGCGGGATCGTCTCAGCTGCCGCAATGCCGACGGTCACGGCGATGGTGGCCGACCTGTTTCCGCCTGATGAACGGGCGAAAGGTATGGGCGTGATCGGGGCCGGAGTCGGCCTCAGCTTCGTGTTTGGTCCCGTTCTCGGCGGCCTGTTGAGCGGATGGGGCTTTGGCGTTCCGTTTTTCGTCTCCGGCGGCGTGGCGCTGTTGACGTTTCTGATCATTCTGTTTGCGCTGCCGGAAAGCCTGCCGCGGGAGAAGCGGACGGGCAGTTCCCGGGTCAAGCGGGGGAATCCGCTGACTGCCCTGTTTGGACCGCTCTCGCTTTTGTACGGCATCATGTTCATCGTCTCGTTTGCCTTTGCCGGTCTGGAGACGACCTTTGCCCTCTACATAAACGATTTGTACGGGTACTCATCGAAAGACCTCGGCTACATGTTTCTCGTCATGGGGATCATCTCCGCCTTCGTGCAAGGTGGACTGATCGGCAAAATGGTGAAATCGCTGGGCGAGCCGCTCGTCCTGGCCATCGGCCTGATCCTCTACGGCATCGGTTTCTTTGCCATTCCGCTGGCCGCCAATTTCTGGGCGCTGACACTCACGCTCTCCCTGTTCGGAGCGGGGCAGGGCATGATTCGCGCTACCGGTACGGCAATGATCACGCAGCGGACCACCCAGGGCCAGGGTGTCACCAGTGGAACGATCAGCTCCATCGACAGCCTGGGACGCATCCTCGGTCCGCTGGCCGGCGGTGCCGTCTACGAATGGTACCAAAGCGGTCCGTTTCTCCTCGGCGGCATCTTGATGGTCGTCATGCTGATCTTGTTCCGCGCCCGCTACCACCGGCTGCCGGAGCCCAGCGCCCAAGCGTAAGATGACTACCATCCTTTTGTAATCGAATACCCTGTGAAAACGGGGAAGGCCTGGTCAAGTCCGTGCCTTCCCCGCAGCTGTTTTTTAATGACCAGCATAATGAGCAGCGTTTGCCTGCTCTCCCGTCTAGCCCTCCTGCCGCTCCATCCACTCGCGGTACAGAGCGTCGATCTCCTCCGTCAAGCGCTCCAGCTCCTGCTGGTAGTCGATCAGTTTCCGGTAGTCCGTCTCGCCGCCGGACAGCAGGGCCGTCACCTCATCCCGCCGGGCTTCCCGCGCGGCAATCGCCCGTTCCAGTTCCGCCAGCTTGTACAGGTTGGGCCGCTTGCTGGAACTGGCCGGTTTCATCGTGTGCGGCATTGTTTCAGAATGCGGGCTCTGTTCACGCTGCAGCGGCTCCACCGCTTTCCGCTTGTTCTCCGCTGTCCGGCTGGCTGCCCCGCTGAGCCGCTGTCTTCGTTTTTCCCGCGCTTCTTCAAAGGTGCCCTCGTAGTGGACCAGCCGGCCGTTTTCCACCCAGTAAACGCCGTCCACCATCTTTTGCAAAAAGTACCGGTCGTGGGAGACGATAAGCAGTGATCCCTGAAAGTCGGCCAGCGCCTCCTCCAGCGTTTCGCGCGCCTCGATGTCCAGGTGGTTGGTCGGCTCGTCCAGCACCAGCAGGTTGATGTCCTGGTGCATCAACTGCGCCAGCCGCAGGCGCATCCGCTCCCCGCCGCTTAACTGGCTGATCTTTTTGAACACCTGTTCGCCGTAAAACATAAACGCCGCCAGCCGGTGACGCGCTTCCGCCTCGGAGACGGCCGCCGTCTCGCGAAACACGTCGATCACCCGCTGCTCCTGGTCCCCCTCCAGCGCCCGCTGGGAGAGATAGCCGAGCTTTACACTGCTTCCGATCCGTACCGTACCCGCGTCGGGCGGAAGCTCGCCCACCATCATCCTGATCCACGTCGACTTGCCGCAGCCGTTGGGCCCGAGGATCGCTTTTCGTTCGCCGTACCGCAGCAGAAGAGAGGCGCCGTCAAACAGCTGCTTTCCCCCGAACGACTTGCTCACACCCTCCGCGACCAACACCTCTTCGCCGCTCCGCTCCGCCTTGTGAAACTCCAGGCCCATCCGCTTCGCTTCCAGACGGGGCCGTTCGATCCGCTCCAGCCGGTTCAGCGCCTTTTCCATGCTTTTCGCCCTGCGGTGAAACGCCTCGTTGGGAGGATTGGAGCGGTTGCCCCACTCCTTCAGCCGTTTGATCGCTTCCTGCATCTTTTTGATCTTTTTCTGCTGCTCCTGGTACTCGGCAAACTGGTGCAGCAGCCGCTCCTCCCGCTCTTTGACGAAGGCGCTGTAGTTGCCGGTGTAGTGTTCCACCACGCCTCCGTCGAGGTGGTAGATGGAACTGACCACAGCGTCCAGAAAGCTGCGGTCGTGCGAGATAATCAGCACCGTTCCCGGATAGTCGCGCAAAAATCCCTCCAGCCACTCCATCGCCTCCAGGTCGAGATGGTTGGTCGGCTCATCCAGGAGCAGTACGTCGCTCTGTTGGCAGAGCAGTTTGGCCATCCCGGTCTTGGTCTGTTCCCCTCCGCTCAACCGCGAAAAAGGCGTGGACAAAAATGCCTCGGAGAGACCCAGGCCGTCCGTCACCTGTGCCATTCGGGCTTCCCACTGATAGCCGTCCAGCCGCTCAAACTCGGACTGCAGCGTCTGGTAGCGCCCGATCAGCCGCTCCAACTCACGATCCGCTTCACTGACGCGGCTCATCTCCTGCTCCAGAAAACGCATCTCTTCCTGTATCGCCAGGACGTCGCCAAAGGCGCTGGCGATCACGTCCCGCGCCGTCCATTCCGGCGGATACTGCGGCGACTGCGGCAGGTAGGCCCAGCGGATGCCCTTCGCCCGAAATACCTCTCCCGCGTCGGGCTGCTCCAGGCCGGCCAACAGCTTGAACAGCGTGGTTTTGCCGGCGCCGTTCGGTCCGACGATGCCGATCCGCTCCCCCGCCTTGATTTCCAGCGTGACATCCCGCAGAACGGGGTCGATTCCGAACGACTTTTGCACGTGTTGGGTTGCGATGATGATCATGAAAATACGCCTCCTTGGGTTGTGCCACCGCCCTGCCCGACAAACAGGTCCGGCCAAGCGGGCCCGCTCCCGCTCAGGAAACGTGAATATCGCCTCCTCCTCCGGGCCACACAGGCGCCGTCGGCCGTTTTTGGACGCAAAAAAGCCGCAGGCCTACACCTGCGGCATCGTTGCACAATCGGACAGACGATGGGTTATCGATGCATGGTACGCCTTGGTTGATTCCGCTCAATTGTATGGCTAAAAAAGGGCAGACTACCCCCTTGGCGGAATTCCTCATGCGTCATGCTGGTAACTTCTACCACAAACCACGCTTGAACGGCCCCAAACACGTACCTGCACCTCCTTGCCCAAGATAATCGCACCAATCGTTTCTATACTTCCTACTTTACAGTATCCGGTTTGGAAAAGGCAACAAAAAACCGGACCCTCATCGGCCCGGCTGGATCTTCTGCTGTTCAAACAACGGCTGTTTCGTATCGGCATCGTAAAACTGGATGGTCGTGTTCGGCGGCAGTTTCACCCGGGCGACCAGATACGGATAGGTGATCACCTGGGCGTAGAGCCTGCCCGGTTCCGGCTTGGTCTGCTTGACGTACACCTTGAGCTGCTCCAAGCTCCACTCCGTACCGGTCACCTTCAAACCGTAACCGGGATTGGGCGCCTGACCGAGGGCGATCACGTACAAGTCACCCAGGTTGTGCACGCCCCGCTGCTCCTTCACCTTCTGGACAAATGCTTTCTCCTCTGCGCTCAATTGCCCGTTCTCAAGCACTTTGAACGCATCATCGTCTCCTTTTGGCTTCACGATATCCACCTCCTTCGTGGTTGGGTTCCATTGAATCGAAAGCCCCGCCTGTTCGATTACCCAGCGAAGCGGCAGATAGACAGTGCCGTTGTACTCCCGGGCTCCGTGCTCGATCGTGGTCCACTTCCCGTCGACGGCCACCTCGCCGGTGTTCAGCTTGAAAGCAAGAGTCCTGTTTGATGGCAGCGACAGCACCCCTGTATTGCCCTCCACCTTCCAGGCGGCTTGCAGAAACTCGCTCACATCCGCCGCAGCCGCATAGGTTCGCTGGTTGACTGTAATCGCCTCGTGCTTCCATTGCACGGCGTGTCCGTTCACTGTGATCTTGGCGGTTACATCAGCCACAGCCGGAACGGTGAGGAGCAGTTGCAGCCCGACGGCGCAGGCCACAGCCTTCTTCCATTTCATGCGCAATTCCTCCAATCTGTTACATCTTGTGTTGCTGTTTACCTTGTATGACTGCTTGGAGATGGGAAATGTTTCATGAACATCCAAAACCGCTTCGACCATAGTCAGCGGATCAACATACTGCCCACCATCAGCACGGCGGGAATCGTCAAGAGTGCGAGCAGCGTGGAAAAGACCGTCGTCATCGCCCCCATCTCCTCATCGGCCGCGTACCGGGCGAACAGGATGGACGCCATCGCCACCGTCGGCATGGCCACCTGAACAATCGCGACGCGGGTAATCTCCGTGTCCACGTGCAGTTGGGACAACAGCAGCGCTGCCGAGAGCGGAAACACAAACAGCTTGAACGTGAGCGGCACGCCCAACAACGGCAGGGACACCTGCCGCTTGTTGCGCAGGAGAAGCGGCAGCAGCATGCCGATGTAGAGCATCGCCAGAGGAGAAGCCAGCCGGGCCAGCGCTGCAGCCAGCTGTTTCACCGGTTCCGGCGGCGTCAGGCCGGACATCGCAAAGCCGAGACCGGCAACGATGGCGATCATCGGAATGTTGACCATCGCTTTCAGTCCCTTCAGCGAGAAGCTCCCTTTCTCCTGCAGCATCATCACCGCCACAGTCCACATGACAAAATCAAGCCCGGCGTCAAAGACGGCGGCGAGCACCGCCCCTTTCGGCCCAAACAGGGCAGCGCACAGGGGAAGGCCGATAAATCCAGTATTGCCCAAACCGGAGAGAATAGCCAGTTCACGCCGCTTTTTGGCAGATAGCGGCAGCGTTCGCGCCCCCAGCCAGCCGATGAGAATGCCCAGGCAGTTTAATAGTACAGAAACAGCGAATATTCCGAAGATTTGCAGCATGAGACGATCGTCAATCGGCGTTTGAAATACCCCGTCTAATATGATGCAGGGCATCGCCACATTGACGATAATCGTGATCAGGAGCTGGCGGGAATCGGCCGCGAGCGGCTGGCGGATGCCGATCACCGCACCGATGCCGATGATCGCCGCCATCACCAGGATCGATTGAATAAGCGTGTTCATTTCCATCGTCGACGACCTCCGGTGCCTCGTCCCTGTGCTACATCTCTACCGGCTGCCAGGTGAGGCCGTTCGGTTCTCCTTTTTCGCAGGTGCGCAAAATGTCGCCGCAGACGGGAATTGCCTGCTCCAGCGGTACACACCAAGCGGCGGGAAAAGCCACCTCGCTGCCTTCGATCGTCAGGGTAGTCATGACGGCTGCCGGCTTGTCCTGCGCCAGCACGTAATGGCGCTCGACTGGCTCGTGTTCTTTCCACTGCACCAGGACGAGTCCCTGATTTCCGCCGGCCACCACCAAATCCACGTGGTCGCCGTACGCGGCGTGCACCAGTGTCCTGGTCGTGCCGTCCAGTTGGGCGATCGCCTTCAGCACCTCGTGCCAGGCTGTATGGTTTTGCTCCGTGCCAGTTTCGTCTGTATACATGCGCCAGTCGTTTAACATCGTAAAATCTCCTTTTTTCTCTCCGGCCGAATCGCTACGAATGCCGCCGGAGTCCGTGATTCATTGGTGTGATGATGCCAGAAGCAGCAGCCCCCGCTTTCCGGGAAAGGGGGGCTCTTTCACTTCGTTCCTATTGTACGCCTCTTCGTATGCAGACTCAACCACGAACTTCACTGCCGTAACGGTACAGGCAAAGCCAATCTGCCAATCTGGTCCACAGCCATCATGTTCCGCATATGTTGGGTATCCTAAAAAAATGGGAGGCCGGTTGTTTCTGGTCATTGACAAATACGGCAAAGCCTTTTAGTATGATCCCATGAAATTCATATCAACTTAGTGGGGGTTTCTCGATGAAAAAATGGGTTTGTGCAGCTTTAATTACAAGTTTGTTACTCGGTATTACCGGCTGCGGCACGTCTACAACGCCTGCCCAGCCTGAACAATCTGGTGCTTCCAACGGTGAGGCCTCCACGCAAAACCTGCTGGAGAAAGTAAAGGCAGAAGGCAAACTGGTCATCGGCACGGAAGGCACCTATGCCCCGTTTACGTTCCACGATCAATCGGGAAAACTGACCGGCTACGACGTGGACGTCATCACCGAAGTGGCAAAACGGCTCGGCGTGGAGCCAGTCTTCCAGGAGACACAGTGGGACGCGATGTTCGCCGGTCTCGACGCCAAACGCTTTGACGTGATCGCCAACCAGGTAGGCATCAAGCCGGACCGCCAGGAAAAATACGATTTTTCCCAGCCGTACTCCGTATCCCGCGCTGTCTTGGTGACGCACAAGGACAACAACACAGTGAAGGACTTCTCGGACATCAAAGGCCTGAAAGCCGGCCAGTCGATGACCAGCAACTACGCTGACATGGCACGTGAACTGGGCGCCGAAATCGTCGCCGTCGACAATTTCAACAACGCCATCGATCTGATTTCCACCAAGCGCGTTGACGTCGTGATCAACGACAACCTGTCCGTCCTCGACTTCCTGAAACAGAAGCCGAACACGCCGATCAAGATCGTCAAGGAGAACCAGGAAGGCGTCCCGTGCGCTTTCATGTTCCGCAAAGGCAGCGACGAACTGGTGCAAGAGATCGACAAGGTGCTGGAGAGCATGAAGCAGGACGGCACGCTGAAGCAAATTTCCCAAAAATGGTTTGGCAAAGACATCAGCCAATAACCCAGGTTGGCTCTGCCAAGTGGCACGGCCTCTGATTCCGGTCGGAGTGGAGGTCGGCCACTTTTCTTCTTACAGCCAAGAAATTACAGCCAATAAACGGAGGCTTGACCGGCCTCCATCCCGTTTGTGACGGAGTGAAATCTGGCACATTGACAAAACGGATCAACCCTTTTAGTATGGTCTCAATATTCCAACCAGTCATATTGTTTCAGGGGGATTTTTCCATGAAAACACGATTGGTTTTCGCACTCATCTCCACCTTGCTTTTGGGAGCGGCCGGCTGCAGCTCCGCCAGTCCATCTCCATCCGCCGACACTGCCTCCGCCCCTGCCGAGCAAAAGGCCGAGCAGAACCTGTTGGAAAAAGTAAAAGCGGAAGGGAAACTGGTGATCGGCACGGAAGGCACCTATCCTCCCTTTACGTTCCACGATTCGTCGGGCAAGCTGACCGGCTTTGACGTGGAAGTGGTGTCGGAGATCGCCAGACGCATCGGCGTCGAGCCTGTCTTTCAAGAGACACAGTGGGACGCGCTGTTTGCCGGTCTTGATGCCAAGCGCTTTGACGTGATCGCCAACCAGGTGGGCATCCGGCCGGACCGCCTGAAAACGTACGACTTTTCCAAGCCGTACACCGTATCCACCGCCGTGCTGGTGACCCACAAGGACAACAACACCGTCACCAGCTTTTCGGACATCAAGGGATTGAAAGCGGCGCAGACGCTGACCAGCAACCTGACCGACATCGCCAGAGAAAACGGCGCGGAAATCGTCGCCGTGGAAGGATTTAACCAGGCGATCGGCCTGCTCGTCTCCAAGCGGGTGGACGTCACCATCAACGACGGCCTGTCCTTCCTGGACTATCAAAAGCAGAAGCCGGACACGCCGATCAAAGTCGTCGCCAAGCATCCGGACAGCGCCAAAAACGGCTTCATGTTCCGCAAAGGCAGCAAGGAACTGGTAGACGCCTTCAACAAGGCGCTGGACGACATGATGCAAGACGGCACGTATCTAAAAATCTCCGAGAAATGGTTTGGTGCAGATGTTTCCAAATAGCTTGTTCGACAACCCTGAACGCCTGGAGCGATGGATTGAGATCGCACAGAGCTCGTTTCTTCCCCTGTTGAAAGGAGCACTGACGTACTCGCTGTCGCTGTCCATCATTTCGTTTGCCATCGGCCTGGTGATCGCCGTCCTGACGGCGCTTGCCCGCATCTCCGGCAGCAAGCCGCTGGTGGCCATCGCCCGCGTCTACGTCTCCATCATTCGCGGCACGCCGCTATTGGTGCAGCTCTTCATTCTCTTTTACGGCCTGCCCAGCGTCGGTCTGACCATCGATCCGTTTCCGTCCGCAGTGATCGGCTTTTCCCTCAACGTCGGGGCGTACGCGTCGGAAGTGGTGCGGGCTGCGATTCTGTCCATTCCCAAGGGACAGTGGGAAGCCGCCTATTCGCTGGGGATGACCTACCGGCAGGCGCTGCAGCGCGTCATCCTGCCGCAGGCAGCCCGCGTCTCGGTGCCGCCGCTGTCCAACTCGTACATCAGCCTGGTGAAAGACACGTCGCTGGCCGCCACCATTTTGGTGCCGGAGATGTTCCGCAAGGCGCAGGAGATTACCGCCACCACCTACGAACCGCTGCTGGTCTATTCAGAGGCTGCGTTCATCTACTGGATGATCTGCCTGATCCTCTCCTTCATCCAGGACCGGATCGAAAGCAGGCTGGACCGTTACGTCGCCTAGAAGGGAAGAATGTTGGATGATCGTCATTTCAAATCTTCACAAACGCTTTGGAGACCTGCATGTGTTGAAAGGGGTCTCGCTGACGGTGGAAAAAGGCAAGGTGGTCGTCATCATCGGACCGTCCGGCTCGGGCAAAACCACCCTGCTGCGCTGCCTCAACGCGCTGGAACTGCCGACCGAAGGCAGCGTCCAAATCGGCGAGGTAAAGCTGGACTTCTCCGCCCGCGGCAAAGTGGACAAGGCGGAGATCGCCCGGCTGCGCCGACAGACCGGCATGGTGTTTCAAGGCTACAACCTGTTCCCGCACATGACCGCCCTGCAAAACGTGATGGAAGGGCCCGTCACGGTAAAGAAGGAATCACCGGACAAGGCCAGGGCCAAGGCGGTCTCCCTGCTGACCAAGGTGGGGCTGGCGGACAAACTGGACCACTACCCCGCCCAGCTCTCCGGCGGGCAGCAGCAGCGTGTCGGCATCGCCCGCGCGCTGGCGATGGACCCGCAGGTGATGCTGTTTGACGAACCGACCTCCGCTCTTGACCCGGAGCTCGTCGGCGAAGTGCTGAAGGTCATGAAGGAACTGGCCCTGGAAGGCATGACGATGGTCATCGTCACACATGAAATGGCGTTTGCCCGGGACGTGGCCGACGAGGTGATCTTCATGGACCAGGGACTGATTGTGGAACGCGGCACGCCGGAGCAGCTTTTCACCCGCCCGCAGGAAGAGCGCACGCGTCAATTCTTGCAGCTCCTGAGCTGAGCGATTACCCCTTCGCTTTCGTTCAGCAATCAAAAAGGCTCTGTGTTTTATGCAAAACACAGAGCCTTTTTTGGTTGCAGGGCCCGGAAAGCCGGCAGGCTGTAACATGGAAGCAGCCTTACTTGCGGCTTTTGGAACGTTTACACATTCTTCATCATTTCTCCATCTTGCCGCAACATCTGTGGCTTACCATTGGAAATGTCAGACCCTACCGAAGGACATAACGTCCTCCATGTTTCCGCCCGCAGCCCCCGCTGAAGCCGGGCGGTTTTTTTTGTGCGTTATGCTCACGCCATGCTATTCCATCATCTGCACCAGCTTGCGGGAGACCAGCAGGAGCAAGAGCCCCATCACGATTGCCAGCAAACCGATCAAGCCAAACACTTCCAGATAACCGAGCGATTGCGTATAAGAAGCCAGTTCACCCGCCAGAATGTTGGCTACGCCCGTGCTGGCCAGCCAGACGCCCATCAGCAGGGACGCCAGCTTGACGGGAGCGATCTTGCTCACCATCGACAGTCCCACCGGCGAGAGGAACAGTTCCCCCAGCGTGTGCAGGAAGTACGTCATCACGATGAACATGACGTTGGCTTTGTTCAAAATGTGGTTTTCGTCGCTCCCGGTGTGCAGAACCGCCAGGAGCAGCACCATGTACCCCATGCCGAGCATGATCATGCCGATCCCCATTTTGGTCGGGATCTTCAGATCACCCCGTTTGCTGGACGCCAGCTTCACCCACAAACCGGACAGGATCGGCGCCAGCAGTACGATGAACAGCGGGTTCAGCGACTGAAACCAGGAAGTCGGCACCTCGTAGCCAAACACCTGCTTGTCCACAAACTTGTCCGTGTACAGCGTAAGCGAGCTGCCTGCCTGTTCAAAGCCGGCCCAGAAGAAGACCACAAAACAGGTGATGATAATAATCACTGCGGTGCGCTGTTTTTCCTTTTTGGTCAGCGGAGCGTTGGCCGCAGCAGCCTTGGCCTTATCCTCCGATTTCCCCACAGGCTTTTTGCCGATGTCGCCGAGATAGCGATTACCCAATAGGTTGAAAATGAGCTGACCGATCATCATGCCGATCGAAGCGGCCAGGAAGCCGTATTTGAAGCCGTATTGAACCACGCCGTTTACCGTGGTCTTGAAGAGGTCTTCCGCCAGATATCCGCAGACGAGCGGTGCGAAGAAGGCCCCGATATTGATCCCCATGTAGAAAATGGTGAACGCCGAGTCACGTCTGTTGTCGTTTTCCGGATACAGTTCGCCGACCAATGTGGAAATGTTCGGCTTGAAAAATCCGTTCCCGATAATCAACAGTGCCAGACCGAGATACAAACCCAACAGACTGTGTTCTGCAAACAGGACGAAGTTGCCGGCCGCCATCGTGATCCCGCCGATGGTAATGGCCAGTCTTCTGCCCAGATATCGGTCGGAGAGGTATCCGCCGATCAGCGGCGTGAAGTAAACCGCGCCGGTAAAAAATCCGTAGATGCTCATGGCGACGCCTTTTTCAAACCCAAGCCCCCCGCTGATAAGCGCGGTGGTGAGATACAGGGTCAACAGCGCCCGCATGCCGTAGTAACTAAAGCGCTCCCACAGTTCCGTGAAAAACAGCAAGTACAAGCCAGGAGGATGTTTTGGTTTGCCTTGCCGCGTGTTCACAGCTGCCTCCATATAAGTCCCTCCTAGATGTCTGACGTCTAACGTTTTGTATCATATCACAGTTTTTGGGAATCTCCCCAAATTAAAAATATTTGAATTTGTATTATATGAATGAAAATATTTTAGTTAAAACAGACAAAATCCGCATCACATCAACATTTCTTATGTGCAAACAAACATATACCTGCTATACTTTCTGTAAAAAAGTGGAGGTTTCGCACATGGAGAAACGGCTGCTCAAGACGGCCATTTACAGTTTTCTGATCGGCTTTGCCTTGACGGTCATTTTCGTGCCCATTGGCCAGGAGCGGATCGGCTGGCTGGGCGATGTCAGCACGGTTTTGAGTTACCCCGACTATTTTTACATGGTCTTTCGTTACGCGTTGATGTTTACCGCCGTTTGCGTCCTCGTCGCGTATCTGCAGATGGCCTACAGGCAGATGGACAAAAAAGATCCGCTGGCGCGCTGTGTCGTCGAGTGGATCATCGAACCCCTCAAGTCCCTCTTCATCGGCTTTGCCTCCGTGACCATGATCGGAATCGTCCTGGCGCTGTTTATTGCCGTCTTTCTGATCCTGTTTACTTAGCCCCTGAAAAAGTAAACGCGGGCCCCTTTAAGGTACCCGCGTTTACTGTTTTTCCTACCTCGCCGCCTGCAGTTCATCCACCAGCACCAGATACATCGCGTGCGACCAGAGAAGCGGCACCGCCGGCATCCCGGCCCGATCCACCCACAGCTGGTAGTGGTCTGGCGCCAGCAGATGTTCCTGCACCTGCTCCGGCAGGCCGTCCGTCGTCCAGGTTGACTCGATCCAGCGGCAGATTGCCGCAGCTTCGTCGTGTCGGCCGTTTCGTACGTAATACCAGCCCAGCCAGGCAGACAAGAGCGGCCACTGCCCGCCGCCGTAATAGGTATCACCCCGGTACCGGTGAACGCCAAAGCCGGCCAGAAGCTCCCGCTCGATCCGCGTCACGGTCCGGACCATCAACGGGTCATCTGCGTCCACCAGCCCGAACGGCAGGGACAGCCACAACAGACTGGCATCTGCCGACGGATCGCCCAGCGACTTCACAAACGCGCCATCCTCCGTCCCCCGCTCCAGCACGAAGCGGCGGACAGCATCAGCCAAGCTGTTCAGCTCCTCTGCCCGCTCCGGCAGATAATCCGCCATCGCCCGCACACCGCCGTATACGGCCGCCAGTGTCGCCAGGTGGATGCGGTCGCCGTGCTCCTCCCAGCAGTCAAAGTTGGTCAGCTGCCAGCACGCCCCGAGGTAATCAAGCGTCAGGTCGACAGAGGTACGAAACTGCTCGATCAGGCTCCGCTCTCCGCTGCGGCAGACATGCTCCGACAGCCCCCAGAGCCACGTCCCGTACCCGTCCAATTGAAAGCTTCCCCACTCGCCCTCCACCTCGTCTCCGTCAACGGTGAAGCGGGCGTGCAAAAAGCGTCTGTTGGCCTCCTCCGCGCTGCCTGCCCACCCCGCGCGAACGGCGGCGATTGCCGCTTTGGCCTTGTCGGCGTGTTTGTTTACAACGGCATCACACCAGGTGTAAAAACGGCGGGAACTCTCATGGCGGCCAAAGCGGTCCAGCGCATAGGCGACAAACGCCCCGTCCCGCAGCCAGGCGTACCGGTAATGAACAAACGCCGGCGATGCCAGATAGGCGCCCGTCCTGGCCTGATGGCGCAGGATGATGTCGATGCTGTCGTCGATCAGCGACCTCGTCGTCACGGCACTCTCCTCCCGTCGCTCACCCTTTTGTCCCGCCGGCGGACAAGCCGGCAATCAGATAACGCTGCGCCAGCAAAAAGACGATCAGCACAGGCAGCGTGACGATGATCGCCCCGGCCGCCATGTAGTGCCAGTCGGAATTGAACTGGTTGACAAACTGCTGCAAACCGATCGGCAGCGTGTACATGCGCTGTTCGGACATGAAGGTAAGCGCGATCAAAAATTCGTTCCACGCCGTGATGAAGGCGAAAAAGCCGGTCACGGCAATACCCGGCAGCGACAGCGGCAGCACAATCCGATAAAACGTGCCGAATGGGGACAAGCCGTCCACCCGTGCCGCTTCCTCCAACTCGTAGGGTATCGTGTCAAAGAAGTTTTTCAGCATCATCACGCAAAACGGAACCGCTACCGTAGCATATGCGAGCACCAGGCCGAGGTAGCTGTTCAACAGTCCCAGCGCGTTGACAATCCGGTACAGCGGCACGATCAACAGCGCCCCCGGGAACATCTGGGTGAGAAAAAAGCTGAAGGAGATGACCCGTTTGCCGGAAAAACGGAAGCGAGACAAGGCGTAGGCTGCGGTGGCGGACAATGACAGCGCCACGAGCGCAGTCAATAACGCGACGAGGAAGCTGTTGGCCATCCACTGCAAAAAGACGCCGTCAGCACGGGTCAGCACGTGAACGTAATTCTCCCAGGTAAACGTCTGCGGAACGATGGCCAGCTCGGTCGAAAACACTTCCGAACGCGGCTTGAAACTGGTAGAAAGAATCCACAACACAGGAAAGACGGCAATTGCGGATGCAGCGATCAAGAGCAGGTGCACCCACCAGTTGGACGTGCGCATCTCAGTAGTACACCCCCTCGTTGCTGTTGGCTTTGATCAGCCGCCGGTACAGCACCGTAAAGGCGAGCAGAAAACTGAGAATCACCACGCCGTAGGTGGCGGCCATGCCAAAGTTCCAATTCAAGAACGCCTCCCGGTAGGCGTAGGTGACGAGAATTTCCGTGGAGCGGACCGGACCGCCGCGCGTCACCAGGAAAATAATCGTAAACATGTTAAACGTCCAGATCACGCCGAGCACCGTCGCCGTTGCCGCCACCGGCCTCAACAGCGGCAGCGTGATGTTCCAGAATTGGCTCCACGGCGAAGCACCATCCACGCGGGCCGCTTCGTAGAGGGATGGCGGGATGCTTTGCAGACCGCCCAGCAGCGTGATCATCATGAACGGTACGCCCACCCAGACGTTGACCATGATCACCGAGACCATCGCCCAAAAACTGTCGCCCAGCCAGGGAATCGGTGAGAATCCCAGCTTTTGCAGGATGATGTTGAACAAGCCGTACGTTTGGTTGTACATCCACGTCCAGGAAAAGGCGGAGACAAACGACGGCACCGCCCACGGAACCATCAGCAGCATGCGGTAGATGCCGCGTCCTTTGATGTTGCGGTTCAGCAGAAGCGCCAGCCCCAACCCGATGACGAAATGGAAAAAGACATTGACAAACGTCCAGACCAGCGTCTGCACAATCACGTCGCGAAACACCGAATCGGGCTTGAAAAACGAGGCAAACAAATCGACGTAGTTGTCCAGTCCGACAAACGTCCAACTGGGCGGGGCAAATTTACTGCCCATGTTGTACTGGTTCATGTCAGTAAAGCTGTAGATGATTCCCTGCACCAGCGGATAAAACACCAATAGCGCCATCACCACAAGCACAGGCGTGAGAAACAGCCAGGCGATCCACTTGTTGCTGCGTATTGTCAACCATCACGCCCCCTTTTCCAACAACGTCCTTCGACAGCGCGAAGGGAAGAAAAGCCCATTGGCCATTCTCCCTCGCGCCTTCATACGGTTTTCGTTTTCATTCGCTATTGTCCCAGCAGCGCTTTCCACGCGCCGGCAACCGCGTCCAGTCCTTCCTGCGGCTTTTTCTCGCCCTTGTAGATCGCCTGGATCTCGGGGTCGAACGAGGCGAAAATCTGTCCCCCTTCCGGAATGACCGGCCGGTTCTTGGCGCTTTCCATTACCGCCTTAAAGTCGGAGATCAGCCGGTTTTCCTTGATCTCCGGCATCTCGTACGCTGATTTACGCGTCGGCAGTGTGCCGTTTTTGCTCGCCAATTTGGCCTGGCTCTCCTTGCTGGTGAGGAAAGCGATCAGCTTGTAGGCGGCCTCTTTTGACTTGGAACCGGCGTAGATGGCCAGGCTGTGCCCGCCCACGGGAGAGCCGGTATGCCCGTCCGGTCCGGCCGGAATCGGAGCGATCCCCAGGTTGTTCGGATCGCGGAACTCTTCCCCGGCGAGGATGTCGGATGTCGCCCAGGGGCCGTTGAAAATCATCGCCGCGCTCCCTTTTTTAAAGGCTTCATTCATGGTCTGGTAGCTGTTGGCCGCGTCCAGATCCTTCGGGTACGCGTGATCCTGATCGCGCAGTTTCAAGGCAAACTCGATGCCCTTCACCGCGCCCGGCGTGTTGATCAGCACCTGCAGGTTGTCGTCGATCAGCCCCCCGCCAAACGCCCAGATAAACGGCAGCGAGAAGTACGCTTCCGTCTGGCGGTGGTAGAAGCCCCACCTGTCTTTGCCGTTGGACAGCGCCTTGGCGGCTGCGGCAAATTCGTCCATCGTCCGGGGCGGCTCGTTGAACCCGGCCTCTTTCAGCATCCGCTTGTTGTACAAGAGAGCCAGCGCGTCGGTCACCTCCGGAACGCTCCAGACGTGTCCGTTCCACTTGCTGTAGGAAAGCGGCGCCTCCAGGAAGTCGTCCTGATCCGTAAAGTAGCTGTCCAGCGGCTCCAGCAGCCCCATTTTGGCAAACTCCGGCGTCCAGGCCACTTCGGAGCGGATCACGTCCGGTCCGTTGCCAGCCTGCGCCGCGGTGCGAAACTTATTCTGCGCCTCGCCGAACGGGATCAGCTCCAGGTTTACCTTGATCTCTTTGTTTTCCTGTTCAAACTGGCTGATCAGTTCCTTCAGCGCCACCGTCTCTGATTCGCGCATCGTCGTCCAGAATGTAAGCGTGACCGGCCCATTCGTTTGCTGCGCCGGCCCTCCCTGCTGACCGCCTGTCTCGCTGGAGCCGCCGCAGCCGGCCAACAGCGAACCAGCCAACGCCATCGCGGTAAAAATGCTGAAAAAGCGTTTCATCCATGTACCCCTCTTTCTTCCTGACATACAGGTTAATCTGCCGGACGTGTCGCCGCGGCCCATTCTGGCGGTGCCCCCGTCGAGAGGGCGGCTGCTTGGGGCAAACTGAAGCTGTTTTGGCAAGTGTTGCCGGTCAGCGCACAAGTTCAATGCAAACGATTGCACTAAATTGTGTCAGAAACTGCCCCAAATGGAACGCGCGGCAAAACCGCCTTGCATGTACTACCATCCTACACGAAACATTCCAGCCGAGAAAACGCTTGCAAACAGCCGAATTTGTCCGATTTTCCTTTTTATGCTAGAATTCCGCCATAATTCTGCCAATTTTTCTCGCACGCGCCTTTTTTCTGTAAATTTCATTCATTCCCTATTTTTGCGCATTAACAGTTTACAAGCGGATGCTTTTCCGGTACGATGTTGAAAAACAAACGTTTGCACAGAACTGGGAGGATTGTATGTCCGTTACGATCAAGGATGTGGCCCGCGCGGCGGGAGTCTCTCCTTCCACCGTGTCCCGGGTCCTGTCCCATCATCCGAAAATCAGTCCCGCGACGGTGCGAAAAGTCCGGGAGGCCATGGAGGCGCTTGGCTACCACCCCAACATCATGGCCAAAAGCCTCGTTTCCAAAAGCACGCAAACGATCGGGCTTGTTCTGCCCCGTTCCGTCGAAGAGTTTGTCAATCCGTTTTTTTCCGAGGTGCTGCGCGGCATGCTGGCCTGCGCCCAAACAGCCGGATACGACGTGCTGATGTCATCGGCCAACAGCCGTCCGGAAGAGCTGGAGTCGGTCAACCGGATGATCCTCGGCCGCCGCGTGGACGGCATCATCCTGATGGCCCCCCGCAAGGCGGACCCGCTGGTGGATCTGTTGCTGGAGCACGACTTTCCCTTCGTCCTGCTGGGCCGCTCGCTGGAGCGGGACGATCTATTGTGTGTCAACAACAACAACGTGCAGGCCGCGTTTGACGCCACCCGCCACCTGATCGCCCAGGGGCACGTGCATATCGGTTTTGTCAGCGGGCCGCCGGACATGGTCGTCTCGGAGGATCGGCTGGAAGGCTACAAGCGGGCGCTCGCCGAAGCGGGGCTCCCGTTTCGCCAGGAGTGGGTAATGACGGCGGAGATGCTTCAGGCAGGCTTCCACGCCACGTCCCTGATGATGAGCCAGCCGGAACGGCCGACCGCTTTCGTCGTGATCGACGACGTGATCGCATTCGGGTTTATCCGCCAACTGTACGAAGCGGGACTGCGCGTCCCCGACGATGTCTCGGTGGTCAGCTTCAACAACATCATGCTGTCCGAACTGAGCAATCCGCCGATCAGCACCGTGGATATCGGCATTTACCATCTCGGCTACACGACCGTCCAACTGCTGATTCGCAAGCTGGCCGGCGAGACGATCACACAGCCACAGATCGTGCTGCCCCACCGGCTGATCGTCCGCGGCTCATCGGCCCGACAGCCGGATGCGTAACCGGGGAAGACGCTTCATGGGAAGGAGAATCCACATGATGAATCCTGTCACTGGAAAACCGTATCTCAACGACGCTGTCATCGGCAACGCGTCGATGCTGGCCGCTCTGGGCCACAACGGAGAGCTGTACCGTCTCTGGTGGCCGCATGTTGACTTCCCGCAGCACGTGGAGCGGATGCGCGCCGGCGTCTTTGTGGAGGAGGAAAGCGAGGAGACCGTTTGGACAGACGACCCGGCTGAGTGGCAATGGGAGCAGGCTTACCTGCCGCGGACCAACGTGCTGCGCACGGCGGGGACGGCCCGCCGTCTGCCTCTGCGCTGGGAAACCGTCGATTTCGCCGTGCCTGGCGAGCCGCTGTTGGTTCGCCTGTACAAATGGACCAACACAGGCCGCAAACCGATCCGGCTCCGCTTTTTCTGCGCCGCTTCGCTCACCATCGGGGAAAACCGCCTGTACAACTGCGTGACCTATGACCCCCGGATCGACGGCCTGGTGTACTTTCGTCATCAATACGCGTTTGCGCTGGCCAGTCCGCTGGGGTGCGCCCAGTACACCTGCGCCGACGCCTGGAAACACGCGTCCCAAGGGTATTTGCCGGGCAACAAAGTGGCCATGGCGCCGGACGGAGCACTCGGCTGGACGTTGTCGCTGGAACCGGGGGAGACAGCCGCCATTCCTGTCTATCTCACAGCGGGAAGTCGGGTGGACGAGGCTGTAAACGCAATGTGCCGGGCATTTGCTGTCTCGGTTGAGCGGCATCTGGAGCAGACCGAGCAGTACTGGCACGACTTCCTGAACGCACAGCCCACTCTCCCTGCCGGCTGCGACGAGCGGATTCGCCGCGTCTACGAGCGTTCCCTGCTCGTCTTCCGGCTGATGGCCGACGAGCAGACAGGCTGCGTGATCGCCGCGCCGGAGTTTGACGAGACCTTTACCCGCTGCGGCGGCTACGCCTACTGCTGGGGGCGGGACGCAGCGTAC
Organism: Brevibacillus sp. MCWH; assembly: GCF_013096935.1. Taxonomy (NCBI): domain Bacteria; kingdom Bacillati; phylum Bacillota; class Bacilli; order Caryophanales; family Paenibacillaceae; genus Brevibacillus; species Brevibacillus sp. MCWH. The sequence continues at coordinate 145,861 of NZ_SDLF01000009.1, read as the reverse complement.
ATCACGACCGCCTTTGACCGGGCCGGTCTGAGCAATCTAACCCGGATGTTCTACCGCTGGACGCTGACAGCGCAGGACCCGGACGGCTCGTTTCAGCAGCGCCATTATCACGACGGACGGCTTGCCCCTTCCTGGGGACTGCAGATCGACGAGGGCGGTTCCATCCTCTGGGGGATGCACCAGCACTATCTGGCGACACAGGATCGGGCTTTTCTCGAAGAGGTGTGGCCGGCCGTGGAAAAAGGGACGTCGTTTCTGCTCTCCTATCTGGACCGCGACACCGGACTGCCGCTGCCCAGCCGCGACCTGTGGGAGGAGCGCAATGCGGAGCACACGTATTCTGCCGCCGCCGTGCACGCCGGCATAAGCGCCGCAGCGGCAATGGCTCGGGAACTGGGGAAAGCCGACCTGGCCGACCGCTGGGAACAATCCGCCAATGCCCTGAAAGAAGCCATTTTGACGCGGGCTTATGACGAACAGCGGGGAACGTTCTACCGCGCGCTCAAACTGCAGGTGGACCGCTCCACCTACCAGCGCGCCGTCGAGTCCGGCCTCTGTGCATTCACAGAGACGGACGAGAAGGGATACGTCACCTATTACGTCCAGCACGATCCGGTCTACGACATCAGTCTGCTCGGTCTCAGCGTGCCATTTGGCCTGCTGGACGCAACCGATCCGCGCATGGCCCGCACCGCCGACGCAATTGAACGCACCTGCGCCGTCCCCGGCGTCGGCGGCATCCGCCGCTACGAGGACGACCGCTACATCGGCGGCAATCCGTGGATTCTCACCACCCTGTGGCTCGCCCAGTTTCGGATCGCCCAGGGCCGGTTTGACGAGGCCAAACGCCATCTGGAGTGGGCCGCTGCCCATGCCAACCCGCTCGGTCTGCTGCCGGAGCAGGTCGACAGGCAGACCGGCGAACCCGCTTGGGTCGTGCCGCTCACCTGGTCTCACGCGATGTTTGTGCTGACCGTGCACCTGCTGATGGAGAACGGACAGTTGTAGATATTTTCACCATACAAAAAAACCACTGGGGTTCCAGTGGTTTTTGTCATGTCGCGCCTTTGTCCGCCATATCGTTTTCCGTGAGCGTAAGGTAATGCTGCAGTTCTTCGTAAAATGCGGGATTGCAAGCCATCACGCTGCTTTTCCGGTCGAACGGCAGCGGGCTGCCGGTCATCGTCGTCACACGTCCGCCCGCTTCCTCCACGATGATCCTGCCGGCTCCAAAATCCCACGCGTTGAGCGACAGGCTGACGTAACCGTCCAGCCTTCCCGCGGCCACGTAGGCCATTTCCAGTGCCGCGCTGCCCAAGAGGCGCATCCCCCGCACCTTGCCGGCCAGTTTTTTCACGATCAGGTCGATGCCCATCTGCTCCGCCCGCTTGTTCCAGAAGACGCTCGTACACAGCAGCGCTTCCTCCAGCTTCACCTGCCGCTCCAGGCGCAGCGGCCTGTCGTTGAGGTAAGCGCCTTCTCCTTTTACCGCGTAAAACATCTCGTCGCGGGAAGGATCGTACACCACGCCGACCAGTCCTTCCCCCTTGTGGTAGACGGCAATGGAGACGGAAAAATTGATCTGCTGATGGACAAAGTTGGTGGTGCCGTCAATCGGATCGATCACCCACAGCGTATCAAACTGGCGAGGATCGCCAGCAAACGTGCTCTCTTCCCCGAGAATGCCGTGGTCGGGAAAATGGCGCAAAATCGTTTCGACCACGTGTTTTTCCACTTCCTTGTCCACGGCGGTGACCAGGTCGGAGGCGGACGTCTTGTATTCGACGGTAAACGGCTGCTTCATTCGCTCGAGGCTCAGCTGACCCGCGCCTCGGGCGCAGTGAAGGGCCAGCTCTTTCAACGCCGTCAGAGTTGATGCTTGCACACGTATCGCCACCCACATCTTGACTTTGCCTTTAGTGTACCATACTTTGCCTGCGGATACACCGTTTCGTCTGTCCCGGTTGTCGATGCGCCTGTCTGCCGCCGGACAGCCGGAAAGCGGCGGGAGGCCCGTCAGACGGACCTCCCGATTTCTCTTGTATGCCAGCGGCCGCGCGAAGCTAACAGCAGCGCGATACTCCGCCTTTTTCATACCGTTCCCGCAGCGCGTACATGTAGTACTCCCGCTCCGTCATCGGGAACAAGCCCGGTTTGGCGTGGGTCGCGTACCAATGCTGCAGATAACGGTCGTAGTCCGGCATGCCAAAAATGGTCTTGATCGTCGAACGTACCTTGCGCAGCGATTGGCGAATCGCTCTCCACTTGCGTCTCATGCCACGTGATTTCCTTTCCCGTCGTAGTAATTGTCCCCTTTGGACTGGACGTACGGCGACTCGTACAGCGGATACTGCTTGCCGCGCAAGATGTTGATCCACAGGCGCAGGCCGTCCAGAATAATGCCGATGGTGATGGCCATGAAGATGGCGCAGACAACGGCGTCAATCTGGTCGTTGAAAATCATTTTTTGCGCGGCTTCCACTGACTTGACGCCGCTTGGCAGGGTGCCGGCATCAAGCGCTTTCTGGAACGCTTCGGCATGAGCGAGGAAGCCGATTTTCGGATCGCTGTGGAACAGCTTTTGCCAGCCGGCTGTCAGCGTCGCAGCTGTCAGCCAGGCCATCGGCACCAGCGTGACCCAGGAGTACTTGGCCTTGCCCATCTTGAAGATGAGCGTCGTCCCGACGACAAAGGCGATTGCGGCCAGCATCTGGTTGGCGATGCCGAACAGCGGCCACAGCGTATAGATGCCGCCCAGCGGGTCCATCACGCCCTGCAGCAGGAAGTACCCCCATCCGGCAGAAATCAGGGCCGAACCGATCAGGTTGCCGGGCAGCCAATCCACCTGCTTCATTTTCGGAAACACGTTGCCCAACAGATCCTGCACCATGAAGCGGCCGACGCGGGTGCCGGCGTCAATCGTGGTCAGAATGAAAACGGCTTCAAACAGGATTGCAAAGTGGTACCAGAAGGCCATCAACGCCTTGCCGCCAAGGATGCCGGAGAAAATGGTCGCCATCCCGATCGCCAACGACGGCGCACCGCCCGTCCGGGACAAAATCGTGTTCTCCTGGATGTCGTTCGCCATCGCGGTAATCTGTTCCGGGGTAATGGTAAAGCCCCAACTGTTGATCACCTGGGCTGCTGCTTCGACGTCCACGCCGATCACGGCAGCCGGCGAGTTGATGGCAAAGTACATGCCCGGCGTCAGCACGCAGGCGGCGATCATCGCCATAATGGCGACGGCCGATTCCATCAGCATCCCGCCGTAGCCGATCAGCGGCGCGTGCGATTCCTTGGCGATCATCTTCGGCGTCGTCCCCGATGACACCAGCGCGTGGAAACCGGAGACCGCACCGCAGGCAATGGTGATAAACAGGAACGGGAACAAATTGCCCGCAAACACGGGGCCTGTACCGTCGATAAACTTGGTCAGCGCCGGCATTTGCAGCGGCGGCAGTGTCAGCAGGATGCCGACCGCCAGCACGGCGATCGTGCCGATTTTCAAAAACGAGCTCAGGTAGTCGCGCGGCGCCAGCAGCAGCCAGACCGGCAGGACGGAGGCGATGAACCCGTAGATGATGATCATCCAGGCCAGCTGCGCCTTGCTAAATGTAAAGACCGGCCCCCAGGTGGGCGAAGCGGCCACCTCCTGCCCCCACCACAGCGACAGGAACAAGAGCGCCAGACCGATCAACGAGCCTTCCAGCACTCGTCCCGGACGGATGTAGCGCATGTACAGGCCCATGAACAGGGCAATCGGCAGCGTCATGAAAATGGTAAACGTCGCCCACGGCGATTCCGCGAGAGCGTTTACAACGACCATTGCCAAAACAGCAATCAGGATGACCATGATCGCCAGGATGCCCACCAGTGCCAGCGCCCCGCCGACGGGCCCGATCTCTTCTTTGGCGATCTGGCCGAGCGACTTGCCGTTGCGGCGCATCGACCCGAACAGGATGACAAAGTCCTGAACGGCACCGCCCAGCACTACCCCGACGATAATCCAGATGGTCCCCGGCAGGTAGCCCATCTGCGCGGCCAGCGTCGGTCCGACGAGCGGACCAGCACCGGCAATCGCCGCAAAGTGGTGGCCAAACAGCACCCACTTGTTGGTCGGCACAAAGTCCTTGCCGTCGTTGTTCACTTCCGCCGGCGTGGCCCGGTTGTCGTCCAGGCCCATGATTTTTTTCGCGATGAAGCGGCTGTAGAACCGGTACGCGACGGCATACGTACAGAACGCGGCGGTCAGCAGCCAGAACGAGTTGACTTGTTCGCCCCGGGAGAGCGCCAAAAAGCCAAACCCGACCGCGCCCAACACGGCAATCCCGCCCCAGATCAGGACGGAGAGCAGCCATTTTTTCATCAGTCCTTCCCCCTTGCCTATCATGTAGATACATAAAACCTAACCATACCGTATCACGGAAGAGGGAGGACGCAGAACGAAAATTGTCTGAACAGTACAAATAAAGACATGAACGGCGATTATGGCGCATGAACGAGACGTACTTCCATCAGAACCCCAGCCGCTTTTTCAGTTCCTTCACCACGTTTCGGCTGACCGGCACTTCCGTCCGGCGCGCGTCCTGCATGACCAGGTGGACGGCTCCCTTGAACCAGGGCACCAGTTCTGCCGTCTTCGCCAGATTGACGATGTAGGCCCGGTGGGTGCGGAAAAACTGATGCGGGGACAGCCTGCTCTCCAATTCTTGCAGGGAGAACGAAGTGGCGTACTGGTCCGCTTCGGTGTAAATGGTGGCGTACCGACTGTCCAGCGTGGCGTAGACGATGTCGTTCGGATCGATCAGCATGATCTTGCCGTTTTTCTCCACAGGGATGCGGCGCGGCTGCTGGTGGGCCAGAACGGACTTCAGCAGGGTGTTCAACTGCTCCTCCAGCTGGGGAACGTGGCTTTGAACCGCTTCGTTTTGTCGGCGCAGCCGGCGAACCCGGTTGATCGTCTTTTCCAGGCGGTGTTCACTAAATGGCTTGACGATGTAGTCCACCGCGTCCGTCTCGAAGGCGCGCACGGCGTGAATTTCGTACGCGCTGGCAAAGATGATGATGGGCGGCTTTTGCATCGTCTCGTACAGCTCCTGGCCGACATCCACGCCGTCACGATCGTGCAGGTGGATATCCAGAAAGACGGCGTCCGGTTCCGCCCCGGTGATGGATTCAATCGCTTCCTCACCGCTCGCCGCTTCCCCGATCACCGTCACGTCCGGAAATTGTTCCAGCAGATAGCGCAGTTCGGCGCGGGCTGGTGCTTCGTCATCCACGATGAACGCTTTCAGCATGCGCTTTCACTCCTATCGGCAGATGTATGACGCAGGTCGTTCCCTTCCCCTTTTCGCTCTCAATCACGATGCCGTACGGCTCGCCGTAGATCGACTGCAGCCGGCTGCGGACGTTGGACAGCCCGATCCCGGAGAGGCGGCGCTTGCCGTCTGACGGCGGCGGCTCGAACGGGTCGCCCTCAATCCCGACGCCGTTGTCCGCCACCGACAGCTCCAGCGTCTGCCGGTCCTGGAGGCGGGCAGCGATCCGCACGACGCCCCCTTCCCGTTTGGGCAGCAGCCCGTGCTTGACGGCGTTTTCCACCAACGGCTGCAGCACCAGACCGGGCACCAGATAGCGGTCCACACCCGGTTCGATGTCGTACTCCACCCGCAGCTTTTCCCCGAAGCGGGCCCGCTCGATCGCCAGGTAGGCCTCGATGTGCTCCAACTCTTCCGCCAGCGTCACAAAGCCGCCGGAGTCGTGCAAGTTGCGGCGGAAGTACTCGCCCAAATGGATCAAAAGCTCCCGCGCCTGCTCCGGGCGAAAGCGGATAAACGACACGATCGTGTTGAGCGCGTTAAACAAAAAGTGCGGGTTGATCTGCGCGTGCAGGGCCTTGATCTCCGCATCGGCCAAAAGGCGCGCCTGCTTCTCCAGATCGGCCAGCTCCAGTTGGGTGGAGATCAGGTTTCCCAGCCCCCGGACCAGTTCCAGGTCGACCGCCGACAGCTTGCGGGAGCGGTCCTGGTAAAGCTTCAGCACGCCGGCAATTTCCCCTTGCTTCCGCATCAGCGGCACGAGAATGGCACAGCGCAGCGAACAGTTGGGCTCGCGGCAGCCTATTTCCTCCTTGGTGCGGGCAATCTTCACCTCTTTGGTTGCCAGCACCTCGCGGGTCGCCTTGGTCGAAATCTCCTCGCCGACGACGTGATGCGACGAACTCGCACCGACGTGGGCCAGCACCTTTTTCGTATCGGTGATCGCCACTGCCGCCACCCGGGTCGTGCGCAAAATTTCTTCCGCCACCTTTCTCGCCGACTCGTAGGTCAGGCCCTGCCGCAGGTAAGACAGCGTCTTGTCCGCCACCTGCAGCGTCCGCTGGGCCTGCAGGGCGCCGATCCGGTCTTCTTCCGTCTTGACCAGGTCGATGATGATGATCAGGATCGCGATGCCCAGCGCATTGACCACCGACATCGGCACACTGATCGCCTTGATCAGTGCCAACGCAGCCTCGTACGGTCTGGCCAGCAGCAGAATGATGCCCATCTGCATCCATTCGGCGATGAACCCGACGGCCAGCGCCATCGTCCAGCGAATCTCCCGGGAGCGGCGGAACTGGTAGATAAGACCGGCCAGCAGCCCTTCGCTAATCGTGGAGATCGCGCAGGCGAGATCGGTAAAACCGCCGAGCGTGTAGCGGTGGATGCCGGCCACCAGACCGGTCAGCAGCCCCACCCAGGGCCCGGCCAATAGGCCCGCCACCACCGTGCCGATCACGCGCGAGTTGGCAATCGCGTCCTGGTACCAGATGCCGTTGTAGGTTCCAAATATGGAGATGGCGGAAAAGATCAGCACCATCACCGCTTTATCCTTAACAGTGGCCCGTTGGTTGAGCAAACTACGAAACGCCTTGACGCGGGTAAACAGCAGCGTTGCCACCACCAGCACGGCGGTCCGCTCCGCCAGTGTCACCATCAGGGACAAGTTCATCGGCGTCCCTCCTTTTTCGGTCAAACTGTTGCTTACATTATCGCCAGCGGCAGCCGCCCGGTCAATAGAATCGTCACGCAAGACTGAAAATATTGAAAGCCCCCAAACTGCTTTTTTTGTATTGAGGTTCCAAATGAACCGATCTTCCCAAAGGTTCCAGGCCGGAGGCCTTCACATTAATCTACCGAAGTTGGAGAAAAAGGATGTGGCATGGAGTGATGGGGCCAAGGCGAGCTCCTTTGACGACCTGCTCAGCGGAAAAACGAAAGACGCGGGGAAAATCAGGGGGCACAAGTCTCACTTCTTCGAAATACCCAGATGTTTGCCCCCTGCCCGCGTCGCGTTTTGGAGCGGACGCGATCCGCTTCTTTGCTGGTCGTCAAGAGAGCGAGCGGGCACCATCATACATGTCGCCACGGTCTTTTTCTACAAACTGAAGCCCCCGAAAGATTCGGGGGCATGGTATCAGGTTCATGCGGCTTACAGGTTGCCGCGCCGTGCCTGCTCGCGCTCCAGCGCCTCAAACAGCGCCTTGAAGTTGCCGTTGCCGAAGCCGCGCGCTCCTTTGCGCTGGATGATTTCCACAAACAGCGTCGGCCGGTCGACGATCGGTTTGCTGAAGAGCTGCAGCAGGTAGCCTTCGTCGTCGCGGTCCACCAGGATGTGGAGCCGGCGCAGCGCATCAATATCCTCGTCGATTTCCCCGACCCGGTCTTTCAGCTCTTCGTAATACGTGTCGGGCACGTGGAGGAAGTCGACGCCGTTGGCACGCAGCCTGGAAACCGTGTCGATGATATCGTTGGTCAACAGGGCGATGTGCTGCACGCCCGGTCCCCGGTAAAAGTCCAGGAATTCCTGAATCTGCGACTTGCGGCGCCCTTCCGCCGGCTCGTTGATGGGAAACTTGATCCGTCCGGTGCCGTTCTGCATCACTTTGGACATCAGCGCGGAGTACTCGGTGGAGATGTCTTCATCACTGAAGTTTTGCACGGCGGTGAAGCCCATCACTTTCTGGTAGTACTGCACCCACTCGTCCATTACTTCCACGTTGCCGACGATGTGGTCGATGCCGATCAGGCCGGTGCCTTCCGCCTCCACCGGGGATTCGTAGGCGACGTAGCCGGGCAAGAACGGCCCGCTGTACTGTTTTCGCTCGATAAAGGAATGGACGTTGTCCCCGTAGGTGGCGATGACCGCTTTTTTGATCGTGCCGTGCTCATCGCGGAACTCCGTCGGCTCCATCACCGGCACAGCCCCGCGGGAGACGGCTTCGCGAAACGCCTGCTCACAGTCATCGACGCGCAGCGCCACGTCCTTCACTCCGTCGCCGTGCAATTTCACAAACTCGCTGATCGGTCCGTCAGGGGTGAGGGCTCCCGTCACGACAAAGGTGATGTGGTTTTGCTTCAGCACGTAGGACACCTTGTCGCGCGAACCCGTCTCCAGTCCGGCATACGCGACGGCCCGAAACCCGAATGCCTTGGTCAGGTAGTGCATGGCCTGCTTGGCGTTGCCGACGTAAAACTCCACGTAGTCCCAGTCTTGAATCGGAAAGAAATCGGTGCTGCTCATCACTTTCGCCCTCCATTTTTCAAAATTTTGTAGCGATTGAGATGATTTTGTCGTTATCTTGAGCGTACATGGAAAGCGTTTACTCCCGCAAGAACACCGGATAACGCGCAGACGCGCAAACGCTTTCATCCAATAAAGTTCGCGATTGCAGCCGCTCTTGATACAATGAAGAAGAGCATTTGCCAGAAGAAGAGCGTTTGACCGTAGGGAAATTTTCCGAATTCCAAAGGGGAGTAACGTTGCGTGTGAAAGGAGTTGTCGTTAAGTCATGAGTCACTGGAGCGTGGAGGCAGCAAAACAGTGGAATCAATTTGCCGCTGACTGGCATGCGCGCAGCACAGCCATGTGGGAAACGGGCAGCCGACGCACCGTTTTGCCGATGTTTATGCGGCATGTCCAGCCGGATGCGGGACCGGTACTGGATGCCGGCTGCGGCGACGGCTACGCAAGCTGCAAACTGGCCGCAAACGGCTATCGGGTGGAAGGCGTGGACATTGCCGAGGAAATGATTCGGTTGGCACACGAACGGGTGCGCGGAACGGATTTGTCCGTCCGGTTTCAGACCGGTGACGTCTCGGCTCTGCCGTTTGCCGACGCCAGCTTTGGCGGCATTCTCTGCATCAATGTAACCGAGTTTACGCCATCGCCGCTGACCGCCCTGCGCGAGCTGCACCGTCTGCTCATCCCCGGCGGCGTGTTGCTTTTGGGCATACTCGGCCCCACGGCCGGCCCGCGGGCCCACAGCTATCGGCGACTGTACGGCGAAGAGACGATCCAGAACACGATGATGCCGTGGGAAGCCAAGCAGTTGGCCGCGGAAAACGGTTTTCGGCTTCTGGAAGAAGAGCCGGTCTACAAGGAGGGCGTACCCGCCGAGCTGGCCGGCCGTCTTTCGGCAGAACTGCGGGAAGCTCTCAGTTTCTTGACCCTGTTTGCGCTGGAGAAAGTGCCTGGCTAAGAAAAAACAGAGGTGCCCTCGTGGCACCTCTGTGTTGCTCACCTACTCCGGAAACGGATTGACCACTCCGTTGGCGTTCATCCACGCCCGCTTGCTGCGTATCAGCTGGTCGAGCACCGGCTCATCCCGGCCGTACACGGCCCGATACAATCTCTGCGTCTCCCTGAGGTCGTTGTAAGTCAGATAGGGATAGTCGGTACGGCCAAACGATCCGTCGGGGAATCGGGCATAGTGGAGATCGCCGTTTGGCGCCACCCACTTGGCGCCCAGATTGACGACGCCGTTGAGCATGATCTCCGCCAGTTCCCTGTCGGTCGGATTGCCTTCCTGCAGGTACAAGTTCAGCAGGAAGTTGATCTCCGCCAACTGGTGATTGAGTGATACGTGGGTCTTTTTGTTACCGCCGGGGTGGGCGTAGTCGGCTACCAGCCACCCGACATTGACGCCGTCGACGACAAAGTGGTGGCGGGCCGCATAATCGCGGAAAAATGCCGCGTACTTTTTCACTGACTGACAAAAGCGTTCCTCCCTGTACTGCTGGCAGCCCTTCATCATCAGTTCGGCCGCGCCCGTGTTGAACCGGGTGTCATAATACCCGTCCGGGATGCCGTAATCCTGCCACAGCCATTCCGAACGAGGCAGTGTCTTCCAGTACCCCTCCGCCTCCTGGTTCTGCACCGACGCATCCAGCATGACGTACGCCATATCCTCAGCCACCCGGCTTTGCCCGGTAAACAGCAGGGAGCGCAGCACGTAGTTTTCAGGGATGCGCCAGTACGCGGCTGGAGAAGTGGGAACATAGGTGCTCGGAGATTGATAGTAGTACCCGTCGTACAGCCACTTTGCCTTGCGCTGCAAATCAAGCGCCAGCCAAACGGAGGCGAACTGCTCCCTGTCCCAGGGAACCAGCGGATGACTGGATTCCAGCGCCCACACCTCGCTGACCAATCCGGCCTGGACCGGCATCCTGATCTCCAGCGCAAAACCGCCCCACTGTTTGTGCACGGCTATCGGCAGCACATGCTCCTGCTTTGCTTCGATCGTTCCCCTGCCCAACGGCTTGTAGACAATTGGCGCCCCTATCCAGACGTGACGATCGGTCGTTTCCAGAAAGCCGGGCGCGTTGGGCAGTTGGGCCGTCTCCTCCAGGTTGATGACGTTCCAGACCGGTTTTTGCGGGTCGTCGTCGACGTACCGGACATACCGAAACGTTCCCGTCCGCCCCGGCAGGAACAGGGAAAACGTGTACGGCTGGTCGTTTGCGCCCGCTTCCAACCGTTTGGCCCAGTAGCGGTCGCCATTGGGAAAATCGTAAGTTTTTTCGCGCATCGTCCCCCATGTCCGGACCAGATTCGCCTCCGTCACCGCTGGAGTCCCCGTCTGAGGAGTGGAGACATCAGGGGGAAGCAGGAAGGTGAACAGAAAGGTCGCCAACACGATCGCGAACAACATACGGGACCTGGTCATAGAATCCTCCTTTCGCCAGCAGTCCATGTCACCTGTTTTCATACTTCAATCACCGCTGGACGGCAGCTGAGACAAGTGCATCTGGCCTTTGATACACGCGCTGGAACAGCCGCACTCCACGGGATCACGCACTCCTCTGTATGACGCAGCACATCGCTTCCCTGTTTCATTGTCCTTAAAAAAAGGGACGGTTCAACCAAGCAGACAGCAGTGCTGCGCAAAACAATGACGCCGTTTGCCAAGCGACAACCCATGCGAAAAAACGCTCTTCCTGTATGGAAGAGCGCGTGCTCGTTTGCTCTCTATGCTGGTTTCTCACATTTGTTGCTTTTGGCCGCTACAGCGTATGAGCGTCGTCGCGGTGCGCAAACACGCGGGACTCCATCACACCGGGATGCTGTTTGGCCAGGACGAGCAGGTTTTCCAGGTAGTAGTAGTGGCTTTCCAGCAGCTCCACGTCCTTGCGGGTAATCGTTTTGGCCTGCAAATACTGCTGCATCTCCAGAACGCAGCGCTCCATCTTTTCGGCGAAGTCGTTTGCCCTCAGCATCTGCTCCACCTCAGGATAGGCGGACTTTAGGCGGGTGATCTCCCCGTGCACCTTGGTCCCCTCCAGAATGATCTGGTATGCCGCCCGTTCGCGGGAAGTCGCAGTGGCCAGTTCCTCCTCCCGACGAGCCGCGCGCAAAGCGGACAAGTACGTGATAAAATGGTACACAGTTAAAAATAAAGGCCCCAAAAATAAAATGATCCCCGCTTTGTAGACGTGTTGGTTGGTCATGTTGCTGATCAGCAGGAACAGATGAAACAAAATCGCTCCCAGCCACGCGTAAATGATCACCTGATGATTCACCTTGCCCGCTTCCTGCTGGCGGGAAAAGACGAACGTCAGGCCCAGCAGGTAAAAGGCGAGCAGCGTAAAACTGGCGCTGAACAGCGCCATCTCCATATCCTGCAGCCAGGCTGCATTGGCGGGAATTTCGATCAGAAACTCAAAGGCGAGCACCAGCAGTGAGAAGAGCAGGCCCATGATCCAGAACCGGCTCACTTCCGAGTCGTTGCGACGGCGCGAGCGGTGCCGTTCTGCGCGGGATTCTCTCAATTGTTCTCACCTCACATCCTGTTTATGATTCGCCACGATTCTCCCTTATTCCTCTCGGGGCCCGTCGAAATCTGACATCGGAGGCTGACCATGAGATCACTGCCCACCGCTTTTGTCGAGCGGATGAAAACATTGTTGAAAGACGAGTACGCCGCTTTTGCCGCCGGTTTTGACCGGCCGCCCAGCCAGGGGCTGCGGATCAATCCGCTGAAAATCGACAGGGAGCGCTTTGTTCAGCTCTCCCCGTTTGCCCTCGAACCAGTTCCCTGGTGTCCGGAGGGCTTTCGCTATGCCGAAGGGGAACGCCCCGGCAAACACCCGTACCACGCTGCCGGCCTGTACTATCTGCAGGAGCCCAGCGCCATGTCGCCGGCCGAAGCGCTGCAGGTGCAGCCGGGCGAGACCGTGCTCGACCTGTGCGCCGCACCGGGCGGAAAAACGACCCAACTTGCCGCCGCACTGCGCGGTCAGGGGCTTTTGATCGCCAATGAAATTCATCCCGTACGGGCCAAGGCGCTCTCGGAAAACGTGGAGCGGCTCGGCATCGCCAACGCCATCGTCACCAACGAGACGCCGGAACGGTTGGCCGAGCGGTTTCCCCGCTTCTTTGACCGCATCCTGGTGGACGCTCCCTGCTCCGGCGAAGGAATGTTCCGCAAACTGCCGGAAGCGATTGACGACTGGTCGCCGGAAAAGGTGGCGGAGTGTCACCGCATCCAGCAGGAGATACTGGACGCCGCGGCGGCCATGTTGAAACCGGGTGGGACACTGGTCTACTCCACGTGCACCTTTGCGCCGCTGGAAAACGAACAGTCGATTGCGTCCTTCCTCGCTCGCCATCCGGAGTTTGCCCTGACTCCCCTGCCCCATCCCGAGTGGTTCGCGCCCGGCGTCCCCGAGTGGGCCGAGCCGCCGCTGCCGGAACTCACGCATTCAGCGCGGCTCTGGCCGCACCGCCTCGACGGGGAAGGCCACTACCTGGCCAAACTGTGCAAGCAGGCGGACGACGAAGGGAACGCCCCTTCCAGACGGCGCAGGGAGAAGCGCGGGAAAACGGCGGCAGCCGGACGGAAGGAAGCGATCGGGGCGTGGCGCACGTTTGCGGCCCAGTCCCTGCCCGGTATCGCGGAACAATTTATCGACGACGCGGCCTTCCTGCTGTTTGGCGACCAGTTGTATGTCACCCCCGCGCCTGACCTTGATCTGGACGGTCTGAAAGTGGTGCGGGCTGGCCTTCACCTCGGCACCGTGAAAAAGAACCGGCTGGAACCTGCCCACGCCCTGGCGCTGGCCGTCCCCCAAGCCGCCGCCGCACGCACAGCTGCATTTGCGGCAGATGACCCCGAGCTCGTGCGCTACTTGAAGGGAGAGGCGTTGGCACGTGACGGCGAAAACGGCTGGACGCTGGTCACCGTGGACGGATTTCCGCTCGGCTGGGGCAAGCAGGCGGACGGCCAGTTGAAAAACCATTATCCCAAAGGGCTGCGCTGGCTGTGATCATATAGTACCCGTCGGGAAGCCTACGCGGCCCGCAAAACGAAAACGGCCCACCGCAGGAGAGCAGGCACTCACGCGGTGGGCTGCTGCGTTTTTTCCGCTTTTTTACGCCTGGACGGCCTCGTCGTTGTCTGTTTGCCGGCCATGCAAAAAAGCAGCCCATACCACATGGACTGCCTTTCGCGTGGCGGTTTGCCGCCCCATGTTAGCCCCTGCCGCGCGGTTTTTTGCCCTTTGCCGCTTTGCGGGCCGCCATTGCCTCTTGGCGACGGCGGTTTTTCTCGTACAAGGTCTTGAGTGATTCCAGTTCCCGTTCCAGCTTTTTCTTGTAGCCCGGCTTCACCTTGATCTTCTTTTTCAGCGCCTCGCGGATGGGGGCGTACTGCTTTTCCTTTTCCTTCAACTGTTCTTTGGCCTTTTGCTCGCGCAGTTGGGCAAAGTACGCTTCCCGCTCCTCTGCCCGCTTGCGGCGGCCGGCGTCCAGATGGCGGCCTACCACCAGCAGTTTTTCCTCAATCGGCGCCTTGGTCGCCTTGGCGAAGCGGGTCATGATGCTTTTTTGGCGGGGAGAGACAAGAGAGATGGCGATTCCCTTCTGCCCCGCCCGTCCGGTGCGGCCGACGCGGTGGATGTAGCTCTCCACGTCATTGGGAACATCGTAGTTGACGACGTGTGTCACCCCTTCGACGTCCAGACCGCGGGCAGCGATGTCGGTTGCCACCAGGTACTGAAACTTGATGTCGCGGAACTGCTTCATCAGCTGTTCCCGCTTGTTTTGCGACAGGTCGCCGTACAGCGCTTCCGCCGAAAAGCCGTTTTCCTGCAGGCGGGCCGTCAACTGCTGGACGCGCGCCTGGGTGTTGGCAAAGATGATGCAGAGATACGGATTCTCATTTTCCAACAGGTCCACCAGCGCATCCATCTTGTCGCTCTGATTGACCACGTAGTAGATTTGTTCAATGCTCTCCACCGTCTTCTGCTTGGCCTCGATTCGGATGTGGGGCGGCTGCTTCATGTAGTACTGAGCCAGCTTTTTCACCGAATCCGGCATGGTGGCGGAGAACAGAAGCGTTTGCCGGTGCTGCGGCGTCCCCTCGATAATCTCATGGACCTCCTCAAGAAAGCCCATCTCCATCATCTTGTCAGCCTCGTCCAACACCAGCGTGGAAATGCGGCCGAAGTGAAGCGAGCCCCGCCTCATGTGGTCCAGCACCCTTCCCGGGGTGCCGACGACGATGTGGACAACATGCTTGAGCTTGCTCAACTGCCGTTCAATATCCGTCCCGCCGTGCAAAGAGAGTACGTTGACGTTCAGGTATTTGCCCAGCTTCTCCACTTCTTCGGCGATCTGGATCGACAGCTCACGGGTGGGCGTCAGGATCAGTGCCTGAATGTCCCGTTTGCCCGGCTGCAGCCGCTCCAGGATCGGCAGCACAAACGCGGCGGTCTTGCCCGTCCCCGTTTGCGCCTGGCCGATCACGTCCTTCCCTTCGAGAATCAGCGGGATCGCCTCCGCCTGAATCGGCGTCGGCTCTTTATAAAACAGGTCGTGAATGCCCTGCATCAACTCCGGTCGAAAGCCAAACATCGCAAACGATTTCGCCATGGTGTCACTTCCTTTCACATCCTTTAATAGTATGACAGTCTTGCCAAAAAAACAACAAAAGGCAGCCGGCTGCAGAAATTCCGCAACGCGCCGCCTGCACAATCATTTCGCCAGTTCGTAAATGGCCTGGGCGTAGATCGCTGTCGCCTTGATCAGATCGTCCACCAAAATGTGCTCGTCCCGCTGGTGAGCGCTGTCCGGCCGACCTGGAAACAGCGGTCCAAACGCCACCCCCACGTTCAGCGAACGGCCGTACGTGGCTCCGCCGATGGCGATGATCTCGGCCTCCTGTCCGGTCTGCTCCGTGTACACCCGCTGCAGCGTGGTGATCAGCGGGTGCTGCGGGTCAACCCGATGGGGCTCCAGGTGCTCCACCACTGCCAACGAAAATGCCGCTTCCGCCAGCCGCTGTTCCAGAATCGCCTTCCACCGCTCAAACGGCTGGGAATGCGGATAGCGAATATTGACGCCAAACACGGCATCCCCGTCCGCCTCATAGCGAATGATGCCGGTGTTGAGGGTGAGCGGTCCCATTTCCTTGTCGTCGCAAGCGATGCCGATTGCCTTTCCGTCGTGCTGCCGATGGAAATAACGATCCGCAAAGCGGGCGAACTGCCGGCCCCGTTCGTCCAGTGTCAGCCCGGCCAAAAAGTGCAGCAGTTCCGTACCCGCGTTTACGCCCAAACTCGGATTCATGGCGTGAACGGAAACGCCCTCCATCTGCACATGCACCTGACCGCCGCGCACGTCCGCCGCTCCGCTCAGCCCCATCTCCCGCACATACGCGCCAAAGCGCTCGGCCAGTTCCTGGCCGGTCATGGAGAGCGGCTCGAGCACGGCCTCCGCCTTGTCCGGCACCATGTTCATGCGCAGGCCTGCAGACAGCGTCAGCAGTCTGGCGTCAGGCCGGTCAACAGGCGTAATCTGCTGCGCCGCATACGCAGCCGCAGTCTGCGTCAGCATCAGGTCGGTCAGTCCTTTTTCCGCGTAGATCAGTGGAAAGTCAGCGTCCGGCGAAAAGCCCATCGTCGGCATTTCTTCGGTTTGGAAATAGGTTCTCACACACCGCCAGTTGGACTCCTCGTCCGTGCCAAAGATGAGCCGCACCCGTTTGGACAGCGGCAGCCCCAGTTCCTTGACAATTTTGGCGGCAAAGATGGCGGCCATGGTCGGCCCCTTGTCGTCAATTGCGCCGCGAGCCACGATTTTGCCGTCCACGATTTCGGCCGCATACGGCGGCGAGCTCCAACCGTCCCCTTCCGGCACAACGTCGACGTGACTGAGGATGCCGATCAGCTCCTCACCCTCGCCAAACTCCGCATGGGCAGCGTATCCCCCGACATCCTTGACTGTCATGCCAGCCTCTTTGCACACCGTAAGCACGTAGTCAAGCGCTTGGCGGATGCCTTCTCCAAACGGCGCGCCGTCCCGGGCAGTCGCCGGATCGAGCACGCTTTTGATTTGCAGAAACTCCCGCACGGCGGCAAGCAGTTCGTCTTTTCGCTTTGCCGCCTCTTGTTGCCAATCAACGCTTGTCATCGTTTGATTTCGTCCCTTCCGTCGTCGTACTGTCGTCTTTTGCCGCCTGTGCCGCATCCAGATCCAAATCCAGCTCCACCAGCGAAATAAGCGACTCCATCGGCACCTCCTGCGCGGTGAACTCCACCTGCGCTTCCTTGATTTCTTCGCGGATGTTGTTCATTTCGCTGTCCAGCTTGTAGGACGCTTTGGCCGCCTCGATCAGGCGCTGCCGGATGGCGGACGGGATAATTCCTTCGTATTTGTAGTTGAGAGAGTGTTCTATGGTCGCCCAAAAGTTCATGCCCAGCGTGCGGACCTGGATTTCCACCGGGATGGTGACCTGTCCGCGCGCCGTCATCAACGGGTATTCCACAGCCAGGTGGTACCCTCTGTACCCGCTTTCCTTGGGTTTGGAAACGTAGTCTTTCTCCAGGTAAACGCGCATGTCATTGCGCTGTCGTATCATTTCCACGACGGCCGGAATGTCATCGATAAACTGGCAGATGATCCGGATTCCCGCGATGTCCCTGAGCTCCCAGCAGATGTTCTCGTCGATGGGAAACTGCAGGCGGTTCGCCTTGCTGTAAATGCTCGGGATGGACTTGACTCGTCCCGTGACGAACTCGATGGGGGAGTGTTCCTTGCGCTTACGCAGCTCGTTGCGGATGTTTTTCAGCTTGACCTTGATTTCTTCCACGGCTTGTTCGAACGGTAGCAGATATAGTTCCCAATCTAGTTTGTGCACACTGGTCCCCTCCGGCCCGAAACTCCATCGTCCTTATGATTCAACATTTTGGATGAGATATCCTCCCATAAAAAGAAAGAAGACCCGCCTCCCGGGTCTTTTTTACAGGGATCGCAGGGCTCGGCCCGGTTTGGGGAAAGCGGCAAGAAAACCGAGGCCGTCCCTTTGCCAACCGCTCCTGCTATTCTTTTCTGTCGTCCAGCCGGAACGCCGTCAGCGAGCTAGTGAGCCGCTCCGCCAGCACGGCCAGTTGGTTCGCGGAAGCGGCGATCAGCTCCATCGCCGCGTTCTGCTCTTCGACAGCGGCGGAAATGCCCTGCACGCCGGCTGCCGCCTCCCGGGAAGCAGCCGATACTTCCTGGGCGACCGCCACCACCTGCTGCGCGTCTGGAGCCATCCGGGCAAACGCCTGGCTGACACCTTCCATTTCCGCAGAGACGCGGCGGATATTGTGTTCAATCCGGCGAAACATCTCATCCGACTGTCCGGCGGTCCGCCTTCCTTCCGCCACCGTGCGCGTGCCGTCGTCCATCTGCTCCACGATGGCGGCCGTGCTTTTCTGGATCTCGCTGATCATCGATACGATCTGCTGCGCCGCCGCGTTCGTCCCCTCGGCCAGTTTGCGCACTTCCTCCGCCACGACTGCAAATCCTTTGCCGTGCTCGCCGGCCCGTGCCGCCTCGATGCCTGCGTTGAGCGCGAGCAGGTTGGTCTGCCGGGCGATCTCCGTGATGACAGCGATGATCTGTGATATGTCACGCGATCGCTGCTCCAGCTGTTGTACCGTCTGCGTCGTCGCCGTCACCGCCCGGTCGATTTCCTCCATGCTGGCGATGACCGCCTCCACCGCCTGCCGTCCCGCTTCAGCGTCGTCCTTCATCTCGCGCGACGAAAGCGTGACCTGCTCCACGTGGCTGGTAACGCTGTGGACGCTGGCGGTCAGTTCCTCCGCCAAATGCAGCGTGTGCCCCATTTTGTCTACCTGCCTGTCGGCCGACGCTGACACGTCCTCGACGACCCGGGTGATCTGCTCGCCGGAAGAGGCAATCTCCGCGGTATTGCCGTGAATCTCGCGAACCGATTCCGTCACCGACGCAGCCGCCTGCCGCACCTGCCGCAAAATCTCATGGAGCTGTTCCCGCATGGCAAGCAGGGAACGGGCCAGCTCGCCCAGCTCGTCCGCGCGTTTCAGCAACCTCGCGGGAAAGGGCGCGGTAAAATCTCCCCGGCCGATCTGCCCGGCGATGGACAGAAGGCCAGCGAACGAGCGGCGCAGACCGGCAGACGCCCCCCAGGCGATGGCCATCACCAGCACAAGCACAATGCCGTTAAACAGTATAATCGCATTTCGAATCTGATTAGGCCCGGTCATGATCTCCGTCATGTTCATCTCCGCCAGGATGGCCCAGTTGAGCTTGCCCACCTGTACCCGGTCGTAGGCGACCAGCACCTCCTCCCCGCGATAGTCGACGGCTTGGGCCGTGCCCGCGTTGCTGCCGGAAGACAGCGCCTGTTCGGCAATCGGCGTCTCCACTTTCTGCCTAAGCATCGTCTCCTGCCCGTTCCCCAATTCGGTCCGCATCAGCTTGTCCGCCCCGATCAGGTAGATTTTCCCTGTTTCACCCAACCCCTCGCGCCGGTTCAACTGGCGGGAGACATAGTCCAGGGAAACCTCTGCGGCGAGCTGTCCGATCACCGTCCCGTGATCAAAGATCGGCACGGCCATGAAAACGGCGGGCACGCCGCCGGACGGTTCGTAACGGCTGACGTCCGACAGTTCCAGACTGTATCCCTTGGCCGCTTGTTTTACCGTCTGCCCCAAAGGGGTGCCGCTGTACGGACCGTCGTACAAGTTGGTGCCGAAGTCGGCCTGCGGATTCGTCTGGTACACCACGTCGCCATTCGCGTTGAGCAGGTACGCGTTGGCAAACCCGTAGCGGGACACCTCCATCTTCAGTTCCTTGCCCCAGATTTGCTCCGCTTCCTGGTAGGCAGGTGCCTCCCGTCCCAGCTTCCACACGCCATCAAAGGCGGCCAGCGACTGCACCACCGAACCGGACGCCGCCAGCGTCTCCAGGTTTTTGGAGCGTTCGCGGAAGTAGTTTTCCACCTGCTCCTTGTTGCTGTTGCGGAGTGCCTCCAGCGTCGCCGCACTGCCCTCCAGCAGGCCCCGCTTGGTCTCCGTGTAGGCAAACACCCCCGCTGCCGTCAGCGGCACAACGCCGGTCAGCAGCAAAGCGATCAATACCCGCGCCCCCAATTTCATGACATGAGCCCCCTTGAAACGACCTGTGTTTTCTAAATTCTAAATTCTATGAATGGTACAAATATATTACCATAGACCTAGAAAAAAATATCCAGTTTTGTCCGTGCGTGTCAGAAAAATTGGCAAAAAAAAAACGCGCCCGCACGACGGCTGATACAGCCTGCCGCACACACGCGTCCTGCCGGCGGGGAACGGTGACGCCTACGCTGTCGCCGTCTCCACGATCATCGCAATCTCGTCGCACATCGGCAGCTTGGAGCAGTTGATGCAGTCCTTCCATACCTTTTGCGGCAACGTCTCCTTGGCTACCACGCGGAATCCGCACTTTTCAAAGAATGCCTTCTGATAGGTAAGCGCCAGCACCCGGTTGATTCCCAGCAGACGGCACTGCTCCACGAGATGCAGCACCAACTGTTTGCCGACGCCCATGCCTTTGGCTTTCTCGGCGATGGCAAGCGAACGGATTTCCGCCAAATCCTCCCAAAGAATATGCAGGCCGGCCACGCCGATGACGCTTTCCCCGTCGTGGGCGACGACGAACGACTGCAGGTGTTCGCAGACGGAGAGTTTCGTCCGCGGCAGCATCAGCCCCTGTTGTGCATATTGATTAATAATCTCAAGCATCTGGTCGACGTCCCTCATGGTTGCCTGACGCACGGTCAACGTCTTTGTGACACTCATTCTGCACTCCCCCACTCCATCTCCTCAACGCCTCAATCCACATAATAATTATTCATTATGATATATAAATATACATCCAGTCGAAAGAGAAGTCTATCCTTTTTTCCGTCATTTTGCTATTGGGCGGACAAACGCATTTCTTTTAAATGGAACAATTGTGCTATAATCACAATAATAGAACGGAGGTGTTTCCCTTTGACGACACGCAGGGAGCGAAAAAAGCGGGAAACGCGCGACAAGATTTTCAACGCCGCGATCAAGCTGTTCAAGCAGTACGGCTTTGAAAACACAACCATTGACATGATTTCCGAAGAAGCGGACGTCGCCCGCGGCACCATCTTTCTTCACTTCACATCAAAGGAAGCGATCCTCGCCAACTGGGGATACGAACGGCTGCAGGAAATCGAAGAACGGCGGGAAGAGTGGGACTACGGAGACAGTTGCAAGCAGAAGGTCTTGCGGATTTATAAAATCATGAACGAGGTCAACATCCAGAATTACGATTTTATCAAGGTGCTGATCGAGTCCTCGATGAAACACCGCAAGATCCTGGAAAACGAAAAGAACGTCTACTACGAACTTCGGCAGCTGTTTGCGGACCTGATCGAAGAAGCGCAGGAAAAAGGGCGGCTGAAGGCGAAGTTCAATCCGCTCGTCGCGGCAAACATGCTGGAAAACATCTATTACAACGCCCTGTACGACTGGGTGCGCAGCGAAGGAGCCTGGGCTCTGGAGGAAATCATGGAAGAGAAGGTCTCCATCGTGTTTGAAGGGCTGGACGCATGAGCTCATCATGTGCCCGGCCCTTCTGGCATGTTGGATGCGCTGACCGCCGGAAGGAAATGCCTGCCCGCCTGCGGCCCATCTTTTCCTTGCGGAGTCGGGGACATTTCCCTATGATGATGAAGAAAAGCTGTTCAACACGTTGGAGGTATTCACATACACATGCGAAACGGGATCAAGCGTGAAGATATTGAGCTTTTGGCTCCCGCCGGCAACTGGGAGTGTCTGCGCGCGGCCGTCGCCAACGGGGCAAACGCCGTCTACTTCGGCGTGGAAAAATTCAATGCCCGGGCCCGCGCCGAGAACTTCCACATGTCCGAACTGCCTGAGATCATGTCGTTTTTGCACATGTACGGAGTCAAAGGTTTTCTTACCTTTAATATCCTCGTCTTTGAAGATGAGATGAAGGAAGCTCAGGAGCTGATCGAAGCCTGTATCGACGCCGGAGTGGATGCAGTGATCGTGCAGGACCTCGGCCTCGTCAAGCTGATCCGCGAGATTTCCCCCGACTTTCCCATCCACGGCTCAACCCAGATGACGATCACCTCTCCGGAAGCGGTGGAGTTTACCAAGCCGTTTGGCCTGGAGCGTGTGGTGCTGGGGCGTGAAAACTCGCTGAAGGAAATCAAGGTGATCGGCGAAAAGGCCAAGCTGCCGATGGAAGTGTTCGTGCACGGCGCATTGTGCGTCTCCTACTCCGGCCAGTGCCTTACTTCGGAAATGTGGGGCGGCCGCTCGGCCAACCGCGGCGAATGCGCCCAAGCCTGCCGCCTCCCCTACGACCTGATCGTGGACGGGATGCAAAAGGAGATGGGCAACGTCGCCTACCTGCTGTCGCCCAAAGACCTGGCGGCAATCGACCTGGTGCCGGAACTGATCGAGGCGGGCGTCACCTCCTTCAAGATCGAAGGCCGGCTGAAATCGCCGGAGTACGTGGCCAATGTGGTCAGCAAATACCGTGCGGCGATCGACCGCTACTTCGCCGGCGAGGAGGCAGCGCCGAGCGAACAGGACATCCGCGAGCTGCAGCAGAGCTTTTCCCGCGGCTTTACACACGGGTTCCTGAAAGGCACCAACAACAAGACGCTGCTGGACGGCACCTTCCCGAAAAGCCGCGGCGTCTATCTCGGCACGGTGAAAAAAGTGCTGAAGCACGCGGTGCTGGTAGAGCTGAACGCTCCTTTGAAACGGGGCGACGGCATCGTCTTTGACGCCGGCGATCCGACGCAAAAAGAAGAAGGCGGACGCGTCTACGACATCCTCAGCCGCGGCAAAAAGGTGGAGGGCGAAGTGGAGAATGGCCTCTACGAGATCGTCATGGGACGAAACGACGTTAACCTGCAGCGGATCAATGTCGGCGACCGCGTCTGGAAGACGAACGACCCCGAGCTGGACAAACGGCTGCGCAAAACATTCGAGACAGATAAGCCGTACCGCACCTTCCCGCTCGCGGTGCACGTCGTCGGCCGGCTGGGCGAAAAGCTGTCCGTCACCTGGGTGGACAAAACGGCCGACCACGCCGTGACTGTCAAGTCGGAAATGCCGCTGGAAGCAGCGCTGAAACGGCCGCTGACCTCAGAACTGCTGTACGAGCAGTTGAGCCGGCTGGGGGGCACCCTGTTTTCCCTGAATGCCCAGGACCTGACGACCGATCTGGACGGCGACCTGATCCTGCCCGTGAGCGAACTGAACCGGATGCGGCGGGAAGCGGTGGAGCAGCTTCTCCACCTGCGGACAAAAATGCCGGTGTACCAGAAGCGGCGCGTAGACGTTTACGCCGACGTGCCTGCCAAACAGCCGGTGGACAAACCGCTGTTGACCGCACTCTGCCGTTCGCTGGAGCAGGTGGAGGCGGCCGCCCAGACCGACGTCGACTTTCTGTACGCCGATTTTGAATTCGTCAAACAGTATCCGGATGCGGTCAAACTGGCCCACCGGTACGGCAAACCCATCGGCATCGCCACGATGCGCATCCACATGCCGGATGAAAACGGCGTGCTGGCCCTGATCGCCAGAAGCAAGCCGGACGCCATCCTCGTCCGCAACACGGGCGCGCTGTACTACTACATGTCCCGCCGCGGCGAGATGGACATCCCGTTGATCGGCGATTTCTCGCTCAACGTGGCCAACCACAAGGCCGTCTCGCTGTTTTTGGAGTGCGGTCTCAAGCGGGTAACCGCCTCGTACGATCTGAACATCCAGCAAATGGTGGACCTGCTTGGCAAAACGGATGCGTCCAAAATCGAAGTGGTGATTCACCAGCACCTGCCGATGTTCCATACGGAGCACTGCGTCTACTGTACGTTCCTCAGCCCCGGCACGGACCATACCAACTGCGGCCAGCCGTGCGAGTCCCACCGCGTCTCGCTGCGCGACCGCGTCGGATTCTCCCATCCGGTCCGCGTCGATACCGGCTGCCGCAACACGGTGTACAACGCCATCGACCAGTCGGGAGCGGAGTACCTGAATGAATTTATCAAATTGGGCGTGGGCAGCTACCGCGTCGAGTTTTTGGAGGAAGAGCCGGAGCGAGTCAAAGAGGTGATCGACCTCTACCGCCGGGCGCTGCGCGGCGAAGTGAGCGGCACCCACGTCTGGCGGACGCTGAAAGCGACCAACCAGTTGGGCGTCACCCGCGGCCAGCTCACCAAATAGGACCGGTCGATACCGTCCCGGCCTTACCCATACCCTGTGAGGAGGAGATTGATTATGGCGGACCTTTCCCAGCCCACGCCGGAAAACCTGGCGACGATTATTGAAGGCATCAAGTCCAAACTGAACATGGCCAACACCGCCGTCATGCGGCCGGAGGATTTCGACCTGACCCATTACGAAGACTTGCTGTACCTGTACAACATGGTGCAGAAAAAAGCGAGCTTCAGCATCAACGAAATGACCGCCATCGTCGAAGAACTGGGCAGCATGCGGAAGCAGTCCTGACCCGGGGCCCAATAGTCAGGCCCTAGACTTAGAGCCCAGCCCCCGGGAAACCTGCGCGAGGATCGCTGCAACCGCGCCGTGCGGGGGCTCATGCTTTCGCCCTGCTTCCTGATTGACGACACGCCGTATCCGCAGAGTGGTACGGCGTGTTTCATTTGTTTCCTCGATGCAAAAACGGCACGTCCCACCCCGCTTAATTTGGGCGAACATCCCGTACATCCGAGACATACGCATATCTCGTAATCAAATTCCACTGGAAACGGGGTGGATTGCACCATGACTTTGTATATCGATTACACGACGTCAGCCCAATTCTTTTCTGACGTCAACAATAACCTGCTCGTCCAAAAGGATCCCCGCAACTACATCAACGTCCTCTCCACCCAACAGTTGAATACGCTGGACAACGTGTCTTTGCTGGACATCTTCCTCAGCGCGGGCAACGTCGTGGAGCCTCACTACCATCAAAATGCCGCCGAGCTGGTGTACTGCATTTCCGGAGCGGCCAATGTTTCCTTCATCAACCCATTTACCAATCGCCTTCATCATTATCAGATTACGCCGGGCCAAGTGGTCAACATCCCCCAAGGCTGGTGGCACTGGGAAATCGCAACCGCTGACAACACGCATCTGCTTGCCATCTTCAACGCACCCATCCCCGAAGTCATCCTGGGGTCCGATATCCTGAGACTGACACCCAGCGAAATATGGGCGTACACATACTGCCTGAATGAGTCCAGCGTCAAAAATACGCTGGCCCCCATCCAACGTTCGCTCTTCATCGGCCCTCCAACAGGCTGCCATCAACCACAGGGCTATCAACCGTATGCACCGCAAGCGCAGGGATATCAACCTGCACCGCTTCCCCATCCGTATCATCAGCAGCCGTATTGGTAACGTGTCAGCGCTGCCAAATCGTTTCAATTACTGACCATGTAGAGTCCCAGCCCATTTTGCTTGACAACAAGGATATTGGCAGCCGCACACCGAACCTCTCTCCTTATCATTTTGTGGGGAGAGGTCCCCTCTCCTTTCTCCGGCGTCACCTACAACCGCAAAACATCCCTTGTATGGAAATATTTTCTTGACAATCGCACATTTTTCACTATTTTTAATGTAGCGGATGCTTGTGTCAGAAAATTCACCATACAGGGGAAGTGATTTCGTTTTGAATGGCCTGCCGCTCTCCCGCTTTACCGGAATGCTTGCGACCAACTCCTCCCTGCGCAACCTCTGGCTTGCCCGTGCCGTATCTGCACTGGGCGATTATGTGTACAGCGTCGCATTGATGTGGTTCGTCTACGAGCAGACACATTCCGCCCTGCAAACGGGACTGCTGTTTATTCTCAAGTTTTTGCCCGAGCCTTTCGTGGGGCTCTATTTTGGCGTGTTGGCGGATCGTCTGAACCGAAGACGTCTCATGCAGTTCTCCGACCTTTTCCAAATGCTTGCCATGCTGCTGTTGGGCGTGCTGATCGCAAGCGGTTCGTTTCACATGTGGCATCTCTACGTCATCACGATCTGCGCGTCGATGGCCGGAACGCTCTTTCGCATCGCGCAAACCTCCCTGATTCCCGATCTGGTCGGCAGACATGAGTTGGTGAGCGCCAACGCCCTGCTGTCCGTAACCATGCAGTTGATGCGGATGATCGGGGCCACGCTGGGCGGAATTTTGGTCGCGATAATCGGCGTTGCCGGGACCATCGAAATCAATGCGCTGTCTTTTCTGGTGTCTCTGGCTTTTGTGCAGCGGATTCGCCACGACAAGGCCCAGCCTGCGGCCTCTTCCGCGTCAGCAAAGAGCGTGAACAGCGAGATCAAGGAGGGGCTGAACTGGCTGGTAAACAACAAGATCGTGCTGCTTCTCATGCTGTTGGGGACGCTTGCCAATGTCGCCCTGGCTCCAACCAACGTCCTGCCCCCCATGCTGATTCAACGCGAATTTCACGGGGACGCCCGCATGTTGGGCTGGTTTGAAACTTCCATCGCGTTGGGACTTCTGCTGGGCGGAATCCTGGTCGGGACGCTCTCCCCCAAAAAAGTGGGGCGGTGGTTTCTCGCCGGATTGGGTCTGGAAGCTGTCGGCATGCTGAGCGTTGCCGTCGCCCCGTTTGCATGGATGGCGTATGCGGGCAATTTTCTGCTGGGAATCGGGGTGATGGTCTGCAACATTCCGTTGAGCACGCTGATGCAGACACTGATTCCCGACAGGATGCGGGGGCGGGTGAACAGCATGACGTCGATCGCGTTTAACATCTCGATCCCGATCACCTACGGCGGCATCGGCGCCTTGGCGGACGTGATCGGCGCGAAACCCAGCTATGGTCTGGGAGCGCTTTTGCTGGCCCTGTGCGCGGCAATTGGCGGAATGAACGCGGGGCTGCGCTCGTTCGACCTCGGAGAGGGGCAAAAAGCTGGCGAGGCAAATGAGGACGCAGGACAAGCGGTTTGACGCAGGCGCATCATCCCGGCAGCATGGCGTCCCTTTCCCATATCCGGCACGGAACACGCCGCCCACACTGCACGAAAAAAACGAGCCCTCCCGTCGGCACTGCCTGAGGGAAGACCCGTTTTTTTGTTTTTATCAGTGGTTGACGATGCCTACGCGCGCTTCCGTCTGCTCCGGCCGCTCCGCCTCCTCGCAGCCTTCTTTCCAGAGCAGGTAGCGGATACTGTCCGCCAGCGCTTCCCAGCTCGCTTCGATCACGTTGGTGGAGACCCCGACCGTGCTCCACTTTTCTCCGTCGCGGGCGGATTCGATCAGGACGCGCACTTTGGCCGCCGTCGCCCCGCTCTCGTCCAGCACCCGCACCTTGTAGTCGGTCAGATACATCTCTGCCAGACAGGGGAAGTGGGTTTCCAGCGCCTTGCGCAGCGCGTTGTCCAGAGCGTTGACGGGACCGTTGCCTTCCGCAGCGGTGTGGACGACCTGGCCATTGACATGCAGCTTGACCATCGCTTCCGAAGAGATCGACTGGTCTGCCGTCTTTTCCATCAAAATCTTGAACGAGTCGAGCGTAAACAGTTGGCGCAGCTTGCCCGCCGCCTCCAGCAGCATAAGCGTGAGCGATGCCTCTGCCCCTTCGTATTGATATCCCTGAAATTCGCGCTCCTTGATCCGCTTGACGATCTCCCGCGCTTCCTGCCTGTCCAGCGCCACGTCGATCTCCAGCTCCTCTGCCTTGGCCAGCAGGTTGCTCTGGCCGGCCAGTTCGGAGACCAGCACGCGCCGTTTGTTGCCGATCAATTCCGGGTCGATGTGTTCATAGGTCTTGGGATCTTTCAGCACGGCGCTGACGTGGATGCCGCCTTTGTGGGCAAATGCGCTGTTGCCGACAAACGGCTGGTTGTTGGGCATCGCCATGTTGGCGATCTCCGCCACAAAACGGGACAGTTTGGTCAGCTGCTTGAGCTGCTCCGGAGCGACGCAGTCGTAGCCAAGTTTCAACTGCAGATTGGGAATGACCGAGACCAGGTTGACGTTGCCGCACCGTTCACCAATCCCGTTGATCGTCCCCTGCACCTGCTGGGCGCCCGCCTGAACCGCCGCCAGCGCGTTGGCCACGGCCAGTTCGCCGTCGTTGTGGGGATGGATGCCCAACGGTGTCTGTACGCTTGCCTTTACCGTGCGGACGGTATCGAAAATCTCGTGCGGCAGGCTGCCGCCGTTGGTGTCGCAGAGGACGATCCAGTCGGCACCTGCCTCCTCCGCCGCTTCCAGCACGCGCAGTGCATAGACCGGATTGTGCTTGTAGCCGTCAAAAAAGTGTTCGGCCAAAAACAGGACGGTCAGCCCCCGCGATTTGAGAAAAGCGACGGAGTCAGCCACCATCCGCAGGTTTTCGTCCAAGGTAGTCTTGAGCGCGTCGGTGACGTGCAGATCCCACGACTTGCCGAAGATGGCCGCCGCCTTGACGCCGCTTTCCAGCAGGGCTCGCAGGTTGTCGTCCTCCTCTGCCGCCACGTTGGGCCGACAGGTGCTGCCAAACGCTGTCACCACCGCGTGTTTCAGCGGAATTTCCCGCATCCGCTCAAAGAAGGCCATGTCCTTGGGATTGCTGCCGGGCCAGCCGCCTTCGATAAAGTCGATGCCAAACTGGTCCAGCTTCACGGCGATCTTCACCTTGTCCTCCACCGACAGGCTGACGCCTTCGCCCTGCGTGCCGTCCCGCAGTGTCGTATCGTACAGATACACCTTTTCTTTCATCTTCTCTCCACCCCATGTGCTTCTATCATTTTTCTGAATTATTTGTATCATTCACCATATGATGCTATTCAGTATACCACAGCCCATAGGGAAAGAAAACGCGTGATTTCGCCGCTTTTGCTCATGTGCACCGGGCGTGGACAAAGGCGGCGGTTCGTTCGATTGCCTCTTCCAGTTGGGAGGAGGTGCCGGCAAACGGATGGCGGGTGTTGAAGGTGTGGTCGCCCGCTTCGATCCAGTGCAGTTCGCTCTCCCGCGCCGCCTCGTGCAGGCGCATCGCTCCCTTCACCAGCCGATCGTAGTCATCCCGCCCCTGGATGATGCAGAGCGGCTGCGGCATGCTCGCCACTTTCGCCAGGAGGTCGTACTTGTCCCGGTTCTGATCCACGTCGTCGATGACCGCCTTCGTGATCGGCATCTGCTGTCCGGTCCGGGCATTGGCGATGTAGCCGACGCCCTGCTCCGCGATTTGCCGGCGCAGCTTCTCGTCAAACAGATTGACGTCGGCCACGCCGTTCCAGGTGATGATCCCTTTGACGAGCGGGTTGCCCGCCCCAAACAGGATCGCGTCCGCCCCGCCTTTGCTGTGCCCGAGCACAAACAGCTTTTCCCTGTCAAACCAGGCGGAGAACGCTCCGCCATCTTGCAGCAGCCACCCGGTCAGGATGGTCAAATCGGCCACCTCACGCGCGTATGTATTGCGCCCGAACTTTTCCAGCTCGTCAAATTCCGTCAGGCTTTCCCCGACGCCATTGCAGGAAAAGTTGAAGCGGACGACGGCGATGCCCCGCTCAGCCAACTGCTCGGCGACGTAGGGAAAGCTGCCCCAGTCCTTAAACCCTTTAAACCCGTGGCAAAAGATCACGAGCGGCTGGTCCGGCGACGCGCTCTTCGCGTGAAAGTCGCCGCGGATCGTCAAGTCCTCGCCGGCGGCAATGCGAAACGACTCCATCATGATTCTTCACCTCTTTGGGGGTTTTTTCTTATCTTATTATGAAGGCAGCAACGCCCAAAAGGAAACCCGTCGGAGCGAAGCCAGATTCGCTGTATCAAAGAAAAATGCAAAAGACCTTCCGCCATGGCAGAAGGCCTTATCCGGTATGGGAGGCGATGCGCTCGTCAGACACCAAATGCAGGGCGTACTCCAGCGGTCTTCTCACAGCATGGAGGTAGCGGTCCCACTGGCCCAGCTTGCGGAAAATATCACGACCCGGCTTGGGATTGATTTCGATGATCCACACCCGGCCGTTTGCATCAATGCCCAAATCAAACCCAAACTCCATCATGGAGCCGAAATGTTTCTCGATCGCTTCCACCGTTTTCAGCGCCAGCTCCCGGCACTCGCAGAGAATCCGCTCCGCCTCCTGCACGCCGAAGCGATAGGCCAGAAAACGGCCAGCCGGCAACGCGGTCCCGCCGCCGTGCAGATTGGACGTGGACGATTGCTTGGGACCGAGCCGCATTCCCACGCCGGTCAGCCTCCACTTGCCGCTTCCATCCTTCTGGATCAACAATCGCGCGTCCACTGTCCGTCCCGGCAGCAGGGTCAAATCCAGCCCTTGCTGCAGGAAGAACTGCTCCTGCCCGAATTTTTCCCGCTTCGTCCAGCGCTCGATTTCGGCGGTCAGCGCCGACAGCGTCGGCAGGACGGCATGCTTCCTCCCTTGCTTCTTGGTCCGTCCGCGCAGCAGGTAGACCTTGCCTCTCCGCTCCACCCGCAGGATGCTGCGTCCGCCTGATCCATTGGTCGGCTTGACGTAGACGATGCCGTGCCGTTTCAGCATGTCGGCCAGCACGTCCCGCTTGTAGAGCCGCGTCTCCGGCAGCCAGCGCTGCAGTTCCTCCTCCTGCATCAGCACCTGATGGACGCGAAACTTGTTGGCAAAGCGGCTGTTGGCGTAGCGAAACAAGTTTTTGGTGCGGAACGGCAGGTAATTCTTGTGCTTCGCTATCGGATAGTAGCGGTACCGGTCGATTACGATATCGGGCCAAGCGTACCAGCTGCTTTTCCAGCCGTCCGCTCCCGGCGTAAACCCCTTGATCATGCGGGAGGCAGCGTTCACATCCTGCGGGGAAAAGACAAACACTTCCGCCCCCATCAGCTTTCCCTCCCGGACAAGCCGGCGCAAAAATCCTTGTTCGTAAAAACCATTTTCCCCCCGATAGGTCAGAATGCCGATCCGTTTTTTCACGTGTCGTCCTCCCTCTCTGTGGATGACTTCTCCCCATCAGCTTATGGCCGAACGTGAAAAAAAGCGCCAGGGCCCACAAGGGTTAGGCGCTTCGTGAACGCTTTTCGTGTTTGTCCAAAAAATCGAGAGCGGCGCGTCCAAGCACTTCGGCGGCGATCAGCATGGCGCTTTCGTCAATGTCAAAGCGCGGATGGTGGTGCGGATACTCTGCCCCTTTTTGCGGATTGCCGGCACCGACAAAGAGAAACGAGCCCGGCACGTGCTGCAGATAGTAGGCGAAATCCTCCGCTCCCATCATCGGTTCCATGCGTTCCACGTTGTCCCAGCCGACCGCCGCTGCGGCCGCCTGGCGGGCGATCTCTGTCTCTGCCTCGCTGTTGATGACGGCCGGGTAGCCGCGCATGTAGGTCACTTCCGCGCTGCCTCCCATCAATGCAGCCGTGCCTTTGGCAATCTCGATCAGCCGCTGTTCCGCCTTGTCCCGCACGTGCGGCAGGAACGAGCGGACCGTGCCCGTCAGGCGGCAGCGGTCAGCGATCACGTTGTAGTTGTCTCCGGCGTGAAAGGTTCCCACCGTGACGACCACGCTCTCCAGCGGACTGATGTTGCGGCTGACGATCGTCTGCAGCGCCCCCACGATCTGGGAACCGATCACGATAGCATCGACGGTCTCCTGCGGGATCGCGCCGTGCCCTCCTTTGCCCTGGATCTCGATTATGAAGTCGTCGCAATTGGCCATCACCGGGCCGGCGTTCACCCAGACCGTGCCGACCGGACACATCGACCAGAGGTGTGCGCCAAAAATGGCATCAACCCCCTGCAGCGCGCCGTCTTCCACCATCTGAATCGCTCCGCCCGGATTTTCCTCCTCGGCATGCTGGAACAAAAACACGATCGTACCCGGGATCTCGCCGCGGTGGCGGGACAGCACCGTCGCCAGCCCCAGCAGTCCGGAGGTATGGGCATCGTGGCCGCAGGCGTGCATCACGCCCGGCACCTTGGACTTGTACTCCACCTCTTTTTCGTCCTGGATCGGCAGGGCGTCAAAATCGGCGCGCAGGGCGACAGTGGCACCCGGCTGTCCGCCACGCAGCACGCCGACGACGCCGCGTCCGCCCACACCGGTCCGCACTTCGTCAAACTCCAGTTGGCGCAGGATGTCCGCAATCATGGCGGGCGTCTTTTCCTCCTGGAACGACAGCTCCGGATACTGGTGCAGATGGCGGCGCCACGCGACCATCTGCGGTTCTATTTCTCTCAGCAGTTCTTTCAGTTTCTCCTGCAGCATGTCCATCCTCCCGCTCCTCTTTCAGCTCTCTTTTTCCATCATAACAAAAACGATATTTTATTCATAGCTTTGTATAAATATAAAAATATAACAACATGCCCTGCTGCTCTTGGTGATTAATTTCGAAAAATTTCTTCATTATAATGGTGCGCATGCAAAAAGACAGCCGGACAACCGTATCCGCGCGGTGCCGCGCATCGGGTGTCCGGCTTTGTAGTATGGGGGACGGGAAGCAGGCTCACGCACCGCCGCTTCTGTTTTTTCGTTCATACAGGTAAAACGTGTGCGGAACCGGGTTGCGTTCATCGACCGTTCCTTCCCGCTTCCACACCAGCGTAAAAGCATCACGGTCCCACTCAGGGAAAAACGTGTCTCCCTCTGCCTCCATGTCGATTTCCGTAATGTACAGCCGATCGGCCAGATCCATGAACTGGCGGTACAGTTCGGCGCCGCCGAAGATGATTACGTCGCCCAGCGCCAGCACCTCTTCCACGCTGTGCACGACGTCGACGCCCGGCGGGGCAAAATCGCGCCGGCGGGTCAGCACGACGTTGCGTCGGTTGGGCAGCGGCCGCCCCAGCGACTCAAAAGTCTTGCGCCCCATGACGATCGTCTTGCCGGTGGTCACTTCCTTGACGTGCTTCAAGTCGTTGGGCAAATGCCACGGCATCGCGCCGTCCTTGCCGATCACGCGGTTGCGGGCGTATGCCGCGATCATGCTGATCATACCGACACCTCCCCCTTGATGTGGGGATGAGCCTCGTAACCCACGATCTCGATGTCGTCAAACGTAAAGTCAAAGATGGACGTGACCGCCGGGTTCAGCTTGAGCTGCGGCAGCGGCAGCGGCTCCCGAGTCAGCTGCAGTTTCACCTGCTCCACGTGGTTGAGGTAGAGGTGGGCGTCGCCGAGCGTATGCACGAATTCGCCCGGCTCAAGTCCGGTCACATGGGCAACCATGTGCGTCAGCAGCGCGTAGCTGGCGATGTTGAACGGCACGCCGAGAAACGTGTCGCCGCTGCGCTGGTACAACTGGCAGGAGAGCCTGCCGTCCGCGACGTAAAACTGGAACAGCGCGTGGCACGGCGGCAGCGCCATCTTGTCCAGCTCGGCGGGGTTCCAGGCGCTCACCACCAGCCGGCGCGAATCGGGGTTGCGCTTGATTTCCTCTACAACCCACTGGATTTGGTCCACCGTCTTCCCGTCCGGACCGGCAAACGAGCGCCACTGCTTGCCGTACACCGGCCCCAGCTCGCCATTTTCGTCCGCCCACTCGTTCCAGATCCGCACGCCATTCTCCTGCAGATAGCGGATGTTGGTATCGCCTTTCAAAAACCACAGCAGTTCGTGGATGATCGATTTAGTATGCAGCTTTTTCGTCGTCAGCAGAGGAAAGCCTTCGCGCAGGTCAAACCGCATCTGGTGACCAAAGATGCTGATCGTGCCCGTTCCCGTCCGGTCCTGTTTGACGGTCCCCTCCGCCAAAATCCGGCGGCACAGGTCCAGGTATTGTTTCATCATTCATCGCTCCCTTGCGTACAGCAGTTGTCCCATCCTTTAATAGTAACCCAAATGGGACGGAAATGGGACAAGGCTTTTGACCAGTTCCCGCTGAATCCGTTCAAAATCGGACGCACCGCCGCCGTACGTCCAGCGCCGGATGTGCCGCAAGCGGTCCACGAACAGGACAGAACTATCGGTGACGTCCCTGACCCCCGCCACTTCCGGGAGGAGAATCCCGAGCGACCGGCTTACTTCCCGGTTGGCGTCGCTGTGCAGGTGATACGGCAGGTGCAGCTTTTCCCGCAGCGCCTTCAGCGTAAACACGTTTTCCACGCTGAGCCCGACGACGCGGCAGTTCTTTTCCGCAAACTGGCTGTACTGATCGCGGAACCAGGCCAGAGCCTGTTCGCTGGTCTCGGTGAAGGCAAACGGAAACGAGACGAGCACAAGGCCGTTCGCGTCCCGCAGCAGTTCGCCGCAGGAGACGCGAACGCCGTCGGTGGATGGCAGCGCATACTTGTACAAGGCTTGAATAACCCGCATACTATCCCTCCTCACACGGAAGATCAGGGTGGATCAGAGGCCGGCTCAGCCCCGCCGGCCCGGATTCGCTCAGGGGGTTACTCGCCCGACGGCTGCGGGATATATCCGCTGATGTCGATGCCCAACCCCTCCGCTACGCGCATGCCGTACTCGGCGTCGGCGCGGAAGAAGTTGCAGATGGCCCGCAGTTGGATCTCCCGGTTGACCGATTTCAGGTCGTTCACCAGGTTTTTGATCAGGTTGTCCCGCTCCGTCTGGCTGAAAGAGCGGTAGCGTTCACCCGCCTGGGTAAAGTCATCGGTTTTTGCGATGCGCTGGCGGGTCGTGACCCCGTGCAGCGGCGCTTGGCTCTCCGCGTACTCAGGGGCCTGTTTCGGCGTTTCCGTGTAGCTGTTCGGCTCGTAGTTGATCCGCGATGCGTCCTGCTTGATGCGCATCGCCCCGTCCCGCTGGTAGTTGCGCACCGGCGCGTACGGGCAGTTGATCGGGATCTGCAGGTAGTTGGGCCCGAGACGGTGACGTTGAGTGTCCGGATAGGAAAACAGACGGCCCTGGAGCAGTTTGTCTTCGGACGGCTCAATGCCCGGCACCAGTGCGCTGGGGGCGAAGGCGGACTGCTCCACTTCGGCAAAGTAATTCTCCGGGTTGCGGTTGAGCGTCATGGTGCCCACCTTGACGAGCGGCAGCATGTCCTCCGGCCATACCTTCGTGGGATCGAGCGGGTCAAAGGAAAACGCGTCCATGTCTTTCGGATCGAGAATTTGCACGTACAGATCCCACTGCGGAAAGTTGCCGGCTTCGATCGCCTCGTACAAATCCCGGGTCGCGTGGTTGAAGTCGCGGCCGCCGATTTCCCGCGCCTCTTCCGCCGTCAGGTTTTTGACGCCCTGCAGCGGCTTCCAGTGGTATTTCACGTATACGACCTGGCCGTCCTTGTTCACCCATTTGAAGGCGTGAACCCCGAACCCTTCCATCTGGCGGTAGTTGGCCGGCGTCCCGTAATCGGAGAACAGCCAGGTGAGCATCTGCGTGGATTCAGGACTCAGCGTCATGAAATCCCAGTAGTGGTTGGGCGTCTGAATGTTGTTGTGCGGCGCCGGCTTCAGCGAGTGCACCATGTCGGGAAACTTGATCGCGTCGCGGATAAAGAAGACGGGCAGGTGGTTGCCCACCAGGTCGTAGTTGCCTTCGGCGGTGTAGAACTTGACGGCAAAACCGCGCGGATCTCTAAGCGTCTCCGGCGACGTGCCGCCGTGAATCACCGTGGAGAAGCGGACGAACACCGGCGTTTCCGTGCCTGCTTCCTGCAAAAAGGCGGCCCGGGTGTATTTCGCCATGCTGGCCGTCGTCACAAACACGCCGTGCGCTCCCGCCCCCCGGGCGTGAACGACGCGCTCCGGAATCCGTTCGCGGTCGAAGTGCGCCAGCTTCTCAATCAGGTGGTAGTCTTCCAGCAGCGTCGGTCCGCGCTGGCCGGCCGTTTTCGAGTTTTGGTTGTCCGCCACCGGCGCTCCCTGATTGGTCGTCAAAACATTACGGTTCTCCATGATCATGCCTCCCATTTGATTAGAATAACTATCATTTGAAAACCATTATCACTGTCACGCATTAACCATAACACAAGAACAATTATCTTTCAATAATTATTATTAAAAAGAAATATGTATTATCATCTGAATCATGCGCGGAGCGGCAGCGATCCGTATTTTCGCGGTCACCGGACGGGCTGTGCTATAATAACGGCGACACGAAAGTATTAGGAGAAAGCCGGGGATGCTAAGGTGGATTGGAAACCGATCCGTCAGGGACATACACCTGTCTACAAACAAATTGCCGAATGGATGGAACAGCGGATCGCCAGCGGAGAGTTTCCGCCCGGGAGCCGTCTGCCGTCCGAACGGCTGCTCGCCAAGGAGCTCCAGGTCAACCGTTCGACCGTCGTGACCGCCTACGAGGAATTGCGGGCGGCCGGCTTGGTGGAGCGGAGACAAGGCAGCGGAACCATTGTGAGCCGGGACATCTGGGGCTTGGCCCGGAATCGTACGCCCGACTGGAAGCGGATGGCAGAGGCGGGGTTGTTCCGTCCCAACCTGCCTCTGATCCGCCAGATACGCCGCGACACGCAGGACAGCGACATGCTTGACCTGGCGAGCGGCGAATTGTCTCCCGAACTGGTCCCGCACGAGCAGTTTCGGCAGCTGCTGGCCGCGGGCGACTTCCCCTGTCACTTTGGCTACGAACATCCGCAAGGAAATCCGCAGCTGCGTGACACGCTGGTTGCCCACATGAAGACGTGGAAGGGCATCGATGCCGCTCCCTCGTCCATCCTGGTGACGGCAGGCGCCCAACAGGCCCTGCATCTCGTGGTTCAGTGCCTGCTCCAGCCGGGCGACGCCGTGGCGATCGAAGACCCGTCGTACTGCTACTCGCTGCCGCTGTTCCGGTCGGCGGGCGTGCGGCTTTTTCCGCTCCCCGTGGACAGCGAAGGCATCGATCCGGACGAACTGCTGGCGCTGCACGGCAAGCATCGGATCAAAATGGTCTTTCTCAACCCCAACTTTCAGAATCCGACGGGAACGTTCCTCTCCCTGCCCCGGCGGAAACGGCTGTTGGAGATTTCGGCTGAACACGGAATTCCCATCGTGGAGGACGACCCGTACAGCCTGACCGCCTTTTCGGGCGAACATGTTCCTACGTTGAAGTCCCTGGATCGACACGGCACCGTGCTGTACATCAGCTCGCTGACCAAGATTGTCGCCTCCGGGTTGAGGATCGGATGGGTTGTCGGGCCCCGAACGGTCATTGAGCGGCTGGCCGACGCCAAGCAGCAGATCGATTTTGGGCACAGCATTTTTCCCCAGTGGTTGGCGAACCGCTTTTTGTCCTCGGAGTGGTTTCCCGCCCATCTGGACATGCTGCGCAGGGAGCTGGCCGGCCGCAGCGAGCGGCTTGTTTGTTCGCTTCGCGAGTCGTTTGGCGGCAGCGTAGAGTTTGTGCCGCCCGCAGGAGGAATCCATTTATGGTGCCGGTTGACGGGCGAGTGGAGCGAGAACCGGATGCTGGCCGAATCGGTCAAGCGCGGCGTCATCTTTGTCCCGGGCATGGTCTTCGGATCAAAAAAAGGGTTCGTCCGCTTCACCTTCGGACGCCCCCCAAAAGAGCGGATTCAGGACGCGATCAGCCGCCTGGCGGAGGCGTATCGCTCCGTTTGTCGCCAATGACCGCCCGCCGCTTTTTTCCCCCAGGGTCACGGCACCCGCGGAACGACAGTCGTTCAAGTGGATGGGCAAAAAAGTGGGCAAGTGGATGGTCCATTTCGGCGAACAACGGGATATGATCGTGTGGGACAAGCATGTGGCCCCATGTGTTCAGCTCCTCGCTGGCGCATGGCAAAGACCGAAAGGAGTGTACCGATGTGAGCATTTATCCCTTTATCATAGCCGTCCTCGTTCTATCCTTCATCGGACTTGTCAGTACCATCCTGATTGGCCGAAATCCGGAAGAAAAGACGAGAAGAAGTTTTGCCAGACGGTCGAAAAACCTGCTTTCGATCTATCTGTCCCTCACGCTCGTTTTGTTGATTGCCTTTTTCATATTTTTATCCCGACAATAAGACATGCGCAAAAAGACGCCAGCTGCTCCCGCGGGAGCAACGGCGTCTTGTACGTCTGCAGGGACTGTCTGTCGAGGCGCAACCGGCTGGCGACTGTTGCTCCTCCTCGCTGCCGGCCGGGGCCAGCGGTCAGCTTTGGCTGTTCTTGCGGACCACATTTGCCGCCTGCAAGCCGCGCTGGCCGTTGACGATGTCAAACGTGACCAATTCACCTTCTTCCAGATTGCGGTATCCTGTTCCGGCGATGGCCGAATAGTGGACAAACACATCGGGGCCGCCTTCCCGTTCGATAAAGCCGTACCCTTTTTCCTTGCTGAACCATTTCACTTTCCCTTCAATCATTGCCCTTCCTCCCTGTCGTCAGTGCAGCTCGCTCGCTTATCACATCATATGCGGATGCATGGGAAAGTGGAAACGCAGCACGAAAGAATGTCGCACGCCGGAAACGTTCAATCTAATTTTTTGATATCTTTTTGCTATTCGTTTGATTTTACCAGTAGATTTTAAAGCGCTTTCATGTTAGACTATTCATCGTCACAATATGTTCAATATTGATAAAATTGTAAAGGGGAATAAAACGCACATGGATATGCAACTCATCGCTTCCATTACCGCCTATATGGTCGGCATGCTGCTGATCGGGTACTACGCGTACAAGCGCACAT
Source organism: Brevibacillus sp. MCWH (assembly GCF_013096935.1). NCBI lineage: Bacteria > Bacillati > Bacillota > Bacilli > Caryophanales > Paenibacillaceae > Brevibacillus > Brevibacillus sp. MCWH. Next base: position 107,722 of record NZ_SDLF01000009.1, on the reverse strand, counting down.
CCAATCTCACTGACTACATGTTGGGCGGCCGGACGCTCGGGCCGGCTGTGACGGCGCTCAGTGCAGGAGCATCCGACATGAGCGGCTGGCTGATGATGGGCTTGCCCGGCGCGATGTTTGCCCAAGGGATCAGCGCCTCGTGGATTGCCATCGGCCTGACGCTCGGGGCGTACGCCAACTGGTTGTACGTGGCGCCGCGTTTGCGCACCTATACGGAGGTAGCCAACAACTCCATCACCATTCCAGCGTTTTTGGAAAACCGCTTTGGCGACGGCAGCCGCATACTGCGCCTGGTATCCGGCCTAGTCATCATGATTTTCTTTACGTTTTACGTCTCCTCCGGGATCGTATCCGGCGGCGTGCTGTTCGAAAACACGTTTGGCCTCGACTACCACACCGGGCTGTGGATCGTAGCCGGCGTCACCATCGCTTACACGCTGTTCGGCGGTTTTCTCGCCGTGAGCTGGACCGACTTTGTGCAGGGATTGATCATGTTCATCGCGCTGATCATGGTGCCTGTGGTCACCATCATGACCGTCGGCGGAATCGGGCCAACCTTTACGGAAATCCATGCCGTTGACCCCGCCCTGCTCGACATTTTCAAAGGCACCAGCCTGATGGGCATCATCTCGCTGTTTGCCTGGGGGCTTGGCTACTTCGGCCAACCGCACATCATCGTCCGCTTCATGGCCATCTCCTCCGTCAAGGAGATGAAAAAAGCGCGCCGCATCGGCATGGGCTGGATGATCTTCTCCGTCGTTGGTGCAATGCTGACCGGTTTGATCGGCATCGCCTTGTACTCCAAACAGGGCTGGACGATTGCCGATCCGGAGACGATCTTTATCGAACTGGGTAAAATCCTGTTCCACCCGCTGATTACCGGCTTCCTGCTGGCAGCCATTCTTGCAGCGATCATGAGTACGATTTCTTCCCAACTGCTCGTCACTTCCAGCTCGCTGACTGAAGACGTCTACAAGACCTTCTTCCGTCGCTCGGCCACGGACAAGGAGTTGGTCACGATCGGCCGCCTGTCCGTCCTGCTGGTGTCGCTGATCGCCTTGGCGCTTGCCTACAGCAAGAACGACACGATCCTGAGTCTGGTCGGTTACGCCTGGGCCGGGTTTGGCGCATCGTTTGGACCGGTCGTGCTGCTTAGCCTCTACTGGAAACGGATGAACAAATGGGGCGCGCTCGCCGGGATGGTTGCCGGTGCCGCTACCGTCATCATCTGGACCCAATTTGACGTGCTGAAGAATTTCCTCTACGAAATGGTGCCGGGCTTTGCCGCCAGCTTGCTGGCCATCGTGGTCGTCAGCCTGCTGACGCAAAAGCCGTCGCAGCAGCTTCAGGAGCAATTTGACCGATACGAGCGTTTGAGCAAGCAGTAAGCAACTTGCTTGATTACCGCTCCCACTCAATACAATGGGCAGACCGTCAATGTAACCTGCATTGGCGGTCTGCTCATTTTTGCACGCGAATATCTGCCCGAACCTTTCCTTTTCAAACCGGTAACCCCTCTGCACGACAAAACCGGACACGACACGCTCAGCATCGCCCAAACCACGCGGCGGCCAGCAGGCGGATGCCCTCTGAAATGTCTTCTTCCCTCATGCCGCCAAAGCCGACGATAATGCGCGGCCGCTCCTGTCTGCCGCACGGCTCCTGCCAGTTGCGTCCGACCGGGTAGACACCCACTCCCGCCTCAGCGGCTATACGAATCAGCTCTTCTTCACCGCGGTCCGTATGTACTTCCAGCAGGATGTGCAGGCCCACGGAATGGCCCAGCACGGTCACGTGCGGATGCAGGTGGTCGGCGATCTCCTGGCGCTTCCTGCGCCCAACAGTGCCGAAGCGTGTATCGCTGCATCAAACGCTTCCGCCCATGCACACCAAAAAAAGCGGCCCGGTGACAGGCCGCTTTTGGCATCATGTTACATTGGTCCTCGTCTCGCCGGTGCCGCTTACTCCAGCTCGGCAGCCACGCGCTGCAGCTTGCCGGACAGTTCGTCCAAATCCAGCGTCATGTCCAGTGCGGCAAACACGCCGGTAAAGTACGACTCCACCTGCTCCGCCGCACGGTTTCGCTCGTCCGCTGTCACGGCCGCAAACAGGGTGGAAAACTGTTCACCCAACTGCTCACTGCCGGCCGCAACGTAGGCGGCGACGGGTTCCTGCAGCAGTTTTTCCAGTTGGTCGCGCAGTTTGGTCTTGCCGTCCTGTTCAAAAAAGTCCTTGGTGTTTTTGAACAGGGAAAGCGCCGGGTGCAGGGCTGCCGCATCCACCGGAAGCTCTTCAGCAAACGGCAGCGTCTCCGTCTGGCGCGGCTGGAACGGAGCCAGCGTCAGCCCGGCGGCGTGCCGCTGTACGTCGCGCTGCCACTGCTCCACCAGGGAGACTCCCAGTTTGTTTACAAACTTCTCCAGGCGCAGCGTCGTGGCCCTCAACTCCTGAGCCAGGTCGTAGCTGATCGACCGCAGCAGGTCACTCAGACAGCCTTGCAGCGCCTGCTTCATGTTCCGGCCGTCTTCTTTCAGCACAGCCGGGTTAAACGCGGCATTGAACAGTTCGTTGAACCGGAAGAAGAGGCGCTGTTTTACATAGTACAGCAGTTCCTCCTGCTCCTTGGCCAGATCCCGTTCGGCTGACGCAGTAGACAGTTCGGCCACCGCCGCGAGCGCCGCCCGCTTCGCCTCTTCGGCGGCCTGGCGGCGTGCGATCCGTTCGCTTTCGTCCGCCTGGGCCATCCGGATGAACTCGGCCAGCATGTCGTGTGCCCGGCGGATTTCTCCCATCGCCGCCGTAACAGCAATGCTCGTCAGTTCTTCCAGGGTAAAGCGGAGGAAATCCCGTTCAAACCCTGCCATGCCGGACAGCTCAAATGCCTGTTCCGCCGCTGGCAGCGGTTCGCCTTCCGCCGTGCCGGTGCGCTGGCGGTACACTTTTTCCGCCGAGGCCGACAGCTTGCCTGCCGCGTGCATCCGGGCCAGCAATGCCGTCTGGCTGGAGACAGGATAGATCCGCGGATGGCGGATGCCGCAGGCGAGCAGGTTTTTCTCCACGTGCGCGACCACTCCGTCCAGCTCTTCCTTGGAGGAGGCGAGGTCGGCAGCGTTGACGATGAAGAACATTTTGTCCATCTCAAAGGTGTCCTTCACGCGGCCCATCTGCAGCAGAAATTCCCGGTCCGCCTGGGAAAAGGCGTGGTTGTAGTAGGTGACGAACAACACCGCGTCGGCGTTTTTCATGTACTCGAAGGCGACCCCGGTATGGCGGGCGTTGATCGAGTCCGCTCCCGGCGTATCGACCAGCACGATCCCTTGCTCGGTCAGGGGACACGCGTAAAAGAGCTCGATGTACTCGGCAAAGCAGGCTTTCTCCTCTTTGGCCACAAAGCCTTTGAACGCCTGCATGTCGACGATCAGCTCGCCCCCCAGATGGGGAGTCATGTCGCTGAGCCCCTTGGTCACCGCTTTCAAAAAGGTGAAATGCGGTTTCGCAGTCGGCGGAATGTGCGCCACGTCGATCTTGTCCAGTTCGGCCAGAGCCTGCTCCAGCCCGTCAGCCGACAGGCCAAAGACGGCAAGTGAGCGCAGCACGTCCTGCTCCACCGCTTCCCGGCTCTTCAGGACCACTCGCACCGTCCCGTGCGGATGGCTCTCGGTCGGCGGCATGATTTTGTTGATCGCCGCCGTCGTCGGATTGGGGGACACCGGCAGTACCAAATCCCCCATCAGCGCGTTGGCAAACGACGACTTGCCGGCGCTGAACGCTCCGAACAACGCGACCGTAAAGCGGTTGGCAGTCAGACGGTCGGCACGCTCCCGCATTGCCTCGGCCTGCGCCTGCATTCCCGGCACCGTCGCAATTTCATCGCTTGCCCGCCGCAAGCGCTCCGCTGCAGCAATCAGTTTCTCTCTCAGTTGGTTCATTGTCTCCGTTACGCTCCTTCACGCAAAATCGCTCGCAGCCGCTCTTTGACCGCCCGCTCGTTTTCTGCCAGCGCAGCCAGCCCGGCGTGAATCTCCGCCAGTTCACGCAGTGCGCCCAGCCGCCCATTCAGCGCTTCGGCCTCCGCTTCTGCCTCTTTACGCAGCCGCGCCGTCACCTGTTCGATGAACGCCAGTCCTGCACGGTGGTACTCCGCCTTGATCGCGTTGGAAATATCGGAACAGTAGTTCATCACGTATTCGCGCGTGCCTGCTCCCTCCTTCACAAGGGCGGCGAGAAATTCAGCCGTCACCTCGATCCGCGTGGCGTGCACGGCGGCGTGGTAGGCTTCGTCGCGGATGCCGTACGCCTCGGGCAGCTTGCTCACCAGATCCTTGAAATGGAAGTCGAGATTGCCGGCCACCTTTTCGCGGATATCAGCCAAGAGGGCGTCCAGCCGCTTGGCCCGTTCCTCCTCCGTTTTTCTGGCGGCAAAGAACAGGCCCACCTTGAATCCCGGCTTGCGGCTTTCCAGATAGCGCTCCGCCGCTTCGTTGGTGCTGTAATACGTCAGTCGCGCGTTGTCAAGCAGGGCGGACAGCTCTTTTTCCATCTGCTTGCGCGCCTCCTCGGCCCGGTTGGCCAGCGCGGACTGCTGCGCTTCCGCCTCCCGGAGCGCCGCTTCCGCCTGGGCGGCATCGCTCTTGTCCACGCCGTCCACCGCCAGTGCCTCCAGTCTGCTCTCCAGCGCTTCGCGGGCCGCTGCGTTGCGCTGGGCGATCCCTTTCACGTGCTCGTCGATCAGGTGCTCCGCCGAGTGGACGACGCTCTCCCCAATCAGCCTCTCCCGCTCACCGATCAGCGCCAGCAGCTTCTCCCGAAACGCCTCGTACTGGTTTTCCGGGTGATCCGGCTCCGCCAGCGACGTGTAGAAAATGCCGTCCGGCTTGATGTTCCACGTGGCGAACGCCTCTTCCACGCTCTCCTTGTAACTGTCAAAATCAAGCTCAAAGTCGATGTGCTTGTCAATCATGTTGACGACCAGGTAGACCGGTTTTCCGCGGTCTTTCAGCGCTTTGGTAAAATTGAAGTTCTCCTCCGCCTGCACGTGGTTGTAGTCCATCATGTAGACGACCACGTCCGCCAGGTGAAGCGCCGATTCGGTCGCGATCTTGTGGGCGGCGTCGGTGGAATCGATCCCCGGCGTATCCAGAAGACTGGAACGCTCGTCCAGGAACGTCCCCGGATAGGAGACTTCCACCCATTCCACGGTGTCCCCATCCACGGCAAACTGCTTCAGCTTTTCCATTTCGGTGTCAGGGTCAAAGGTCAGTACGCCGCTGTTGCGCGTATAGACGCGAGCAGCCTTTTCCCCGCCGCGGATTTTGACCACGTTGGCGCTGGTGGGAATCGGATTGGACGGCAGCAGATTGACGCCCAACAGCGTATTGATCATCGTCGATTTGCCGGCGGAAAAGTGGCCGCAAAATGCGATGTTCAGCTCTGCCTGCCGCGTCTTCTCGGCAAGCTGCGCCATTTTCCCCGGCGTCGTGCCGTCTTTCGCCTCTTCCATCATCGATCCGATCTGTTCCAGTGTATCAGCAAGGCGGGCAAAATCCGTTGCCCGCTCCATTACCTGTGTGTCAGGCACCCCTATCATCCTCTCGTCTTTCTTCCTCTCCACTATCCTATTCTACCATGCCGAATGTACCACACCTCCCCTCGTTCTTCAATTCTTTTGCGCGAATGCGGTATTGGAACTTACATGCAGGGGCAAACCGGCACCGCAGAGGCGGCAGCGTTCGCATAATTCCGCTCACTTCCGGAAAAAATCGCACTAACAGGCTTGTGTTTCCACGACAGGAGGGACCTCCAGGTGTATCGCAAAAATAAGAGGCCGACAAAAACAATGGCTTCGCAGTTGAAGCGACGCCCGCAGCAGACGCCCGACCTGTCCACCCCGCTCTACCCCCGTCTTGAGGAAAACCTGACGGCCATCAAGCAGACGTTGGGTAACCCGCAAGATCTGATCGTCCGGACATTTTCGATCGACAATACCTCGCTGACGTGCGCCGTGGTTTGCTTCGACGGACTGGTGGACTCTGATCTCATCAATGACAAAGTCGTCAAGCACATCCAGCTGACACTGCCGGCATCGGGCAAGAAGCTCCCTCCGCCGGGCGAAGAGATGCTGACGTTCCTGTTGAGAGAAGTGCTGTCTACCATCGAGGTCAAACTGGAATCAACATTTGAAGCCATGTATGACCGGGTACTCGCAGGAGATACCGCCCTGTTTGTTGACGGCACAGCCCAAACCATCGTGATCGACAGCCGAGGCTGGCAGACCCGCACTATCGACGAGCCGGTGTCGGAAGGGCTGGTGCGGGGCCCACGGGAAGGGTTTACCGAGAACATCCGGGACAATACGATGCTCGTCCGGCGGCGGGTCAGGGACGTCCAGCTCCGCTTTGATACCATGAACGTGGGACGGCGCAGCAAGACCGATTTGATCATCGCCTACATGCAGGACATCGCCAATCCCGCGCTCGTGCAAGAGGTGAAACGGCGGCTGGCCACCATCGACGTTGATGAGGTGGAAGAATCTGGATTTATTGAACAGTGGATCGAAGACGACTTTCTTTCGCCGTTCCCGCAATGCCAGGTGACCGAGCGGCCGGACAAGGTGGCTTCCGCGCTGTTTCAAGGCAGGGTGGCCATCTTGCTGGACGGTACCCCGATGGGCCTGATCGTGCCGGTTACCTTCAGCATGCTGCTTCATTCGCCGGAAGACTTTTACGAGCGCTGGATTGTCGGAACGCTGGCCCGACTGCTTCGCTACGTCGCCGCGTTTCTGGCGGTCTTTTCTCCAGCGTTGTACGTCGCGCTCGTCACCTATCATCCCGGACTGATCCCATCCGACCTGGCCTTCTCTATCGCAGCGACGAGAGAAGGCGTTCCGTTTCCGGCGTTTGTCGAAGCGCTGCTGATGGTGGCGACGATGGAGCTGCTTCAGGAGGCGGGGCTGCGCCTGCCGAAACCAATCGGTCAGACGGTGGGGATCGTCGGCGGTTTGGTGATCGGCGAATCGGCCGTATCAGCCGGACTCGTCAGCCCGGTCATGGTCATCGTCGTCGCCCTGACGGCGATCGCCTCGTTTGCCATCCCGGCGTACAACCTGGCGCTGACGTTTCGCATGATCCGCTTTGTTGTGATGTTTGCCGCCGCTATCTTCGGCCTGTACGGAGTCGTGCTCATGTTTGTCGCCATCTTTATTCACCTGGCCAATCTGACGAGCCTGGGTGTGCCGTACCTGACGCCGTTTGCGCCGCAACTGCTGAACGACTGGAAGGATCTGTTGCTGCGTGCTCCCGTGACGTTTATGCGAAAACGGCCGGAGACCGGGCAGCCAAAAGACCACATTCGCATGAAGACAGGGGATGCGCCATGAACAACGTTCCCTATGCGGATCAAAAAATCCGCACCAGAGAGATGGTGATCATCATCGCCAATGCCGTGATCGGTGTAGGCATCCTCACTTTTCCCCGTTCGATTGCGAAGGAGACCGATGCGTTTGACGGATGGATTTCTGTCCTCATCGGCGGCGCTGCCGTCTGTCTCATCGGCTGGCTGTTGGGCAAGCTGGCCAGCCGCTTTCCCACCCGTACCTATTTCGATTACGTGGCGCTGATCGTCGGCCGGCCGTTCGCGTATCTGCTCACTCTGCTCTTTGGTGTGTACAGCATATTGATGGTCTCCTTTGAAGTCCGGGCTGTCGGCAATATCGCCAAGCAGTACCTGTTCACGAACACGCCGGTGGAGATGATCACGCTGGCCTTTTTGCTGATCGTCCAGTATGCCGTGGCAGGATCGCGCATGGCGCTGCTGCGTCTCAATCTCATCTTTCTGCCGATCGTGCTGCTGGTCATTCTCATGGTCCAGATGTACACGCTGCGCTTTTTGGAATGGGAAAACGTCCGGCCGTTCTTCTCTACCGACTGGACGACCCTGCTCAAAGGTGCGAAAGGAGTGACCCTGTCCATGTCCGGCCCGGAAATCGTGCTTTTTTACACGCTCCTGATGAAACGTCCGCAGGATGCCCCCAAGTCAGTCATCCTGGGACTGGCGATTCCTGTCCTGCTGTACATGACCATTTACATGGTGATCATCGGTGTCTTTTCAGCGGCGGTGGCCAGAAATCTGACCTTTCCCACCATCGAGCTGGCAAAAGGTGTCGAGGTGCCCGGCGGGTTTATCGAGCGGGTCGAATCCCTCTTTTTCACCATCTGGATCATGACCATCTTTAACACCTGCACCATCTGGTTTGATCTGACCATAACTGCGCTGCGGTCCGTATTTACCCGGCTTTCGAAATTTGCGTGGATTCTCATCCTCTCGCCGATTATCTACCTGATTGCGATGCAGCCGCAAAACCAGGTCGAGTTTCTTACCTTTGGCGACAGGCTCAGCTACATCGGTGTGGTGATCGCCTATGCCATTCCGCTCCTGCTGCTGACGATCGCCAAACTGCGGGGGGTGAAGGAGAGTGATTGACCGCCGATTCGTTCGCACTGCCTTGATCGGTCTGTGCGCATTCCTGACAGCCGGGTGTTGGGATCAGCTGCCCATCGAAGAGCGCGGTTTTGTCATCGGCGTGGCGATTGACTTCCCCCGCTCCTCAGCCGCAGAAGAAGCAGCAGAAAAGGAAGCGCCAGACAGGCCGGAGGGACGATGGCGGTTTTTGGTCACCCACCAGTTTGTGGTGCCGGGCGGACTGGTTTCCGGTTCACAGCAACGAGGCGTCCAGGGCAGTGGCAACGAGGCATTTTTGAACATCGCATCAGAAGGGGATTCCCTGCTGGAGATTTCCAGTGAGCTGGCGACGCGGAGCAGCCGGATTCCGTTTTACCAGCACCTGAAAGTGCTGATCATCTCCGAAGAGGTGGCCAAGGCCAATCACGCCTTTGCCGACGCGCTCGACTTTTTCCTGCGCGATCCGGAACTGCGCCGCAGCAGCAAGGTGATGATCGCCAAAGGGGACGCCCGCCCCGTCCTGGAAATCTCCCCTATAAACGAAAAACTGCCGGCCATGTACATCAACGCCGTGGCCGAAAACATCCAAAAAAACGCGCGGATATTGCCGGAAATATGGTTGGGTGAATGCCACGAAAATCTGATGAACGAGCACAGCTTTGTGCTTCCCCGCATTACCTCAAACGAAAAGGAAGTGAAAGTGGCCGGCGCGGCCGTGTTTAATGGAAAATCAAACCGCATGGTCGGTTTTTTGGGCGAAGAAGAAACGGAAGGCTTGAACTTCCTCACCGACCGCGTTAAGGGGGGCATGCTGAAGGCAGTGCTCGATCGCGAACTGGTGACATTTAACATTGAGTCGGCCAGCCGGAAAATCAAGGCGGATACCCGGCACAAGGAGCGGATGCGATTCGCCTACACCATCACGTGTGAAGGCGTGATCGACGAGACGTTCAAGCCAATGAATTACCTGAGCAAAGATGCGTTAAAAACGCTGCAGGATCACCTGGCCAAAGAGATCGAGCGAATGGCCCGCGACACGATCAGAAAGGTGCACAAGCAGATGAAAACAGATGTGCTCGGGTTGGGCACTTACTTGAAACAGGAGCATCCCCACCTCTGGAAGCAGCTCAAACACGACTGGGAGTACGGCAGAAATTACTTCGCATCGAGCGAAATCGACGTCAAGGCAACCGTGTACATCCGCAATGTGGGCGAGATCAATACAACGGAAACCCGCAGCAGGAACGAAGTACGTTAAGGCGGTGTAGCCATGTTGAACAAGCTATTCGGCATTCTTCCCCCGTTTATGACATGTGCCGGGGCGGTGCTGTCTGTGCTGATTCCGTGGAGCCTCCACATCATGTTCCGCAAGCTGCGCGAGCACGGCGATCCGCCATGGAAATGCGACAAGCGGGAATGAGCGCAAAAACATTCGCATGAAGACAGGGGATTCGCCATGAACAACGTTTCCTATGCGGATAAAAAAATCAGTACCCGAGAGATGATCTTCATCATCGCCAATTACGTGATCGCCGTAGGCATCCTCACCTTTCCCCGTTCGATTGCGGAGGAAACCAATTCGTTTGACGGGTGGATTTCCATCCTCATCGCCGGCACTGTCGTCTGTTTTATCAGCTGGCTGTTGGGCAAGCTGGCCAGCCGCTTTCCCACCCGTCCCTTTTTCGCTATTGTGGCGGTGATCGCAGGCCGGCCGTTCGCGTATCTGCTCACTTTGCTCTTTAGTGTGCACAGCATATGGATGGCCTCCTTTGAAATCCGGGCAGTCGGCATTATCGCCAAGCAGTACCTGTTCACGAACACGCCGGTGGAGATGATCACGCTGGCCTTTTTGCTGATCGTCCAGTACGTTGCGGCTGGATCGCGCCTGGCGCTGCTGCGTCTCAATCTCATCTTTCTGCCGATCGTGCTGCTGGTCATTCTCATGGTCCAGATGTACACGCTGCGCTTTTTGGAATGGGAAAACGTCCGGCCGTTCTTCTCTACTGACTGGATGTCCCTGCTCAGCGGTGTGAAAAGATTGGGCCTTTCCATGACCGGTGGGGAATTGGTGCTGTTTTACACGATTCTGATGAAACGTCCGCAGGATGCCCCCAAATCAGTCACGCTGGGAATGGCGATTCCCATCCTGCTGTACATGACCATCTACATGATAGTCATCGGCGTCTTTTCATCGGAGGTGGTCAGAAATCTGACCTTTCCCACCATCGAGCTGGCAAAAGGTGTGGAGGTGCCCGGCGGATTTATCGAGCGGGTCGAATCCGTCTTTTTCACCATCTGGATCATGACCATCTTTAACACCTGCAGCATCTCGTTTGATCTGGCCATAACCACGCTGCAGTCCGTGTTTACCCGGATTTCAAGATTTACGTGGATTCTCATCCTCTCGCCGATTATCTACCTGATTGCGATGATGCCGCAAAACCAGACCGAGTTTTTTACCTTTGGCGACCGGCTCGGCTATTTCGGAGTGGTGATCGCCTATGTCATCCCGCTCGTGCTGCTGGCGATCGCCAAACTGCGGGGAGTGAAGGATGGCAGCTGACCGCTGATTTGTGCGCATTGAAGCGCCAGACAGGCCGGTGGGATGGTGGCTGGACTAAAAAAGGCAGCGGGCTGCTGCCTAGCCCGCCGCCTGCCCGGTGCGGACCGGGAGCGCTTAGGCGCGCTCGGCGGTCCGCAGCAGCCGCATGCCGTTGGCGATCACGATCAGGGAGCTTCCCGTATCGGCCAGCACAGCCATCCACAGCGTGGACCAGCCAAACGCGATCATCAGCAGAAAGACCGCCTTCACCAGCAGCGAAAACGCGATGTTCTGCTTGATAATGCGCAGCGTCCGCCGGCTGAGATTGACGGCGTAGGGAAGTTTGGACAGATCGTCGGCCATCAGGGTGATGTCGGCCGTTTCCAGCGCCGTATCCGATCCGGCACCGCCCATGGCGATGCCCACGGTCGCCGCAGCAAGCGCCGGCGCGTCATTGACGCCATCCCCCACCATGGCCACGCTGGCGCCAGCAGACTGCCACTCCCGGATGAGGGTCAGCTTGTCTTCCGGGAGCAGTTCGGCATGGCAGTCGATGCCTCCCAGTTCGCTGGAGACAGCGCGAGCCGCGCCCCGGTGATCTCCGGTCAGCATGACCATCCGCTCTATCCCCAGGGAGCGCAGTTCCCGAATCGCTGTCCTGCTGGACGGACGGACCGCGTCGGCCAGCGTGATCAGCGCCACCACCTGCTGTTCCGTGCCCAGCACCATCAAGGTGTGGCCGGACTCTCGAAGCTGCTCGATCCGCTGCTCGACCCGCTCCAGCGAGAGCCCCGCGTCGCCGGAGATCCACCGGGGGTTTCCGATCATGTACGTGATGCCGTTCACCCGGGCTTTCACCCCGCCGCCGGGGACGGAGACAAACTGATCGTTGTCAGGGATGGCCACGCCCTCCTGCTTCGCCTTGCGGACGATGGCTGCCGCCAAGGGGTGTTCCGATCGGGCTTCCACGGCAGCGGCGATGGCGAGAACCTCCACCTCCGTCAGAGCAGACACAGGGATGATCCCGGTTACTTCGGGAAGCCCCTGGGTGAGCGTCCCCGTCTTGTCAAAGGCCATCACCGAAACGGCACCGAGCCGTTCCAGATGGATGCCCCCTTTGATCAAAATCCCGCTGCGTGCGGCATTGCCGATGGCGGAGACGATAGAGACAGGGGTGGAAATGACCAGCGCGCAGGGGCACGAAACGACTAGCATCATCAGCGCTCGGTAAAACCAGTCCGCAAACGGCTGCTGGAACAGAAGCGGCGGAACGGCCGCAATCGCGACAGCCACGGCGATCACCGCCGGCGTGTAGTAGGCGGCAAAGGCGTCGACAAAGCGCTGCGACGGCGCCTTCTGCGCCTGTGCTTCTTCCACGAGATGAACGATCCGGGACAAGGTGTTGTCTTCGGCCCGTCTGGTCACCCTGACCGTCAACGCTCCCTGCTGGTTGATCGTGCCGGCGAACACCTCGTCTCCGGCTCCCTTCTCCACCGGTACGGACTCGCCGGTAATGGGCGCCTGGTTGACGGTCGACCGCCCGTCGGTCACGATGCCGTCCATCGCGATCTTTTCCCCCGGTTTGACCAGAATCGTGTCGCCGACGCGAATCTGTTCCACCGGAAGCGTCAACTCCCGACCGTCGCGCAGGACGAGAGCTTCAGCCGGCGCCAGTTCCATCAGGCTGCGCAGCGATCGTCTCGTCCGGTCCATGGTATAGGCCTCCAGCGTTTCCCCCAGCGAAAACAGGCAGACCACCGCCGCTCCTTCCGCCCACTCGCCGATCGCCACCGCCCCGATGACAGCGATCGTCATCAGAAAGTCGATGCCGACCGTTCGCGACTTGAGACCGTACAGGCCGCTTTTGGCGATGCGAACGCCGCCGGCCAGGATGGACAGCGCGTAGAGCAGCGTGATGAGCGGCTCCGGTGCCGCCGGCGCGAACCCCAGGCCCCAGGCGGCGAGAAACAAAAGGGAGGCAGTCACGGTCGACCAGGCTTTTTTGTTTTGCCGCCAAAAGCCCCGCTCTTCCTCCCGCCTGTTCGCTTCCTGCTCCCGGACGGCTTCGTAGCCCGCCTGGCGCACAGTGTCGATCACGCGGTCAACTGCCGTTCCGTCATGCTCGACGGTCATGATCGCCGCGCCGAAATTGACCTGGACGCGATGCACGGCGGGCAGGGCTCCCACCTTTTTCTCCAGCTTTTGCGCACAATCGGCGCAGTCCATCCCGCGGATGCGGAAGCGAGCCGTGACCGTCCCCCGCTGCTGCGGGGCGACGTCGTAGCCCAGTTTCCGGATGGTGTCGACAATCTGCTCATAGGTCGTCCGATGCGGATCGTAGCTGACGCTTGCCTTGGCGGCGGCAGCGTTCACTTCTGCCCGCGCCATCCCGGGCAGCCGGGCCAGGCTTTTCTCCAGACGTGCCGCACAGTCGGCACAGTGCAGACCGATCAGGGACAATGTTTCACTGCAGGTCTCAACGGCAGTACCGTTGCCGCAGCATCCTGTTTCCGCGTGGGAGGCCGCTTTGCAGCACTCATCCGTATTGGCCATTCGTTCCACCCCGCTCAAACACATGATTAATTGTTCATGTATTTTATCCTCACAATCATCTTATTTTTTCCGGCTGCAAAACGTCAACACAATTTTTCCCGGGCGGACAGCCGTGCATGCAGGCCGCAGCGCAGACAAAAAAACCCGCCTGCCAAGCAAGCGGGTCTCGGACGATCAGCCGTGTTTCATGTGCTGAAGCGTCTGCACGAATATCTGTTCAATATGATCGTCGTCCAGGGAGTAAAAGACGGTTTTTCCCGCCTTTCGCCGTTTGACGATGCGCAGATTTCGCAGATAACGGAGCTGGTGCGACACCGCTGACTGCCCCATGTCCAGGGCCGTGGAGATGTCGTGGACGCACAGCTCCCTGTGCAATAAAGCGTAAATGATCTTGACCCGGGTAGGATCGCTCAGCGCGCGAAACAGATCGGCGAGCGCCCCGGCCGTGTCGTTATCAATCATGGCTTCCTTTATTTCAGCGGCTGTCGGTTCCGTTCCTTGACACGTATCGTCACAGGAATCCTGCATCTCGTTTGATATCATCCAGTCACCACCCCAAAAGAGAACCGTTACGATTTCCATTATAACAGACAAATGAGTCAAAGTCGTGCCGAATGCCTGCCGCTCCAGCGTCGGAGTGTTGCACAAAGGACGAAATGTTGCACTAGAGAAACTTTTTGTTCCTAAGAGAAAAATTTTGTACTATACTAACAGTAAGAACCTGATCTACTTTTGTCACATATTTTTTTGTAAGCAAAAATTTGCCCTTGGCAAACATTTTGTCCCATGCGAAAACCACAGGGGGTGGCATCACATGGCTTCGCCCACAATTCCGCTTTCCGAGGCAAAAACCGGAATGCGGCTTGTTTTATCGGGAATCAACGTGCAGGGGGTCCTGCGGCGAAGACTGCTCGACCTGGGATTCGTCCCGGGAAACGTCATCGAGGTCCTGCAGAAAAGTCCGCTCGGCGATCCGGTCGCATTTCGTGTGAACAATACGACGATTGCCCTGCGCCGGGAAGAAAGCTCGCAGATATTCGGAAACATCCTGGGAGGTGAATGATTTTGGCTGCGTACACAATCGCTCTGGCCGGCAATCCCAATACCGGAAAGAGCACGCTGTTCAACACGCTGACCGGCCTCCGCCAGCACACCGGAAACTGGGCGGGAAAAACGGTGCAGTCAGCCGTCGGTGAGTTTGTCCACGAAGACGTCACCTACCGGGTGATCGACCTGCCGGGCACCTACTCACTGTATTCCAATTCCGCCGATGAGGAAGTGGCGCGCGATTACATCATTTTTGAACAGCCCGACGTAACTGTCGTCGTCGTGGACGCCACATCGCTGGAGCGCAACCTGAATCTGGCGCTGCAGGTGATGGAGATGACCAACCGCGTCGTCCTCTGCGTCAACCTGATCGACGAAGCGAAGCGGTTGGGCATTCACGTCGACGTAACCAAAATCAGACAAAAGCTGGGCGTGCCGACGGTTGCCATCTCAGCCCGCAATCGGACGGGAATCGACGCGCTCCTGGCCGAGGTGGAAAAAGTGGCGTCCGGCAAAATCATCCCGCAGCCCGTGACGATTTCCTACAGTGCGGACATCGAGCAGAAAATCAGGGAGCTGGAGCCGCATGTCACGCACCTGTTGGGCACGCGTTTTTCGCCCAGATGGATTGCGCTCCGCCTGCTTGACGGCGACGAGAAGCTGCTCGCCTCCCTCAAGGCACGCCTCGACACCGTCGGAGCGACCGGGATGAAGGAGGTCGTGCCCCATGAGCAGATTTCTTGCCACTGAGAGGCCGGATTCGCTCGACTCGCTGTTTGCCCTGGCCCAGTGCATGGCCGGCGGAGACGCGATCCGCGACGGCATCGTCCGCGACATTTACCAGACATCCCGGAACATCTGCCGGGAGGCCGTCCGCTACGAAGACCCCAAAAAGCTGGAAAGCACGTATCGGCTGGATAAAATCGTCACCTCGCCGATCTGGGGCTTCCCGATCATGCTGGCGATTCTCGGCGTCGTGTTCTGGATCACCATCGCCGGCGCCAACGTCCCGTCCGGGATGCTGGCCGACATGTTCGGATGGATCGAAGGGCACCTGACGGCCGCGTTTCAGGCTGTTCACGCCCCTGACTGGCTGCACGGCCTGCTCGTGCTCGGGCTGTTCCGCGGGACAGCCTGGGTCGTCAGCGTCATGCTGCCGCCAATGGCGATCTTCTTCCCGATCTTTGCGCTGCTGGAAAACTTCGGCTATCTGCCGCGGGTCGCATTCAACATGGACCGGTTGTTTAAAAAGGCGGGCGGGCACGGCAAGCAGGCGCTGACCATGTCGATGGGCTTCGGCTGCAACGCGGCGGCGATCATCTCCACCCGGATCATTGAATCGCCGCGGGAGCGGATGATTGCGATCCTGACCAACAACTTTGTCCCCTGCAACGGGCGCTGGCCGACGCTGATCCTGCTCGCCTCACTGTTCGTGGCCGCCGGTGTCGCCAGCCAGTACCACACGCTGGTCACGGCGCTGATCGTCATGGGCATGGTGCTGATCGGCATCGTCGTCACCCTGACCGTCTCCTGGATTTTGTCCAAAACGGCGCTGCGCGGCGTCCCCACCCACTACACGCTGGAGCTGCCGCCGTATCGGAAACCGCAGATGCTCAAAACCGTGCTGCTGGCGTCCAAGGACAAATCCCTGAGCGTGTTGACCCGGGCGGTCCTCGTCGCCGCTCCGGCCGGCGTGATTACCTGGATACTGGGCAACGTGACCGTGGGCGGCGACAGCATTTTGAATCACCTGGCTTCTTTTTTCCATCCATTCGCCCACGCGCTCGGACTTGACGGGTACATCCTCATGGCCTTTCTGCTCGGGCTGCCGGCCAATGAGATCGTCCTGCCGATCCTTCTGATGGGATATCTGTCCTCCGGGGCAATGGTGGACATTGACGGCCTGGACAACATCAAGGACATCTTTTTGGCACACGGCTGGACGTGGCTGACCGCGCTGAACATGATGCTGTTCTCGCTGCTGCACTATCCCTGCGGCACGACCCTGTTCAACATTTACAAAGAGACCAAAAGCGCCAAATGGACCGTGCTGTCCGCTCTGATCCCGCTGTCCATCGCGATTGCCGTGACGTTTGTCATCGCGCAGACAGCACGAGGATTGGGCTTGGTGGCGTAATAACAGCAAGACCGCCAGAGATCTCCTCCTGGCGGTCTGTTTTGCATCTGAAAAGCCGCTGTCCCTATTCCCATACCGGCGTAGGGCTTGTATGCCTCCCCTTGGGGCTTGGTTTTCTGCCAACAATGCTGAGCGGCACGTCCGTAAAAATAAAAATGGTCGGGAAGACAGGATTTGAACCTGCGACCTCTTGGTCCCGAACCAAGCGCTCTACCAAGCTGAGCCACTTCCCGACTGGAGGCGAGATAGGCTCTCGCCTCTGCATTATGGCGTGCCCTGAGAGATTCGAACTCCCGACCTTTTGATTCGTAGTCAAACGCTCTATCCAGCTGAGCTAAGGGCACGTATCTGTTTGTTGTTTCGCACCGTGGCGACAATTCAATACTATACAGGGGAGACAAGAAAAAATCAACCAGTATTTTTTTCCATTCACAAATTTTTTTCGCAAGCTCCCGGAAAAGGCAGGCGCACAGCGGACAAACACAGCCAGCGTGCCCGAAAAAGACAGGCGGATCTGCCGGCGGGAAGTCAGCGGGCGTAAACCGGGCGCATGGCCGTATCGCCGCCCTCGTCCGACATGACGGCCATCGCGCCTTTTTCCGATCAAACAAAGCGGGAAACTACTGCTTCAGTCGCTCGGCGGTCGCTTTCGCAAAAACAGAAAGCTCACTAACCCGACAGCAGCAGTCCATCGGCTGCCCGCCTATTTTTTCAGCCTGGGCAGATAGGTAAGCGTCAGCGCTCCTGCCAGCACCAGCCCCTTGACGATGTCCTGGGCGTAATACGGCACGTTCATCATCGTCAGCCCGTTCATCAGCACACCCATCAGGATGGCGCCGCAAAAGGTGCCGAACGCGTTGGGCTTGCCCTGCCCGAAGATGGAAAACCCGATAAACGCAGCAGCCACGGCGTCCATCAACAGCGGCGATCCGGCCATCACCTGGCCGGTGCCGATCCGCGCCGTCAGCACGATCCCCCCGATGGAGGCGAACAGCGCCGACAGCATGTAGGCCAGCGTGCGGTACTTGTTGACCGGTACGCCGGAGAGGCGGGCCGCTTCCAGATTGCCGCCGGTGACGTACAGCATCCGTCCGAAACGGGTGTAGTTGAGAAACACGTGCACGCCGACGACGGCCAGCGCCATCAGGATGACCGGGACGGGAATGCCCCATATTTCCCCCTGGCCGATGAAGAGAAACGACGGAATGATGATGCCGGGAGCGGACGAGCCGTCGGCCATCGGCATGTTGTTGTAGATGGAAAAGCCCTGCGTGTAGCTGAGGTGAATGCCCTGAAAGACGTACAGCGACACGAGCGTCGCCAGGATGTCGGGAATCCGCACCTTGACCACCAACAGCGCGTTGATCAGCCCGATCACCAGACCGGCCAGGAGCGGAACAACCACCGCCACCAGCAGTTCCTGCCGGTACCACACCATGAGCGAGGCGGAGAGCACCGTCGCCACGCTGACCGTCGAACCGACGGACAGGTCAAAGCCGCCCACGATCAGGGAAAAGGTAACCCCGATTGCCACCAGCGTCACGATGGAAATGGAGCGCAGGATGTCCACCAGATTGGCGTAGCTGAGAAAGTTTTCGTTGACGATGCTGAAAAACACGATCACGGCCAGAATGGCCAGGAGCGCACCGTACCGCTGCGCCAGCGACCCCCGCGTCTGTTTTGTTTTTTCACCCTGCAGCACTGCTTCCATGATGATTCCCTCCACTCATGTAATACATCACCGTCTCGGCCGTGATCCGTCCTGTCGTCCATTCGCTCCGGCTCCACTCGGCGGCGGTCCGTCCGTTTTCCAGCACGATCAGCCGATCGGCCAGCGCCAGCGCTTCGTCAATTTCGCTGGAAAAGTACAAGACGCCTCTGCCCTCGTCCGCGAGTTCCTTAATCAAGCGGAAAATCTCCTGCTTGGCGCCGATGTCCACGCCCTTGGTCGGCTCGTCGAAGAGGAACACGCTGGCCGTGGTCAACAGCCACTTGCCGATCGCCACTTTCTGCTGATTGCCGCCGGACAGGCTGCCCGTCGGCTGATCCAGCCCGGCCGTCTTGATGCCCAGCCGCTCCACGAGGGATTGGGCCGCCTCGCGCTCCGCCTTGTCCGAGAGAAAGCCTCCGCGCGTAAACGCCTTCAGGTGGGCCAGTGTCAGGTTGTGCTTCACCGGCTCCTCCACCAGGATGCCCTGCAGCCGCCGCTCTTCGGGAATCAGCGCGATGCCGTTTTGAATCGCCTCACCAGGATGGCGGAGGCGCAGAGTCTTCCCTCTCAGCCGGATCTCGCCGCCGTCCAGCCGGTCGGCGCCGAACAGGGCACGGGACACCTCCGTCTTGCCGGCGCCCACCAGTCCCACCACCGCGACGATCTCCCCCTGCCGCAGCTGAACGTCAAACCGCTTCACCTTGTGGCCGATCCGCAGCTCTCTCGCTTCCAGCAACACCTCGCCTGCCCGTCTGCATCTCTCGTCTGCCTGATTGGCTTCGCGGCGGCCCAGCATCGCCGCCACCGCCTCTTCCGGACTGGTCTGTTCCGTCCGCTTTTCCCACACCCGGCTGCCGTCCCGCAGCACAGTGATGCGATCAGCGATGGCAAACACCTCCGGCAGCCGGTGGGAGATGTAGACAATCCCCAGCCCTGCCGCCTTCAAGCTGGCAATCAGCTCAAACAGCGCCGCCGCTTCCGTCAGGCTGAGCGGCGCGGTCGGCTCGTCAAAGA
The DNA here is from genome assembly GCF_013096935.1 of Brevibacillus sp. MCWH. Lineage (NCBI taxonomy): Bacteria > Bacillati > Bacillota > Bacilli > Caryophanales > Paenibacillaceae > Brevibacillus > Brevibacillus sp. MCWH. The sequence continues at coordinate 88,261 of NZ_SDLF01000009.1, read as the reverse complement.
TGACGAAGCGGACATCCTGGGCCACAGCCCGGGCCAGCAGCACCAACTGTTTCTCCGCCAGCGTCAGCTCCTCCGCCTTTGCCTTCAGCGGCAGGGAAAAACCGCACCGGCTGAGTATCTGTTGGGCCCGCTCCACCGTACGCTTCGGCGAATGCCACCAGGCGCCGGCGGAGACAGTATGGTCCAGAAGTATGTTTTCCGCGACGCTCAGGGAGGGAATCAGCCCCGTGTCCACTTCCTGCTGCACGAGGTGGATACCGGCCCGCTTGGCATCCCGCGGTCCGCTGACGGCCAGCTCACGGCCGTCGATCAGAATGCTGCCGGCCGTCGCCTGCTCTGCGCCGGAGAGAATTTTCATCAGCGTGCTTTTGCCCGCTCCATTGGCTCCGAGGATGGCGTGCACCTCCCCGCCGCGTACGGTGAAATCCACCCCGCGCAGGGCGTACACCCCGCCGTACTGCTTGACGATCCCCTTCATTTCCAAAACAGAGGCCGTCATCTCGCATCCCTCCCTGATCTGTCCGTTTCGGTCACTTGTGCTTTGCCTCCAGCGCAGCCATCCACGGCGAGATGGCGGCGTCGCTTCGACCCCATCCGCTCACGTATTGCGTCAGGTCGGACATGTTGACCGGTTGGTCCGGCAGTTTGTCCTGGCTGACCAGATGCGGATCGAGCGAGAAGTACTTGGGCGTGTGTTCGCCGGCGATCTTTTGGTAGAGGAAGCGGCTCTGCACCCGTCCGATGTCCGCCGGATCAGTCGCCGCCGACGCTTTCCACGGGCTGTTCGGCTCCTGGATGAGCTGCAAGTCCTCGTCGGACAGGTCGATGCCGAACACCTTGATCTCCGTCCGTCCCGCCGCCTTGATCGCCCGTGTGGCCCCTTTGGCAAATTCGTCCCACGGCGCCCATACGGCTGCAATGTCGCCTTTGTTGGGGAACTTTTTCAGGATTGCATCCATCTGCGCCTGGGTGTCCAGCGCCGTATTCGGCGTGGCCGAACCGAAGCGGGCGATCTCCTTGATGTTGGGGTAGCGCTTGAGAAAAATCTCGTAGACGCGGTTGCGCTTTTCCATCGGCGCAAAACCGCCCACCCAGATGTAGACGATGTTGCCTTTCCCGTCGATGGATTGGGCCAGATTTTTCAGCCCCTGCCAGGCCAGGCTGTAGTCGTCCTGGTCAATTACAGTGACGCCTTCCACCTGGTCCAGGTCGTTGTCAAACGCGACGACGGGAATCCCCGCCTTGACCGCCCGCTCCACCCCCGGCTGCAGCGCTTCCGCACGGCCGTGGTTGATCAGGATGCCGTCCACTTTTTGGTTGATCGCGGTGTCCAGGTGGGCCGCCATTTTGCCCAAATCGCCGTCCGCGTTGTAGACGACCAGCTCGCCGCCGAATTTGCTCACCTGCTCTTTGACTCCTTGCAGGTACTGGGCAGAAAACGTCCCGATGGAAAACTCGCTGACCAGAGCGATTTTCAACGGTTTGTCCACTGCCGCCGGAATAGCTGCCTGAGTTGCCGCCGCCGGTGATGCGCCTGGCTGCTGCGGCGCGTCCGCCGGCTGTGACGACGATGGCGCGGCAGATTGTGCAGACGGCGCCGGCGGCTGTTCATTGGTGCAGGCCGTCAGCAAAAGAGCCGCGACGAGACTGACAGTCATCCATTTGTTGATCGTTTTCATTTGGTACATCCCCCTCATGAGTGCGTAAAAAATAATGACATGGACGGAAAAACCGAAAAAACAAACGCCTCTTTTCCTTGAGAAAAGAGGCGCGGTTTGCTCGCTCACCTCTCATCTCTCAGGAAAATTCCTGCAGGAGTTAGCACCGTGCCGCAAGAGCAGCATGCTCTTGGCAGTCGGTTGCCGGGCGTCATCGGGCCAGTCCCTCAGCCTGCTCTGGATAAGAAGGCATGTGTAATTCCAAGTTTTCCACTATGCTTTTTAATATTGATGACATCATACATCGAAGCGGGATGTGCCGTCAATCCCGTTTTTCGATCGCTTCTCCAAAAAATTCACAACTGTCAGCATCTTCCGCTGACAGTTTTCAATCGACGAACAGCGAAGGTTGGGCAGGCGTAAAACGCCAAGGAAAACGGCTCTGCTGCAATCAACGCGAGCAGAGCTGTTTTCGTTACTGTTGTTTCCCCTCCGTGTTGATTTGGAAGGTCACGCCAAACTTGTCCGTTACAATCCCATAGGCCGGGCTAAAGAACGTCTCTTGCAGCGGCATGTTCACCTGACCGTCCTGCTTCAAGGCTTCATAGATTCGTGTCGCTTTTTCCTTGTCGTCCGTCGAGATACAGATGGTGATTTGACTGCCGCTCTGATGGGGTTGGCCCGGAGACGTATCGGAAAACATGAGGTCCGACTCGCCGACCCTTATCATGGCATGCGACACGCGGTCCTTTGCCTCTTCCGGCAGGGGAAATTCCGGGTTTTCCGGCATCTCGCCAAACGTTTGGTAAAACAGGATTTTGGCATCCAGTGCTTGTTCGTAAAAGTGAATGGCTTCCTTGGCATTTCCGTCCATGATCAGATAGGGGATCAAGCGCAGTGTCATCAGGAATCAGCTCCTTGGATTTTCATTCTGCCCGCCGCAAAAATCCGTACGGGCCACAGATTGACACGTATTAAAGCAAGCCATACTCTCTATTATTTCCGATTCTCTGATTTGAAAACGAATCCAGTGTCAATGATCGTGTTGTTCACAGGAAGGAAAATGAAGCATGGCTTGAAACAAGCGAGATTTTGCTAGATCCCCCACTCTTTTTTCAGCAAATAAATCAGTTCTGCTTCCCGCTCGTCGTTCTTCTTCTGCAAAAATTCCTTTGTCCATTGATAAAAACCGTGTCCGTTTTTCTGGCCGTATTTGCCTTCGTCCACCAAACGGCGCATCATACCGAGAGAGGCCGAGTCGGTGCTGAGGTCGGGAAACAAATTATTCCAAAAACAGTTTGCCGGCGAACGATTCACGGTAAATGGTTTCGATGTCCGCAGCCGTCAGCCAGCGTGGATTATTGTTCAGCAGTCTGTCGATTTTGCTTGCTTCTGCTGCCAAGGCCGGAATGTCTTCTTCTGTCACGCCAACATCTCTGATGCTGGCGGGAATGCCCACGTCGCAAGACAGTTTGGCGATGGCGTGGACCGCCTGAAATGCTGCATCGCGAAGCGACAGCCCGTCTACGTTTTCTCCCATCGCCCTGGCCACTTCCGCAAATTTGGGAATATTCGAAACTACATTGTACTTCATGACGTAGGGGAGCAGCAAGGAGTTTGCCACCCCGTGGGGCACCTTGAATTTGCCTCCCAGCGGATAGGCCAGCGCATGGACGGCTCCTACCCCGGCATTGCCCAGCGAAATGCCGGCGAGCAGACTTCCCATCGCCATGTCTTCGCGCGCTTTGAGGTCATGTCCCTGATACACGGCTTGGCGAAGGGAACGGGAAACCAGTTTGATCGCGTGCAGGGCAATCGCGTCCGTCAGTTCATTTGCCCGAATCGCCGTATAGGACTCCACCGCATGAACAAACGCGTCCATCCCCGTCGCGGCCGTGACGGATGGAGGCACCGTCACCGTTAGTTCCGGATCGACGATGGCCACATCCGGGAGCAGGTACGGTGAGACAATTCCCTTTTTCACCTGGTCGCGCGTGTCCGTAAAAATGGCGTTGCAGGTAACTTCCGACCCGGTTCCGGAAGTGGTCGGCACGAGGATGAAGGGCACGCCCTTGTTCGCCACCTTGTCAATGCCCACCAGGTCGCGCACATCGCCCGTGTTGGTCATCATAATGGACAAGGCCTTGGTCACATCCAGCACGCTACCGCCTCCGATCCCGACAAACACGTCATAGCCCCGACCCCTGACCTGGGAGGCAAGCTGCTCCAGATTTTCAAACGGAGGCTCCTGCATGATTTCATCAATCACGTGAACGGGCAGGCCTGCTTGCGTCAGCGGGGTTACGGCCTTGTCGACCAGACCTGTTTGCTTCAATACCTTGTCGGTCAAGACCAAAACTTTTGTTGCCCCCAGCTTCTTTGCCTTCTCCCCAATGTGTGCAATCGAGCCGATTCCCGTCACGAGTTCGTTCGGTGTTCGAAACACGCTAATGCTCATCGTCCATTCCTCTCCTATCCCGCACATATTTTCCGTCTACAGCAGCTTCACACCGATAAATTTCACTTCGGTCATATCCTCAACGGCGTATTTCACGCCTTCTTTACCGATCCCGCTCCGTTTTACGCCACCGTATGGATAGTTGTCCTGGCGAACGGTTGACACTTCGTTAATCCACACCCCGCCGGTTTCCAGCTCGTCGGCCAGGCGAAAGGCACGATTGATATCCGACGTGAAAACGCCTGCCTGCAGGCCGTAGTCGGAAGCGTTCGCGAGTGATACCGCTTCTTCTTCCGTGTCAAACGGGATGACGACAACGACAGGGCCAAATACTTCCTGACATACGACTTTCATGTCCGGCTTGACATCCACCAGAACGGTGGGATGGTAAATGGATCCTTCCCGCTTGCCGCCGGTGAGCACTTTCGCACCGTTTTCGACCGCTTCCTGCACCCATTGTTCCACGCGTACGGCCGCCTCTTCCGTAATCAGCGGACCTACATCTGTTGTTTCCTCGGCCGGATTCCCTACGCGCAGGCTCGCCACCCGCGGCACAAGCCGATCGAGAAACGTCTGGTACAGCGTCCTTTGCACATAGATGCGCTGCACTGAGATGCACGCTTGGCCGGCATAGGCAAACCCGCCCGTCACGATGCTGGAAATCGCTGCGTCCAGGTTGGCGTCCTCGAAGACCAGATTGGGCGAATTCGAGCCCAGCTCCAGGGTTACTTTTTTGTTGCCCGCCAGTTGTTTGATTTTATAGCCGACCGGCCCGCTTCCCGTGAAGGTCACCTTCTTTACCAGCGGGTGGGTGACAAGCGGTTCCCCCAGATCGGGACCGGTGCCCATCACGACATGCAACGCCCCTTTCGGCAGCCCTGCCTGTAGCAGCAGCCTGGCGAGTTTCAGCGCGGACAGCGGCGTTTTTTCGGCCGGCTTTATGACCACGGTGCAGCCTGCTGCGATGGCCGGGGCCACCTTGTGCAAAACGAGATTCAGCGGGAAATTGAACGGCGTTATGGCGGCGACCACCCCAACCGGATAGCGGCGGGCAAATCCGATTCGGTTTTCTCCGCCGACCGCACTGTCCATTTTGATGAGTTCGCCGTCGTTGGCCTTGGCCACGTCGGCAGCGAAGCGCAGTACCTGCACCGCACGTCCCACCTCTCCCCGCGCATCGCGGATCGGCTTGCCCGCTTCACGAGACAGGAGGTGAGCAAAATCCTCCCGCTGCGCCTCGAGGGCATCGGCAGCTTTCCGCAAAATCTCGGACCGCTGGTGCGCGGGCATATTTTTCATGGTTTGCTGAAAGACCCGGTGGGCGGTTTGGATGGCCTGTTCCAGATCTTCTCTCGTCGCAAAGTCCACAACTCCTATCAGTTCGCCATTGTACGGACTGCGAACCTCGTGCCGAATCCGGCCGCCCCCGGTAACCTCGTTGCCGTCGATGAGAGAGCCGACGTGCATGACGGTGATCTCGCTTTGATTCATCTCCACCACTCCTCCTGCGGGTCGTTACACCTTTTGATCCAATGCTGATTCTTTCTTGAATCGCCCCTATGAATACGTATTCATAAACATCGAAAAAGAGGTGTCCCGGCCATGGCTACTTGCGGCGGGCAGTCGTCTTGCGAACAATCAGCTCGGGCTGCAGCACAATCTGTCGCAGCTGTTTCGGGCGCTCCCCTTGCTGAATCATCTCGATCAGGTTTTCGGCTGCGATCTCCCCCATCTTGAATTTGTGATGACCGATACTTGTCAATTGGATGGCGCGATGGGAGGAAATCTTGATGTCATCAATCCCGACCAGACTTACGTCATCCGGGATGGACAGCCCCATCGACATGATCGTATCCATGCAGGCCAACGCCATGGTATCGGTCGCACAGATGATCGCCGTGGGCGGTTCGTCCAGGTTCATCAACCTCCAGGTGATTTTTTCCACCTCGGCTGACGTCGTGTTCGTAACAAACACCAGCTGCGGATCGATCTCGATGCCGGCCTCTTCCATCGCTTTTTTGAACCCTGTTTCCCGTTCAAGAAAGGTAGAGATCGTGGGTTCGCCCGTAATGTAGGCAATCCTTTCATGTCCCAGGTCCAACAGATGCTTGGTAATCATTTCGCCTGCCCGCGTGTTGTCCAGAACGACGTAGTTCCCACCGTTTCTCGGGCGGCGGTTGAAAAACATGTACGGGATGCCGGACTGCTCGATCTCGTGAAACAGGGGATCGTCCAGCAGGATGGATGACATCAGGATGCCGTCCACCTTGTTTCCCATCACGGTGTTCACAATGTCTTTCAGCTTTGCCTCTCCCTCAAAGTACACCATGGTTTTGTAGCCGTGTTTGGTCGCCAGGTTGATAATGGAGTCGGTGGTTTCCACGAAAAAGCCGTTTTTGAGCGTACCGGAAATCAAGGCGATGGTTTTCGTGCTGTTCGTCACCAGGCTCCTGGCGATGAGATTGGGCTGATAGCGCAGGGTTTCCATCGCCTGCAGCACCTTTTTTCTCGTCTCGGGCTTCACGCTTTTCGCGTTGTTCAGTACGCGGGAAACGGTGGCTTGGGACACCCCCGCCAATTTTGCAACATCTTTGGAAGAGATCATGGAACGTTACCTCGAATGTATACGTATTCATTGGTAGAGAATAGTATACCGCCTGTTTGGTAATCTGTCCATATTCAAACGTCGTTGGAGATATAGTACGCGGACGCTGCCAACTTCTTGGCTGGTCGTCAAGAGAGCGAGCGGGCCCTATCACCACCCATGCCCCACGGACTTTGTCTACAAGCAAAGGGGACTGTCTGCACAGTCCCCTCTTTGACTACAGTCCAACAGGTTATTCATCTAATGTAAAAAGTCCGTGGACGGGCGGAGGAGGATTCCTTTTCCCTACGCCTCTGTAACGGTACCCGTATGCACCGGCGTTGATTGTTTTTGTGTTTGCCGGCTGTGCACGAGCATGATGTTCAGCACGACAGCCGTGATCGAACCGGTGACAATGCCGTTTTGCAGAATCATTTTCGCCATCGTCGGCAGTTGATCAAACATCTGCGGGACGGCAGCGGACCCAAGCCCGACGGCAATGCTGCAGGCGGCAATCAGCAGGTTCTCGTTTTGGCGCAGATCGACTTGCGACAAGATATTGATCCCGGATGCCACCACCATGCCGAACATGGCGATCATCGCGCCGCCCAGCACCGGATTGGGGATGACGGTGGTCAGCGCGGCCAGTTTCGGGAGCAGGCCGAGGACCACGAGAATGCCGCCGGCGGCTACCATTACGTCACGGGTCTTGATTTGCGTCAGGGACACCAAGCCGACGTTCTGAGAAAAGGCGGTGTATGGGAAGGCGTTGAAAATCCCGCCCAGCATGATCGCAATCCCTTCGCCGCGCAATCCTTTGACGACGTCCTGGCTGCTGACGTCCTGTTCCGTCACTCTGCCGAGGGCAAAATAGACGCCGGTCGATTCCACCATGCTGATGATGTTCACGAGGATCATGGTGAGGATCGCAACGATGTGAAACTCCGGCACGCCGAAATAGAACGGCTGGACAATGTTGACCCAGGATGCCTCAGTTACGGCGTCAAAATTGACCATGCCCATCACGTACGCCGCTGCCGTTCCGGCCACCAGGCCGAGCAGCACCGAGATGGCGCGAATAAAGCCGGTAAACAGACGATTGATAAGCAAAATGATGACCAGTGTGCCAAATGCCAGCAGCAGGTTGCGCGGTTGGCCAAAATCCGGGCTGCCTGCACCGCCGGCGGCGTTGTTCATGGCGACAGGAATCAGCGACAGACCGATAATCGTCACCACGGAGCCCTGCACCACCTTCGGGAAAAAGCGCAGCAGCTTGCCAAAGAGCGGTGCGGCCAACACGACAAACAGACCGGAGACGATGATCGCTCCGTAGGCGGTGGCCAGGTTGCTGCCGGAGGCGATGGCGATAATCGGCCCCACTGCGGTGAACGTACAGCCGAGCACGACCGGCAGTCTGATCCCGGTGTAGCGTGTGCCGATCACTTGCAGCAGAGTGGCCAGTCCGCAGGTGAACAAGTCGGCTGCGATCAGGTAGGCAATCTGAGTGGGAGTCAGTTTCAGCGCGCCGCCAATAATCAGCGGGACGATGACTGCCCCCGCGTACATGGCCAATACGTGCTGCATGCCCAGCGTCAGCAGTTTTTGTTTGGACAGCATGAGTGTTCTCCTCTCTTGTGAATGGGATTCCCCGCGTACCCGACTAGACGCGAGCAGACACAGGCTCGATAAACTGGATGTCACCCGGCTGCATCGATTGGATGCGGGCCAGCGACTCGACGCGAACGCCCATCTGCTCCAACAGACCGCGCCCTTCCTGGAAGCTTTTTTCGATCACCGCGCCGACGCCGACGAGGTGCGCCCCCGCTTCCTTTACGATCGTAGCCAAACCTACCAGCGCCGCTCCGGTGGCGAGAAAATCGTCGACGATCAAGACCCGGTCATGAGACGACAGGTACTGTTTGGCGATGCTGATTTGGTACGTCTCCTGGCGGGTGAAGGATTGGACCGGCACCGAATACACCTCGTCGCTCAAGGTGACGGCTTTTTTCTTTTTCGCATAGACAAACGGCACGCCCAGCGCGTATGCCGTGGCCATCGCAAAGTGAATGCCGCTCGCTTCCACCGTCAGCACCCTGCTGACCCGCTCATCGCGGAAGAGCTCGGCAAAGGCTTGGCCGATCTTCATCGTCAACTGCGGGTCCACCTGATGATTCAAAAACGCATCCACCTTCAGCACCGTCTCGGACAACACCTTGCCGTCCCGGACGATTCGCTCCTTTAATTCTTTCACGTTGTTTTCCTCCTCCTATCGGCTGCACTGCCACAAAAACAAGAAAACCCAGAGCGGACAGTTCACCGGCTGGCAGGCAGACCAACTCCAAGTGAAACCTGTCCCTCTGGGCTTTTTTCCCTCAGGTGTAGCACGAAAGATGTGCCAGCGCCGCTCGGACCGGGCTTTTGCCGGACGGCCGCGATACGGACCGGCGGTCAAAACGGAACCCTAGGCGCTCTTTCACTCGTAGTCAGGCGATTTACGGTCACCTGGTAGAAACTTATGGGCCATATTCCCAAAATTATACGAGCTTGTGTCGATGTTCGGTTGATACAGACAAATCTACCACACTACCTGTCGGCGGGGCAAGCGTAATTTTGCCGCAATCAAGTCAAAAAAAAAAGCGCGAACCCTCGCGCAATGGGAGGGTTCGGCAGGATGGAACAGCAGGCCGCCTACCGCTTGGGCTTAGCGTGGCGCATGGCCATCGTGATTTTCTTCCACTTGTTTTTTTCGGCCGCCTGCAATCTGGCGTCATCCTTGCGGGCCAGATGGGCCAGTTCCCGCTGCAGTTTCCGATAGCTGTCAAAGCGGGCCCGCTGCAGCGAGCCGTCGGCCAACGCCGCCTGGACCGCACAGCCGGGCTCCCTTTCGTGACTGCAGTCGCGAAAGCGGCAGGCTTCCGCCAGTGTTTCAATGTCGTCAAAGGCGTCGCGAAACCCGTCATCCGCCTCCCACAACTGCAGTTCCCGCATGCCAGGCGTGTCGATCATCAGGCCGCCTGAGGGCAGCCGGAACAGCTCGCGGTGCGTCGTGGTGTGCCGGCCGCGGTCGTCTTTGCTGCGCACGCCGCTGACCCGCTGAAGATCCATGCCGGCCAGCCGATTGATGAGCGTCGATTTGCCCACCCCGGAGGAGCCCAGCAGCGCGACGGTCTGCCCCTCCCTCAGGTACGGAGCCAGGCTGTCCAGCCCCTCGCCCCGTTCAGCGCTGATCGCGTGGATCGGCACTCCGATGGCGACCGACTCCACTTCGGCCACCTTGCGCTCCACATCCTCGCACAAATCGGCCTTGCTCAACACGATGACCGGGTTGGCCCCGCTTTCCCACGCCAGGATCAGATAGCGCTCGATCCGGCGCAGGTTAAAATCGTTGTTCAACGCGTTGACGAGAAACACGGTATCCACGTTGGCGGCGACGATCTGCTCCTCCACTGTTTCGCCCGCCGCCCTGCGGGAAAACTTGCTCGTGCGCGGGAGCACGGCGTGGATGGAGGCCCGCTTCTCTTCGACGCGGGAAGTGATGACCACCCAATCCCCCACCGCCGGGTAGTCTTCCCGTCCGGAGGCCGTAAAACGGAACTTACCCGTCACTTCCCCCAGGAGTTCGCCGTGTTCCGTCATCACGCGATACAATCGTTTGTGTTCCAGGACAATGCGTCCCACACATACATCCTGCTCCGCAAACGGAGCGAAATGGGCTGCGAAATGGTCGTTCCAGCCCCATGCCTGCAAATTGTTGTTCACTTACGGATTCCTCCTGCAAAGGTATTGTCTGGTCCAGTCAACAGGACAACAACCCGTCACAGGGAATCCTCTGGCAAAAAATACGGTTAGCGTCCGGCTGAAAGGAGGATTCCCGTGACTACATCACCTTGAACAATCTCGACAATCTGCGTTTTTACCATCGTGACATCTCTCCTTTCAGACCGGCGAACCGGTCAATGCATGTGGTTACCGCTAATTGTACCACGGTTTTATGGGGAGCAACAGTACGGGATGCCCCGGATTTTCTGCCTGACGCGACGACGTCAGTCGCCGCCTCCACCGTCGCTTCCTCCTCCGCCGTCTCCCCAGATGCCGTCGGACTTGTGGTCTTTACCGTCGCTGTCGATGTAAAACGGTCCGGACGACGAACTGTCACTGCCGTACGCGGAGGATCGACCAGTGCCCGCCCTTTTGACGGCCGACACGAGCACCAGCAGCAGGAGGATCAATAATACGGCACCGATGATGATTGCTTTCATCTTTCTCCCCCCAGCATTTGCAATTTTTGATTGCCATTTCATTATTCATGCAGCGGTCTTGCAGTCAGGCAGGCCGAATGCCCAGGAAAAGCGGCCGTACGTCCCCCCGCTGTTTGCCTGGATAATTCTGTGGTACGCTTACCTTACATGCTGTGCAGTGGGAGGGGTTTCTTATCCATGGATACGGTCACACACGCGCTTATCGGCGCAGTTCTCTACAGGTCGATTCGCACTGAACACCTGTCCAAAGCGGAAAAGCGGGCGCTCTTGTTCACCTCGCTTGCCGGAAGCGAACTGCCCGACATCGACGTCGTCTCCCAATTGTGGGATACAGGCGGCCAATACCTGATGTGGCATCGCGGCATTACCCACTCGGTCCTGCTCGTGCCGGTGTGGGCGGCGCTTTTGACCGGCATCGCCCGATGGTGGTGGCGGGTGGCTGACAAGCGCATTTTCCCGCTCGCCATGCTCGCCCTCTTTGTCCACATCACCACCGACATTTTCAATCCGTGGGGCACCGGCTACTGGGAGCCGTTTTCCCAGCAGCGCGTCTCCATCGGCACCGTCCCGATTATCGATCTGGTCATGTGGGCGATCATGCTCGCCGGCTATCTCCTCAGCCGTTTCGGCAAATGGCCGCGCCATCTCGTCTTTCGCGCCGTTGCCTGCCTACTGGTGCTGGAGATCGCCAGCCAGACGGTGCAGGGCCAGATCGTCAAGCATTCGTTTGCAGACCGGTACGAGCAGGTCGTGCTGGCCGCCGACTTTGTGCCTGGTTCGTACAAGGTGATCAGCAAACAGGGAACCACTGTGGACATTCACCGCGCCTCCGTCTGGTCGGAGCCGGTGCTGCTTCAGCGCCTCACCACCGCCGAGCAGGCCGATCTGACGCCGCTGTTCGAGCAAAATCCGGCTGCCCGCACGCTCTATCAGTGGGCGCCGATGGTCGTCGTCGTTGACACGCCTGAGCGTCTGGCCGTCTTCGATCCGCGTTTTGGCGACCGGGGCGAGTCGTTTTTGTACGAGTACATCGACAAGTAATCAGCACACGATCACGACTGTGTGCTCGCCGCGTCAGCGGCACAGCGGCCGGAATGTCGGCTGACTCGCGAAACGCGCGGCGAGCGAAGCAGTCCGTCTGGTATCAGGAAGAGGGGATGAAAACGTCCTTCTCTTCATCATAGTGATAGACTTGTGAAGTTTCTTTGGTCGAACTTACGTGTTCGAAGTCCTCGTTATAGTTGTAGGCAGTCTGCTTGTAATACAGGGTGCCTGTATGTTCATCGATAAAAAACGTGCCAAACTTCTTGTGTAACGGCGGGGGGCCGTTCGCCAACACATCATAAGCTACGCCATTCCACACTTCTTTGTAACCCTGCTTTGTGTATTTGATGAGATGGTAATTGTTTTTCTGTACGCCGGAACCGCCAAGCCCGGATACAAATGAAATCATGTGATCAACGGCACCGTGAACCTGCAGACCATATACTGGCTCACCCTTGGCATACACCTCTCTGTATGCGCCGTTTTCTTCCGCATACAGGACAAACCAGCCTTCCATATGGCTCGTTGTCAGGAAGGCGGCTATTTCGGGTGCCCTGTTTTTTCGATCCATCCGAAGATACACAAGCGTAATGCTTTCTTTCTTGATTTCATCTGGTTGACTAAACTTTTGTCTGAATGAATCGAACAACCAATCGGGGATGTTGGTTGCATCCCCCTCTTCTAATTGAACAGGTTGTATTCGTTCCCCTTGCTCGCTGTTCGATGACGTACAGCCGATCAGGACAACAGCTGTCACAACAAGCAGCAGCCATTTCTTCACTAGAGTCTTTTTGCCTCCTTAGCTGTCTTTGCAAGCCCATCTTGCGGATAAGTACAGCCTTCGTTTTTCTGCTTCCCTTCACTTCCGCCCCAGGAAGTCGAGCACCAGCCGGTTAAACGCCTCCGGCTGGTCCATCGGCGGTATGTGAGCCGACGCCTCCAGCACTGCTTTTTCCGCGCCGGATATGCGTGCCGCCAGCTCGTCGGCGATCTGCAAAAAGTCCTCGTAGTCTCTGGCACCGGCAATTACCAGCGTCGGTACCTTGATCTCTTCCAGCCGGTCTTTCGGCAGCGGTGACAGCCACGCGGGCATTTGGGTCACCGGCGGCAGCGAGTAGGCATGCGCGGTCATCAGCCGAAAGCTCTCCCTTGCTTCTCCCGCCTCTGTGTTGACCGGCTGATCCGGCCCGTCAAACCACATCCGCGCCGCCAGCTCCACTGCCTCTTCCCGGCTGCCTGATTCAATCAGCTCTGCTATGCGGCCTGCATCCCGCTGCCGCCGTTCCGATCGCGGATGGCCGAGCAGACCGGACGAGACGAGTACGAGCCGCTTCACCATCTCCGGCCAGGCCAGGGCAAACTCCTGGGCCACCATCCCGCCGAATGACAAGCCGACAACATGGGCCCGTTCCACACCCAATCCTTCCAGCACGGCGCGGGTATCCCCGTACAGCGTGTAGGGCCCCTCCCCGATGGGCGTCCGGCCCATGCCGCGCAGATCAAAGCGGATGACGCGATAGGTTTGGGCAAACACCGCCGCCTGTCTCTCCCACATGCGCGTGTCCAGATTGAGTCCGTGAATCAGCAGCAGCGGCTCTCCCGTTCCCTGTGCTTCGTAGTAGAAGCGGGTGCCGTTCGCTTCGATCCATCCGGATTGCGTTACGAGATCGATTTCCATTTTTTATCACCCCGCCACCACTATTGCACACATCACCCGGATGTGTCCAGACAATTCAAACAACACGCGCACCTCCCCGGAGATTCCGGACGTCACGAGCGGATTGCGATGTGCGCCGAAAAAAAACAACGGCCCGACACACGGGAGATGTCCCCGCTGCCGGGCCGGATGCACGCGTCCCGCCGCCGCCACATGTGCGGTGAAACGGGACTTGCGCTTATTCACGGCCGCTCTTCAGTTCGGTCCAGTACCGGTCGTACTCCTGCAGCGTGTCGCCCACGTCGACGAGCCATTCGGCCCGGTCGATGTCCGCTTTGTCCAGGAAGATCATCTTGTTGGAGCGGTACGCTTCGCTGTGCAGCGGGTACGCCTTTTCGTTCGGGTTGCTGTAGCCGATGAACTCGTAGTTTTTCACGCTGACCTGCGGGTCCATCAGGTAGTTGATAAACTTCTCCGCCAGTTCCTTGTGCTTGGCTCCTTTGGGAATGGCCAGCGTGTCCGCCCAGATTGTGGCCCCTTCTTTCGGGATGACGTACGCGACATCCTGGTTTTGCGCGTTGATAAACGACGCGTCACCGGACCAGACGGTGCCAATCCACGCTTCTTCGGCGATCATTTTCTGCTTGATGTTGTCCGTGTCAAACGCGATCACACTGGGCAAAAGGCCCTTCAGATCCGCAAACGCCTTCTCCAGTTCGCCCTTGTCCTTGGTGCTGTTGGAGAAGCCGTTTTTGATCAGCGCCATGCCCATGACTTCGCGCGGGTCGTTCAGCAGGATCACACGTCCCTTGTACGCAGGGTTCCACAGGTCCTGCCAGCTGGTGATCGGCTCTTTTACGTACTTTTTGTTGTAGGCGATCCCCGTAATGCCCCAGGTATACACGATCGAATACTTGTTGCCCGGGTCAAACGGCGGCGTCTGGAACGTGGAGACGATGTTCTTCAGGTTGGGGATGTTCTCCTTGTTCAGCTCTTCCAGCAAGCCGAGCTGGATCAACGTTCCCACCATGTAGTCGGACGGCTGGATCAGGTCGTAACCGGAAGCGCCCGCCTGGATTTTGGCCAGCATTTCTTCGTTGCTGCCGTACACGTCGTAGTTTACCTTGACGTTGTACGTCTGCTCAAACTCCTTGATCACATCCGGGTTAAAGTTGTCAGCCCAACTGTAGATGTTCAGCACCTGCTCCTCTTGCTCGGAAGAGGAGCAGCCGACGGCGGAAAAGGCGAGGGCGGCGGACATCGCGCCGATCAACAGGGACTTCAGCACTTTCATGTGACGAGTTCAACCTCCCGTAAACGGTTGTTTGTGTCCTGGTTACAACGTGATCGATTTGGAGTCCTTGCGCCGGAGAAGCTCGGCGATGACCACCAGCAGCACCGTGCAGGCGATCATCAGCGTGGAGAGCGCGTTTACCTCCGGAGACACGCCGCGTTTAACCAGGCCGTAGATGTACAGCGGCAGCGTCGTCGAGTTGGGCCCGGCGACAAAGAACGAAATAATGAAGTCGTCCAGCGAGAGCGTAAAGGACATCAGCAGCCCGGCGAGAATGCTGGGCGAGATCAGCGGCAGCGTCACATGGCGCAGCGTCTCCCAGGGAGTGGCACCCAAATCCTGGGCCGCCTCTTCCAGTTCGCTGCCCATGTCGGCCAGCCGCGCCATGATGATGACCATCACAAACGGCATGCTGAAGGTGACATGCGCCATCACCAGCGTCGCTTTGCCCAGCTCGATGTGCAGTTGGCTGAACAGCACCAGCAGCGACAGCCCCATCATGATTTCCGGGATGACGATCGGCAGGTAGATCAGGGATTGAACGATGCTGCGCCAGCGAAGCGAGAAATGCTTTAACGCCAGTGCCGCCGCCGTCCCCAAGAGCGTGGCCAGCACACTGCTGATCAGCGCGATGGACAAGCTGTTGCCCAATGCTTCCATCACCTGCCGGTTTTCAAACAAGGAAACGTACCATTTCCACGTAAACCCGCTCCAGACGGCATTGATGCGCGACTGGTTGAACGAATACAGCATCAAAACGGCGATCGGCAGGTACAAAAAGACCAGCATCGCCCAGGAATAACCGGATAGTGCTCGGCGCCGCCAGCTGCTCATGCTGCTCCCTCCTTTGGCCCGGCCGCTTTGGTGGCACGGTAGTAAAGGAAGATCAACAGCATCGACAAAAGCATCAAAACGATCGAAAGCGCCGAGCCAAACGGCCAGTCGCGTGCGGAGAGGAACTGGTTCTGGATGACGTTGCCGATCAGGGCCGATTTCGCCCCGCCCATCACGTCAGGCACGACGAACATGCCGATGGACGACACGAAAACCAGAATGGAACCGGTGACCACGCCTGTCTTGCTCAGCGGCAAGGTGACGTGCCAAAAGGCTTTCCACGGCGTCGCACCCAGGTCGTACGCCGCCTCCAGCTTGCGCCGGTCCATCTGCTCCAGCGAGACGTAGATCGGCAGCACCATGAACGGCAGCAGGGTGTAGACCATCCCCAGCAGCACCGAGCCGGAGTTGTACAACAGCGGCAGCGGTTCGTCGATCAGGCCGAGCGACTGCAGCACGGTGTTGATTACACCTTGCGAGCGCAAAATGATCACCCAGGCGTACGAGCGAACGAGAAAATTGATCCAAAACGGGATCATGACCAGCAGCAGCCAGATTTTCTGCGCCGACCGCCGCATCCGCGAGATGTGGTACGCCAGCGGATAGCCGCAGACGAGCGCGAGAAACGTCGTCAGCACGGAAATGGCCAGCGTGTCCAGGAAGATGTCTCCGTACAGCGGATCAATGATGCGCGTGTAGTTGTCCAGCGTCCCCTGATACACGATCTGGCCGTAGGTGCCGCGTTTCAAAAAGGAAAGGGCAGCGATCATCAATAGCGGCAGGACGAAGAGCGCCCCCAGCCACACCAGGGCCGGCAGCGCCAATAGCTTGAGCCGTTTGGTGGTCATAACCAGAGCGTCACCTCGTCCTCGGGTGCCCATCCGATCGCCACTTGATCGCCCTCCCGCCAGCTGCGGCTGTCGCCTGCGTACTGGTGGGCAAGCACAGTCATGTCCTCCTCGTACAGCCGAATGTACAGCTTGCGCAGGTTGCCGAGAAACACCATGTCAATGATCCGGCCGGTCATGCGGTGCTTGTCCTGCTCCGCTTCAAGCGGATACAGCCTGATTTTTTCCGGCCGGACGGCGATGTTGGCGTCACCGCTGCGGAAAATGTTGTTTTCACCGATGAACGTGGCGACGAACAGGGTGCGCGGTCGGTTGTAAATCTCGGCCGGTGTGGCGATCTGCTCGATCCGCCCCTTGTTCATGACTGCAATCCGGTCGGACATCGCCATCGCCTCTTCCTGGTCGTGCGTCACGTAGACAAAGGTAATACCTAAATTTTTCTGCAAATTCTTTAATTCCAACTGCAGATTTTTGCGCAGTTGATAGTCCAGCGCTCCCAATGGCTCGTCCAACAGCAGCACCTTCGGGTTGTTGACGATTGCCCGGGCAATGGCCACGCGCTGCTGCTGCCCGCCGGACAGCTGTTTCGGCGTCCGCTTGCGAAGTTCAGCGAGATGCGTGTACTGCAGGGCTTCCTCCAGCCGCCGCTGCTGTTCCGCAGCAGGCACTTTCTTCATTTTCAGTCCGAACAGGATGTTCTCTTCCACCGTCATGTGCGGAAACAAGGCGTACTGCTGGAACACCATGTTCATGTCGCGCCTGTAGGGGGGAACGTTGGTCAACGGCTTCCCGTCCAGATAGATCTCCCCGGCTGTCGGCTCCTCAAAACCGGCGATCATGCGCAGCAGTGTCGTTTTGCCGCAGCCGCTCGGCCCCAACAGCGTCAGAAATTCCCCTTCACCGATGGTTAGGGACAGGGGAGGAATCACCACGGAACCTGAAAAGTGCTTTTCAATTGACTCCAGGGCAATGATCGTTTTCATCTGGTCATCGTCTCACCATATGTCAAAATACTCATAACCAATCTAGGTAAATATAACGTGGATGACACGTTTTGTAAACAGGTGGAGGGTCTTGTCGATCAAATTTTTCCGAGCGAGTTTTCGGCGCGATGGCGGCGGGCAAACACGCCAAGTTGAAAACGTTTCCACCTCTTCCTATAATAGTCTCAAACGTAACGATGACAGGAGGCTACAACGTGAACCCGCTTGCGTACGGACTGCTCGGGCTGGTGGCGCGCACGCCCAGCTCCGGTTATGACTTGATGCTGCAGCTTCAACCGTTTTGGCAGGCCAAACACAGCCAGATTTACCCCCTGCTGGCCAAAATGGAGCAGGAGGGGTATGTGGAATTTACCCGCGTACACCAGATAGACCGGCCGGACAAAAAAGTGTATTCGATTACCGAAAAGGGACGCGAGGCTTTGCGGGAGTGGCTGGCGGAACCGACTTCGGAGCCGGTGTTTCGCGACGAGCTGTTTCTCAAGTCGTACTGCCTGTGGTTGACAGATACTGAGTCGGCCCGCAACCTGTTTGCCGAGCGGGAAGCGTACTGCCGGGAGCAGCTGCAGATGTTTGAGACCTTTTTACAAGAGCTGGAGAAGGCCTGCGACGGCCTGCCGCAAGACCCCCGCACTCCCTCCTTTGGCGAATACATTCTGATCCGCCGCGCCATCAGCAGCATGCGCGAGGAAATGGAGTGGTGCCGCTGGGTGATGGACCTGTTGGACAACTCCCGGCCTTAAATCCAATCCATGCGCAAAAAAACCTCCCGCCGTACAGACAGGAGGCTCATTTCCGGTGTTACTTTTTCGTCACCAGCTCCAGATCAACCGGGATGAAGCTGTCCACTTTCTCTCCTTTAGCCACGCTGATTGCCGTTTGCACAGCCGTCTCCCCGATTGCAGCCGGTTTTTGCGCGACGGTTGCCGCCATTTTGCCCTCGTTGACCGCTTTGACTGCGTCGTCGGTAGCGTCAAAGCCGACCACCAGGATCTGTTTGCCCGCCGCTTCGATCGCTTGCAGTGCGCCCAGCGCCATCTCGTCGTTGTGGGCGAAGACGGCCTGAATGTCCTTGTTGCCCTGCAGAATGTTTTCCATTACACTCAACCCTTTGGCGCGGTCAAAGTCAGCCGGCTGCTGAGCCACCACTTTTACACCGTCCTTGTTGTCAACGGCTTCGTGGAACCCTTTGCCGCGGTCGCGGGCCGCGGAGGTGCCGGCGATGCCCTGCAGCTCGACGATGTTGCCCTTGCCGCCCAGCTTCTCCAGAATGAACTCGCCCGCCATTTTGCCTCCTTTTTCGTTGTCAGAGGCGATGTGGGAGACGACGTTTCCGCCTTCTGCCGCACGGTCGACAGTGATTACCGGAATGTTGGCCTGATTGGCCGCTTCCACTGCGGTGGTGATGGCGGCGCTGTCCGTTGGGTTGATCAGGATGACGTCCACCTTTTTCTGGATCAGGTCTTCCACGCCGCTGATCTGCTTGGCGGTGTCATCCTGCGCGTCGACGACGATCAGCTTTGCGCCGGCCTCGCTTGCCGCCTTTTCCGCCCCTTCCTTGAGCGTGACAAAGAACGGGTTGTTCAGCGTGGACACAGCCAGACCGATGGTGATTGTACCGTCTGCCGCAGCACCGGAGCCACCTTGGGACGACTGATCCGGTGCCTTGTTTTCCAGACTGGACGACGTGGAGCAGCCGGCCAGCACCGACAGCACCAGTGACGAAGCCAACGCCAACTTCAAAAACCTTTTCATGTGTACCTTCCCCCTATGTGATCATTATTTATTGGATTTAGACCGGTCGAGCAATACTGCCACCAGGATGACTGCCCCTTTGACCACCGCCTGGTAGAAAGAGGAGACATTGAGCAGATTGAGACCGTTGTCTAACACACCGATGATCATCGCCCCGATCAGGGTGCCGACGATCCAGCCGCGTCCGCCGGCCAGACTGGTTCCGCCCAGCACGACGGCAGCAATCGCATCCAGTTCGTACGCAGTCCCCGCCGTCGGCTGCGCCGAGTTGAGGCGGGAGGCGAGGATAATTCCGCTCAGAGCGGCAAACAGCCCGCTGATCGTGTAGACCCATACCTTCACCCGGGTCGTGCTGATGCCGGACAGCCTCGTCGCTTCCTCGTTGCTGCCGAGCGCGTAGACGTGACGCCCAAACGTCGTGTGACGCAGAATGAAGTACAGCACGACAAAGGAGAGCACCATCCAGATGACCGGCATCGGAATCTCCAGGAAAAAGCCTTTCCCCAGCATGGCAAAATCGGGATTCAGGCCGGTGATCGGCTTTCCTTCCGTATAGACAAGCGTCAGTCCGCGAAACACGGTCATCGTCGCCAGCGTGGCGATAAACGGGGCGACTTTTCCCTTGGCGATGATCAGGCCGTTGACGGCTCCCATCGCCATGCCGGCCATCAGGCCAATCAGGACGGCCAGCGTCGTGTCCATCCCGCCGGTCATCAAGCCGGCCGTGATGGCGCTGGACAGGGCCAGAATGGAGCCAACGGACAAGTCGATCCCGCCCGTCAGGATGACGAAGGTCATCCCGAACGCGATCAGGGCGTTGATGGAGATCTGCCGCAGCACGTTGAAAATGTTGCTGAGGGTCAAAAAGTCGTCGCTAATAATGGACAGTACGATGACAATCAAGGCCAGCCCGAGGAGCGGGCCCATCCGCTGCAATAGGTTAAACCGCATGGGTGTTCGTCCCTCCCGTCGCCGCATGCATGATCAATTCCTGTGTCGCTTCCGCCCGTGAAAACGATCCGGTGATGCGCCCCTCGTGCATGACTAGCACCCGGTCGCTCATCCCCAGCACCTCCGGCAGTTCGGAGGAAATCATCAGGATGGCCACGCCTTCCTGGGCCAGGCGGTTCATGATGTCGTAAATCTCTTTTTTCGCTCCGATGTCGACCCCTCGGGTCGGTTCGTCCAAAATCAAAATCTTCGGTTTGGTGGCCAGCCATTTGCCGATCACCACTTTTTGCTGATTGCCGCCGGAGAGCGAGCCGGCCGCCTGTTCCCCGCCGGATGTCTTGATCAACAGCCGCCGAATCGTCTCCTCGCTCAATGTCCGCTCCGCCTGCCGGTTCATCACGCCCAGCGACGAGAGCTTTGCCAGATTGGGCAGTGCGATGTTTTCCCGCACCGAGAGCGGCAGCACCAGCCCCTCCTCTTTTCGGTCCTCGGTCACCAGCGCAATGCCCGCCCGGATCGCGTCGATCGGCTGGCTGATGCGGACTTGCTTGCCGTCGACGAAAATGGCGCCGCCGTCCATCTTCTCCGCGCCGAACAGCGCTTTGGCCATCTCGGTGCGGCCTGCTCCCATCAAGCCGGCCACGCCGACAATCTCACCGCTTCTCAGGGAAAAGGAGATGCCGGACAGCTTGCCGCGGACGGTGAGGTTCTCCACGCGAAGCCGTTCCTCGCCAGGCTTCACTTCCACTTTCGGGAAGCGATCCGTGATTTCCCGGCCGACCATCATTTTTACCAGTTCATCCAGGTTGGTCTGTTCCGTCGTCACTGTTCCCACGTATTTGCCGTCCCGCAGCACCGTGATCCGGTCGCTGATCTGGAAAATCTCCTCCATGCGGTGGGAAATGTAGATCATGCCCACCCCTTTCTGTTTGAGGGCGGCAATCACCTCAAAGAGGGCGTCGATCTCCCGGTTGGTCAGCGCCGCCGTCGGTTCGTCCAGCACCAGGATATCCGCCTGCATCGACAGCGCTTTGGCAATTTCGATCATCTGTTGCTGCCCGACGGACAGGTTGCCCACCAGCGTCGCCGGATCCAGGTCGATCGCCAGCTGCTCCAGCCAGCGCTTTGCTTCCGTCCGCATCCGGGACCAGTTGACAAGCCCGCTTTTGCCGTAGGTAAACTCGCGGCCGAGAAAGATGTTTTCCATGACGGACAGGTGCGGGATCAGGTTCAGCTCCTGGTGGATGATGGCGATGCCCCGTTTGGCGGCGATGTCGGGGGTCATCGTTTCCTGCGTCTGCCCCTTGACGACAATCGTGCCGCCGTCCCGCTGGTAGATGCCGCCGAGAATTTTCATCAGGGTGGATTTGCCCGCCCCGTTTTCGCCCATCAGCGCAAGCACTTCGCCGCGCTTCAGGTTGAGCATCACCCCGTCCAGCACCTTTACCCCGGGGAACGACTTGCTGATCTCCTTCATCTCCAACAAGTAGTCACTCATGCGCTCTCCCTCCCTTCGCCTCGCGCTTTAGAAGATGACGCCTGCCTGCAGGATCACGTTGGCGTACGGCGTGCACTCACCCGTACGGATCACCGCCCGGGCTTCCCTGGTCAGCTGCTTGAACATTTCGTGGCTGACGATGTCCCGTTCGGCGCCGGGCAGTTCCGCTTCCAGCCGCCGGACGGCCTGCGGGTTGACCCGCTGCCATTCCTCCGCGTAGATCACCCGCTCCACCTGCATCTCGATCAGGACCGCCTGCAGCACGTCAAAGAACGACGGCAGTCCCGGCAACACAGCCAGATCAATGCGCGGAACGAATTCGGGAATCGGCAGGCCGGCATCGCAAATGACGATCCGGTCCGTGTGTCCCAGTCTGCTGATCAGCGCCGACAATTCACTGTTGAGTATCCCCTGTTTTTTCATGGCGTCCTCCTACTCTGCGGCAAATTCCTGCACCTGTGCAAGCGTCGGCATTCCGGCGTGCGCCCCCAGCCTGGTGACGGCCAGCGCCCCCACCTTGACGGCAAACGCCACCGCCGCAGGCACTGTCTCGCCTGTTGCAAGCGCAAAGGCAAATCCGGCGTTGAACGCATCGCCTGCTCCTGTCGTATCCACCACGTCTACCTTGTGGCCGGGAACGCGGCCAAACGCTCCGTCTTCTGTCAGATACGCCGCACCCTTGGCGCCGAGCGTGGTGACGATGGTCCGCACCCCTTTGTCCTGCAGACGGCGCATCGCATCGACCAGCTCGGTGCGTTCGTCCGCTTCCGCCAAAAGGTACAGCTCCGTTTCATTCGGAATCAGCACATCCACATGGGAGAGCAGGTCGTCGGGCAGCGGCCGGGCCGGAGCCGGGTTGAGCACGACCGCCTTGCCGAGCCGCTTGGCCGTCTGCGCCGCGTACTGGACCGTCTCCAGCGGAATTTCCAACTGCAGGAGCACCGCGTCCGCCTGTCTGACAAGCTCCTGGTGCCGGTCGATGTCAGCCGGAGTGCAGTGACCGTTTGCCCCGGCGACGACGATAATCTGGTTGTCTCCTTGCGACAGCAGGATTGAGGCAACGCCGGTGTGCGTCCCGCTTACGGTTTTGACTGCGCTTGTGTCGATGCCTTCACGCTGCAGCGATTGCAGCAGTTCCGTGCCAAACGGATCGCCTCCGACAGCCCCGATCATCGCTGTTCGCGCTCCCAGCCGGGCAGCGGCCACCGCCTGGTTGGAACCTTTGCCTCCGGGAATGAAATGCACCTGGCTGCCGGACACCGTTTCGCCCATTTGAGGCGGCCGGTCCGCTTCCACCACGATGTCGATGTTCAAACTGCCGATTACGACAATCGAAGGGATCTTGTTCATGCTTCCGCTCTCCTTTTCGTGGATTCCCGCGCAACGAGGGTGACCTCCAGCTCGTACAGCCTTGGCTCCATCACGCCGGTCTCAATCGTTTCCATCAAGACTTTGGCCGCAAGCACTCCCATCTCGTAAATGGGCTGGGCCACCGTGGACAGCTCCGGCTGGGTCAGTTCAGTCAACCCGATCCCGTCAAAACCGATCAGCGCCACGTCCTCCGGCACTCTTACGCCCAATTGGTACAGCGCTTTTAACGCGCCGACCGCCATCAGATCGTTGCCGCAGAAAATGCCGTCCACGTCCGGGTGCCGCTTCAACAGCTCCTTGACGGCATCAAATCCGCCATCCACGCGGAAGTGGCCGGGCACCATCAGGCTGGGCGTGTACCAGGGGAAGTGCATCACCGTCTCCTCGTAGCCGAGCAGCCGTTTTTTCGCCGTGATCAGCTCCTGCGGGCCGTAGATGTGGGCGATTTTCCGGCACCCCACGTCCAGCAGGTGGCGGACCGCCAGTTTGGCCCCTTCGTAGTTTTGTGAACGGATCACGCTGCACAACTGCCGAGTGGGCGCCCGGTCGAGCACGACCAGCGGAATGTTGTTGCTCCGCATCTGCTCCACGTCTTCCTGCCCCAGGGTGTTGGAGGCGAAAATGATGCCGTCGATGTACTTTTTGCGGAGCATTTCGATGTATGACTTTTCCTTTTGTCCCTGGTCGTCGGAGTTGCACAGAATCACCGTGTACCCCTGCGCCTGTGCCGCGTCCTCCACGCCGCGGGCCATCTCGGGAAAAAACGGGTTGGTGATGTCGGGCAGTATCAGGGCAATCGTGCCTGTCTGTTTGCCGGCCAAGCCCCGCGCCACCGCATTCGGTTCGTACCTGAGCTGCTCAATCGCTCTGCGCACTTTTTGTTCCGTTTCCTTGTTCACGTAGCCGTTTTGGTTGAGCACCCGGGACACTGTCGCCACGGAAACGCCCGCCAGTCTGGCTACATCGCGAATCGTCGCCATGTCTGCTTCACCGTCGTCATCTGATCTGTAACCGGTTACACATGATTGGAAAAAAATGAATGATCGGAGTATCCAACCATATGTAACCGGTTTCATGTATACGCTTTCAATATACGCCTGTGCATCCGAGGATGTCAACACTTTTCTGACGCGCCCAGTCCGGACCAAGACGATGCGGCCGTCGTTCACGCAGCGGCGACAATGCTTTTTATCGCCTGTCCGCTTCCCCAACGCAAAAGCGGGCGTCCGTTGAAGACACCCGCTTTTGTTTACTGACCACACTTATACCTAACTATTCGTCGTCGAGGACCAATGCGTAGACGATCCCCGGTCCGTGCACGCCGATCGTCAGGTCGTTCTCGATGTCGGCCGAACGGCTGGGGCCTGTGATAAAGTGAATGCCCGCCGGCAGCCCGCTCCCGCTCCATGCGGCGATCTCGCGCAGCACCTCGCCCATTTTCGTCTTGATCGCGGATGCCTTCACAATGCCCATGAACGCAGTGGGCAGCAGGCTGATCAAGCGGCCCTGAGACGGCCCGGAGGCGATCACCACCGAACCGGTGTGAGCAATGGCAAAGTCGACGACGGCGATTCCCAGGTCGGCGTCGGCTGCCTTTTCCAACAGGCGCGAACGCCCGCCGTTTTCGCCCGACTCCTTTTTCCAGACGTGAACCTCGGCCGGTTTCATGCGGACGTCCACCCGCAGCTCTTCCAGCAGCGGATGATCGGCACGGATCACCTGCTTCACGCCTGTCTCGGCGGCAAACGTTTCGAGAAATTGACCGAGAGCGGCCGTGTCTGCAAAACGCCTGGCAACTCCACCCAGACTCTTCCAGTTTTTGATGAACAACTCCACGTTGTCCTCCCTGTCCAGCGCATAATCGTTCCAAAAATCGGGCGCTCCCTTTACCGTGCGCTGCGGCGGCTTGGTGAGCTGCGGCCGTCCCAGGCGTTCTGCAATCCGCGCGAAGAATGCCTGTTCCTTTTCCAGAGATTCGCGATGCAGCCGATCAATTTCCTCATGGCCGGTTGGGGATAGAGTGCGGTTCATCAGCGTTTCCTCCTTTGCTCGAGCTGATCCTGCAGCCGTTTTCGAATCTCGTCGCTCATCTCCGTGCTGTCATCACGCAGCTCCTGTTCCAGGGCGGACCAGCGCTCGCGGAAAGACTGCCCGGCCAAACCCGGCAGCACCCGCCCCGCGTTCCATCCCTTGAACGGGCCCCACTTGGCGCGGATCACGCCGTTTCGCAGCAGCGCGGCCTGTCCGATCCTCCCCAGCTTGATCGTTCGCCGAAACGCGTGGCGACTGGAGGCAGCCAGTCGAAACACCTTCATCCCCAGCCTCTCCGCAGGTGCGGTCAGTCCGCTCTCCACATTTCTCCTGCGGATGTAGACCAGCATGTCGTGCAGGGGGATTTTGACCGGACACGCTTCATAGCAGGCGCCGCAAAGACTGGAAGCGTTCGCCACCTCTCCCCACTTGGTCCGGTCTTCATTCAGCAGAGGCGTGAGCACGGCGCCGATCGGCCCGCTGTACACCCAGCCGTACGCGTGGCCGCCCACGTGCCGGTAGACCGGGCAGGCGTTGAGGCAGGCACCGCAGCGTATGCAGTTGAGTACTTCCTGAAACTCCGGGTCGCCCAGTTGGCGGGACCTCCCGTTGTCAATGATGATGACGTGCAGCTCTTCCGGCCCGTCGCCGTCTCCGCTGCGCCGCGGACCGGTAATCGCCGACATGTACACGGTCAGCTTCTGGCCGGTGGCGGAACGGGGCAGCAGCGTCGCCATCACTTCGAGATCTTCCCAGGAGGGGATGATTCGCTCCATCCCCATGAAGGTGATCTGCGTCTTGGGCACCGTGCTGACCATTCTGCCGTTTCCTTCGTTGGAAAAAAGCACAATCGAACCGCTTTCAGCAATCGCAAAGTTGCAGCCGGTCATGCCGATGTCGGCGGCGAGAAACTTCTCCCTCAGCTTGGTGCGGGCAAATCCGGCAAGAATCGCCGTTTCCGCCGGGAGATCGGTTCCCGCCACCTGGGAAAACAGCTGCGCCACCTGGCTTTTGTTCTTGTGGATCGCGGGAATAATGATGTGGGACGGCGTTTCCCCGGCCAACTGGATGATGTACTCTCCCAGATCGGTCTCCACCGCCTCGATCCCGTTCGCCTCCAGCGCCTGGTTGATGTGCAGTTCTTCAGACACCATCGACTTGGACTTCACCACCGATTTCGCCTGTTTCGCCCTGGCGATGCGCAAGGTGATGTCGACAGCCTCCCTGGCGTCCGCCGCGAAGTGAACGTATCCCCCCGCCGCCCTGAGGTTGGCGACAAATTGGCTCAGGTAGTAATCCAGATGGGCGATCGTGTGCAGTCTGATCTGTCGCCCGCGTTCGCGCCAGGCTTCCCAGTTGCCCAGTTCGTCCGCCGCTGTCTGCTTGCCGGTGCGCAGCTTCTTGGTGGTAAACTTGACGGCATTTCGCAAAAACTGGTCGCGCAGGGCGATTTTCGCCCGCTGCTCCAAGGTATCAGCCGTATGATGTCCGCTCATCGTCTGCTGTTCACCCCTTCGTACAAGAGTTCCGCCAGGTGCATCACCCGCACCTGTTTGCCTTCGTGCATCAAGCGGCCCCCGATGTTCATCAGGCAGCCCATGTCCGTTCCGACCAGGACCTCCGCCTCCGTCTCCAGCACGTGCTCCGCTTTTTCCGCCGCCATCGCCAGAGAAATGTCGGGGAGCTTGACCGAAAACGTCCCGCCGAATCCGCAGCAGTCTTCGGCATAGGGCAGCGGAACGAGTCGAAGCCCGGCTACATTGGACAAGAGGGACAGCGGTTCGTCCTTGACGCCGAGCAGCCGGCTGGCATGACAGGACGGATGATACGTGACCGTGTGCGGAAAGGTCGCCCCCAGATCGGTCACCCCCAAAACATTGACGAAAAACTGCGAAAATTCATAGGTCTTTTCGATCAGCGATTCCGCCTTTTGCAAATAGACCGGGTCGTCTTGAAACAGCGCGGGATAGTGATGGTGAATCATTCCCACACAGGAGCCGGACGGGGCAATCACGAAATCGCTTTCAGCAAACGCGTCGATGATGGTCTTGGCCGCGTCTCGGGCCGCATCCCAGTACCCGCTGTTGAACGCGGGTTGGCCGCAGCAGGTCTGCCCGTCGGGAAAGCGGAGCCGGATGCCGTACCTGGCGCACAGGCGGGCCACCGCTTCTCCCACGCGGGGATAGACGGCATCAGACAAACAGGTGACAAAGAGCGAGACGTTCATCCATGCTTCTCCTCCAGTTCGTCGCTTGGGTATGCCTGACCAAAAATATGTCAGGTTATCTGATGAATTTACACCAGACTATCATAATTCAGGAAAAAAGTGTAGAGTGGAATTATCACTGCCATGGAGGTAACCGGATGTTTCTGCATAAAAAAAGCTATGAAATTATCGCCGAAGAGTTGCAGCGAATCATTGAATCCGGCCTGCTCAAGCCTGGTGACAAACTGGATACGATAGAAAATCTGGCCAAGCAGTATCACGTCAGCCGCTCCACCATCCGTGAGGCGTTGAGCCACCTCAAGGCCCTGGGGCTGATCGAGTCGCGGCAGGGCGGCGGGACGTTTGTCAAAAGCGCCCCGTTCCAATCAGCGGAAACCATGCTGCAGTTGAACAACCCGCAGGTGGAACTGCTGCAGATCATGCAGGTGCGCAAGATTCTGGAGATCGGTTGTGTGGAACTGGCCGCATACAACCGCACGGACGAAAACATCGAAGAGCTGGAGCGGATTCTCAAGCAGATGAAAGAAGCGCTGGGCAACGAAGAGATCAGCCACCTCTACGACGTCAACTTCCACCTGGCCATCGCCCGCAGCACGCAGAACCCGATCCTGCAATCGCTGATCGAGAACTTCTCCTCTTCCCTGTTTCGCACGATGCAGGACATACGAAAGCTGTGGCTGCATACCGAGTCGGCCATGAAACTGTACGAGGAGCACAAACAGCTGGTGGAAGCGATCAAAAATCGTGACGCCAAACGGGGGATGGAGCTGATGGCCAAACACCTGCAGCGATCCGAACTGCCCTTGACCAAGGAAAACAAATGAGCAGCGAGCCCTCGGCTCCGCCTTTTTAGGACGGGCGGGGGCTCGTGCCGTTTTTTTGCAGCGTCAACCGATCAAAAGATTCAAAATTTTTCTTGAATCTTTTTTTCCTGCTTTTTATAATCGAAGTAATCATTCACCAAAAATTCATCAGATGACCTTACTACATGACGAATGACTCTCGTTCATGTCCACCGGAAAGGAGGGCGCTGCCGGACATTTGCCTTACTGTTTTTGCAAACGCTTTCTTTGATTCGCATACAGTACGCTCGTGACGGAACGGACTCTCAACCACCAATTCATCAGGTGACCTTATTACTTTGTCGTGCTTCCTGCTTTGAACTCATGTAGAAACGGGGTGTTTTTCCATGACGTGGACACAAACAGTCGCTCCCCTCAATGGGAGTATCGTACTCTCGGCCCTGGCGGCACTCGTCCCGATTCTGTACTTCTTCTGGGCCTTGGCGATCAAGCGCATGAAAGGGCACGTGGCCGGAATCACCACGCTGCTCCTGGCCGTGCTCGTCGCTGTATTGGTCTACGGCATGCCGGTCCGGATGGCGGTCATGTCGTCGGTTCAGGGAGCTGTTTACGGCCTGCTGCCGATTGGCTGGATCATCATCTGTGCCGTGTTTTTGTACAAGCTGACGGTGAAGACGGGCCAGTTTGATTTGATCCGCGCCTCTGTCGTGTCGATTACCGAAGACCGTCGATTGCAGGTGCTGCTGATCGCTTTTTCATTTGGCGCGTTTCTGGAGGGGGCGGCCGGCTTTGGCGCTCCGGTGGCTATCACGGCCGCACTGCTGGTCGGTCTGGGCTTTCACCCGCTTTACGCCGCCGGCCTCTGTCTGATTGCCAACACTGCACCCGTCGCATTTGGCGCGATCGGCATTCCCATCCTCGCCGTGGAGGGGCCGACAGGGGTGCCCGCGATGGAGATTTCCAAGATGGTCGGGCGGCAGCTTCCGTTTCTCTCCGCCTTCGTGCCGTTTTACCTGATCGTCATCATGGCAGGGGTAAAAAAAGCGGTGGAGGTCCTGCCGGCGATTCTCGTCTCCGGCGTCTCGTTTGCGCTTACCCAGTACCTCACGTCCAACTTCCTGGGACCGGAACTGCCCGACATCCTGTCCGCGCTCGTCTCCATCGTGGCGCTGGCGCTCTTTCTGAAAGTCTGGAAGCCCAAGCAGGTGTTTCGCTTTTCCGCCGAGCAGGCCTCCTTTGAACTGGCGGCCGCTGCCGCTTCAGCAGGGCACGCCGGCCCAAAGCATTCCTCTTTGCAGGTAGTCAAGGCGTGGTCGCCGTTTGTCATGCTTACCGTCTTCATCTTTCTCTGGGGACTCCCCCCTGTCAAAAAGGCCCTGCTCGGCACATACGAGGGGAGCAATCCCCTGCTGAACCTGCTTAATCCGCTCGGGAAGCTGCTTACCTTTACGCCGGAAGTCCCCGGCCTGCACAAGCTGATTATCGACACCGCCGGCAACCCGATGGCCGCCGTGTTCAAGCTGGAACTGCTGGCTGCTGCCGGCACATCGATCCTGGTCGCCGCTGTCGTGACCAAGTTCATCGTCAGGATATCCTGGAAAGATTGGTGTTCCACTTTTGCCGAAACGCTGCACGAACTGCGCTTCCCGATCGTGACCATCGCCTCGGTTGTCGCGTTTGCCTACGTGACCAATGCGTCCGGCATGAGCACGACACTGGGGACCCTGCTGGCTTCAACCGGCGTGCTGTTTCCATTCTTTGCGCCGTTCCTCGGGTGGCTCGGCGTGTTTATCACCGGTTCCGACACGTCGTCCAACCTGCTGTTCGGACATTTGCAAAAAGTGACGGCCACGCAGTTGGGGGTTGATCCCGTCCTGGCGATTGCCGCCAACACCAGCGGGGGTGTCACCGGAAAGATGATCTCGCCGCAATCGATTGCAGTCGCCTGCGCCGCCGTCGGGTTGGCCGGCAAGGAGGCCGACCTCGTCCGCTTTACGCTGAAGCACAGCATCATCCTGGTGGTGCTGGTCGGCCTGATCACGTTCCTGCAATCCAACGTCCTGTCGTGGATGATTCCGTGACGCGCTCGAATCGCTGATGGGCGCCGCGACTTGGCATGAAAAAAGAGCGAAGCAGACTCGTGCTGCTTCGCTCAGCGTGTAGACCATAACAGGAAAATGGCCGTCACGACAAAAGGGAGTCCGAACAGAAACAAGCGTCCCGCCCATTTCTGCCGCTGCTTGCGATCCTCCGCCGTTTCCGTCGCGTAGTTGGCGCGAATGCGGTCGCCGCTCAGCAGCGCTCCCGAACAGACCGCGCTGAACAGCCACGCCGCTCCGCCGACGACAGCAAACGTGTTCCAATAGCCGAAATACAGTCCGGCCGCCAAACAGGTCAGCCATAGCCCGGCACATACGACCGCGTACTTCACGAGACCACCCTCCCCCTTTTGCCTGCCATTCCTTTATTCGCGATTCGGATCTGCTGCGCCGATGCAGCAGCAGATGATGCTCATGCTGTGTCAGACGGCACCCCCGCTGGACGGTGCCATCCCCCACGGGACAGTCTTTTGTGCCATTGATCACGCCTGTGCGCGGTACACCTGTCTGCCCATTACATAGGTGGCCTCCACTCCGTACGACAGGTTCAGCACGGTAATATCCGCGTCGCACCCCGCCTCCAGGCGCCCTTTTTGCCCGCCCAGGCCCACGATCTCCGCCGGTGTCTGGGACGCCATGGCGACCGCTTCCGGCAGCGGCACGCCGCACAGGGTCACCATGTTCTGCACCGCCCGGTTGAGTGTCAAAATGCTGCCGGCCAGCGTGCCGTCCGCCAGTTTGGCCTGCGTTCCCCGCACGTGCACTGCCTGGCCGCCCAGGTCGTACACGCCGTCGCCGAGCGCCGCCGCCCGCATCGAATCGCTGACCAGGGCCAGGCGCCCAAACGACTTCAGCCGATACAAAATGCGCATCACGGCCGGGTGCACATGCTCTCCGTCGGCGATCAGCTCCGTGCTCAACTGTTCGTGCACCATCGCCGCACCGACCACCCCCGGCTCGCGGTGGTGCAGTCCCGTCATGGCGTTGAAGCAGTGGGTAAAGTGCTGCACGCCGCACTCCACCGCATGCTGCGCCTGGGCAAACGTGGCCCCGGTATGCCCGGCGGAGACGATGACCCCCTGCTCCTTCAGCCAGCGGATCGCTTCCAGCGCTTCCGGCTGCTCCGGCGCGATCGTCACCACCTTCAGCAGTCCGTCTGCCAGCTCGTACAGCCGGCGCACCTCCGCCAATTTGGGTGCGACGATGTGGGCCTCGTTTTGCGCCCCTTTGTAGCGCGGATTGATCCACGGCCCTTCCAGGTGAATGCCCGCGACAGCCGCTCCCTCCGTCCCGGCTCGGCTGACCGCGGCGATGTTGCGGATCGCCTTTTCCAACTCCGCGTAAGGGGCTGTCATCGTCGTCGCCAAAAACGACGTGACGCCGAATCGGGCCAGCGCCCGGGAGATCGTCATAAGCGACTCCGGCGTCCCGTCCATCGTGTCGCAGCCGGCGATGCCGTGCATGTGTATGTCGACGAACCCCGGGCAAATCCAGCCGTCCTTCACCGTCTCCACCCGTTCCGGCAGCGGTCCGGCGTACCCGGCTGACGTTCCCGCGTAGGCGATTGTGCCGCCGTCCACGACGACCAGGCCGTCAGCCACGCACGTGCCGCCTGTGACCACCGTTCCCCGCAGGGCAAATGCTTGCTTCATCCTCCATCCCTCCATCTGCTGTCTTGCTTCATCGCGTGCTGCCGCCCGGTCGGATGATGGCCGCAGGTGCCTGCCGGCGCTCTCAAGCGATGCCGCGCGGCTACGGCGATAGCCGCTTTTCCAGCTCAATCTCGTCGCGCAGCGGGATGCCGTCACTGCCAACGGTCGGGATTTGCGGCTTGAGCCGACGCGCCTGCTCCACAGCATTGCGGTGGACAGCGACCAGTACGTACCCCCGCTTTTGGTAAAAGCGCAGGGCATTCAGGTTGTCGTTGGTCGTCAACAGCCAAACGCGATCCATTCCGCTGTCGCGCGCCACCCGTTCCACCGCCAGCATCAAGGAGGTGCCGACGCCGATGCCTTCCCTCACGCTGTCCAGCGAGACCACCTGCAGCTGGCCGTCGGCGACAGCGTAGGTCACCAGCCCGACAAGCTCCTCGCCGCAGAAAGCGGCAAATCCGGGCAGCTCGTCACAGGCAAACACCTGCAGTCCGTGGCCGTACACCATGTTTGAGCTGCCCCAATGCTCACGGAGAAAGCCGCCCAGCCACAGCCGGTCCGACTCGACCAGGGCTCTGACACGAATTTCGTTCATGCTCGTTCCCCCTCTATTGTATCGCAATCACCCCGCCAGCCGAACACATAATGCGCCGATAGAGGCGAGGTTCCCGACGGGGTTCCGTCAGCACTCTGGCGAACAGCATTACGATCTATTTTTCAACCTCGGTGCCATCGACGGTCGACAGCTTGACAATCAACGCCCACTTTGCCAGTTTTAGCCGCTCGGGGGAGAAATCCATCACGTGCATGGCGTTTTCATCCGTCGCCTGCATGCCCCAGACGGCTACTTGTTCCCCTTCCGAAACCTGTACACTGTCGTGAAGTTGAATCAGCCCTCTTGCCATATGTTTACGCCCGGCGTCCAGTTCCGTCCGGACGCTGGACTGTTCGCTGTCGTCGGCAAAAGCGGAAGTGACCACGTATCGCGTGCTGGCTTCGTTGTTGGCGTCCGACTCTCGTACGGAGATGAGAAACTGGCCGTCGTAATGCCTGTTATTGGTTGACGCGCGGGTCATTGTGTCAAACGCCTGCCCAATGTCCGTTTTGACGCCGTTTTCCCACACCTCAACCACAGCCCGGATCGTCTCTTTCTTTCCTTCGTAGGACACTTTGACGGCCCCTGACATGTCTCCCAGGAACGGTTTGAATTTTTGGGCATCTCCGGCGAACAAATCGACAGATTCGATGTGCAGCATGCCCGGCTGCGTCCGCTCGGAATTGGAGCATGACAGGAGCAAAAGCGACGACAGCACAAACAGAACGATGCGCAGCATGCCCAAGGTGTGCCACCCTTCCCTTCTCCCGCATGAATGATTTCATCTCATCTGTCCGTATGCTGCTCACCGCCGCGCGGGGGACGTGCGGGAGCCTTCGACGGCCGCGATCCCGGCCGTGATGCCATTTACGTCCGGCCGGCGAAACGTGCCATCGCCTGTTCCGTTTCCTCAACCAGACGGCGCATCAGCGTCCCCGCGTCCATCTGGCGGGAGAGACCGCTCCCCTGGCCAGCCCACATCGACAGGTAGTCGCGCTCGCGCTGTTTCGCCGCGGCCTGCCGGATGTCGCGGGTCAAGGCGTTTTGCACCGGATAGGGCGGCACTTCATCCCGGTACGGGGCAATCTCGCGCATGAACCGGTTGCAGACGCCCCGCGCCGGCTTGCCGGAAAACGCGATCGTCAGCGCCGTCTGGTCATCGCCTGCCTCCAGGATCGCCTGTTTGTGCAGCGGATGGGCGCCGCTCTCCGTGCAGACCAGAAACGCCGTGCCCACCTGTACAGCCTCTGCCCCCAGTGCCAACGCGGCAGCGATCCCCCGCCCGTCCATGATGCCGCCGGCGGCAATGACCGGGATATTCAGCCTGTCCGCCAACTGCGGCACCAGGGCCATCAAGCCGATCAGGTTGTCGGGGGAATCGGGCAAAAACGAGCCGCGATGCCCGCCTGCCTCGCTGCCCTGCGCGACCACCAGGTCGACGCCGCTCGCCTCCAGCGCCACGCCTTCGCGCACCGTGGTGGCGGTGCCGATCACCGTGACCCCTCGCCGCTTCAGCTCCGCCATCCAGCGCTGCTCGAGGATGCCGAACGTGAAGCTGAACACAGGGACCTCCTCCTCCAGCACCGCCGCCATCTGCTCTTCAAACGGTTCGGCAAACCGGCCGACTTCCGGGTCTTCGGGGATGCCCAGCCGCCGCCGCGCTTCGTTCATCAGATGCCGGACGTTTTCGCCCGGACGCATGTCGCCGGTGACCTCCTCCGGGATAAACAGGTTGACCGCAAACGGTTTGTCGGTTAATTGACGGATGGCGCGAACCGCGCTGCGGATCTGCTCGCCGCTCATGTACCCCGCCCCGAGGGAGCCCAGTCCGCCCGCCTCCGAAACGGCGGCGACCAACTCGGGTGTCGTCGCCCCGCCCGCCATAGGGGCCTGGATAAACGGCCACTGCACATGCAGTCGTTGGGTTACCGCGTTTGTTGGCCACATGAATGACACGCTCCTTCCCCATTCAGAATCAGCGTTTTCCGGATCGGCCTTCGCCATCCGGGCCCAAGAGTTCCAGAAAATGTTCCAGAATCCGCGCGGTCAGCCCCCAGATCACGCGTCCCTCCACCCGGTAAAACAAGTGGTGGACGGTGCCGGTCCGCCACGGATACCGCTTGCCGCCCGGTATCAGATGATAGGGGTAGTCCGCTCCCGGCTCCACCTTCATCTTCACCGGGTACGCCTCGGGCCGGGTGGCGGCAAGCGTTTGCAGCGGCACGCAAAACACCTCTTCCACTTCGGCCGGATTGGGCGACATGCCCGCAAGCGAGTCGATCTGCCCGACGAACGGGTAGATGCAGGCAAACGGCGTCACCATCGTATCCAGCGTCCCGACCTGGCGGATGCGTTCGGCGGATAGCCCCAGTTCTTCGCTCGTCTCGCGCCGGGCCGTCTCCCACGGGGAGGCGTCTCCCTCTTCGGCCCGCCCTCCCGGAAAACAGATTTCGCCGGCCTGCCGCCGCATCGTGCGCGCCCGCTTTTCAAACAGCACGGCCAACGTTCCGTCCTCCCGCTCCACCAGCGGCACCAGCACGCTGAAGCGGCCCAGGCTGTTCTCTCCCATGATGCCGGGCTGGCGCTGCCGCAGCGCGTCGGCAATTCCGGTAACGGACAGAGAATGGTGATGCGTCGGTTCTTTCTGGTTCACTCGCCGCCCTCCTTTTCATGATGGCGCTTCCATGGGGAGAGAGCCGCTCCCCCCTGTACCGCCAGCCGGGAACGAACGGACGCCCAGGCGTTCTCCCACTCGGCTCCGCCTGTTCCGTCGCATCGTTTCGATCATTTCGTTCCTGATGGTCAACTCCCTATGTAGCGGGACACCTCCAGCAGATTGTGGTCGGGATCGCGGAAATAGACGGACAGGATGTTCCCCGTCGCGCCCGTCCGCTCCACCGGCCCTTCCACAATCGCAACTCCGCAGTCGTGGAGATGTCGGATCACTTCCTCCAGCGGGACGGACGCGATCAAACAGAGGTCGGCCGAGCCGGGAACGGGGTGATGCGCCTTTGGTTCAAATTCCTGGCCCGCCTGGTGCAGGTTGATCTTTTGACGGCCGAACTGCAGCGCCTTTCTGCCCCCGCCAAAGGTGACGACTTTCATCCCCAGCACCCGTTCGTAAAAACGGCAGGTCTCCTCCACATCCCGGACGGTCAACACGAGATGATCCAGCCTGTCGATCATCATGCTCCCTCCTCCCGACAGAGACGCTCTCTTTCGGCGCAGCATGGGCATCGCTTACCAAAAAGACGCAGTCCCTTTTCATCAGGGTACCACGTCTTTTGACAGGCTGAAACTGGTATTTGATTTTCGCTGGGGCCATTTTTATGTTACCGCAAGCTGTCCAGGGCATAGTCCCGCTCCACTTTGCAGATGCGGGTGACGTAGTGTTCGTACCAGACGGTTTTTCCTTTCTCTTGGGCGGCCCGATGCTCCTCATGACGCTTCCACTCGCGGATTGCCTCCAGAGACGACCAGTAGGAGACGGTCACGCCGAAGCCGGACCCGTCACGCACGCTCTCGACGCCGAGAAAGCCCGGCTGCCCGGAAGCAAGCCGCACCATGCGCTCGGCCATTTCGCCGTAGCCGTTCTCTCCCTCCGTTCGCTGCGACGTGAAAATGACGGCGTAATAGGGTGGGTCCGGTGTCTTGGCAAATCGGTCCATCGTGGGGGTGTCCTCCTGTCAGATCAACAGCCCGATCCTCCGTACAGCCGAGAATGATTCCTTCCGTGCTCGACCAGCCGCTTACAGACCGCTGAACTTGTTAGTTGTTGGGGATTTGATTTACTCTACTTTATCCAGCATGTACAAATTGAATTTTTTCTCTTCTCGATAACCGATATTTGGTTCGCCAAAAGAGAATGGTAAAAACCATCGGATAACGTTGTAACTATTCTCAATCATCCTCTTCACATTGTCTGTATAGGTGATGGTTGTCTCGACGCCAACACCGCCAATCACAAAATCTTTGTTTTCTACCAGACTGCTAATTTCTCTGGAAAGTCTTTCATAAAACCAGCGATTTCTCTCCGACACATGATCTACATCCAATTCCGGATATCGGTCCAGATCGAACCATGCAGAAAGCTCGTAGATGCCGTTGTTCTTTTGTACGTAGCACCCTCCATGTACCGATTGGTTTACCATGCAGCGAACAAAGCAAATCTTTCCCTGCTCGATATGTTCATGCAACAGGGCAAGGTCGGTATCTGGAGATAAGAAATGTTGATGATGATATTCCCAATCCTCGATGATTTCGATCTCGATAATGTCGCAAATGACATTGTTTTTGCGAAGCATCTTGTTACATTCTGAAAATTCGATACCCCTCCTTGTATAGAGGGTTACGTTTAATTGGGCCCCCATTCGATCACCTCAGTCTAGTAAGCGTAGAACCCTATCCGAAAAAGCACCAGGGTAAAGACTAACGAATTCACCATTCTCTTTAACCCGCAACAAATTATTTCCTCGAATAAAGTAAATCTCTCCCGCTTTCTCATCACGAACTACTTTATCATGTACTTTAAAAATATCGTTCGCAAAATTCTTGTATTCTTCATAGTTATTTAATTCCGGGTAGTCGAATCTATGTTTCCCCCATTTCGTACCTAATTGATTGTTATTAAAAATAATATCTTTAAAAGGAATATTTACTTTTGGGGTTTCATTTATGAGTTTAACTGCTTCCTTAGTTATTTTTCCTCCCTTTTTAAAGAAAGCCATGCTTGCTACAAGTGGTCCTTTACGGGCTTCCCATAAAACCGTAAAAATTTCCTGATCGCCAGCTAAGAATAATTCTGTTAAACTGTTATACTTATCTCGCCCCAAAGAGACATCCACATACGCATACCCCAGCAAACGATCAGTTACTTCTCCTCTTTCATTTAAATAGCC
Organism: Brevibacillus sp. MCWH; assembly: GCF_013096935.1. NCBI lineage: Bacteria > Bacillati > Bacillota > Bacilli > Caryophanales > Paenibacillaceae > Brevibacillus > Brevibacillus sp. MCWH. The sequence continues at coordinate 50,744 of NZ_SDLF01000009.1, read as the reverse complement.
AAGCCCACGTTCGTATACATCACGTGCAACATGAGTGCTCCACTTGTTCAATGTTGCTTCGTAAGCGATGACACTGTGGAGGAACTCTTCGTTATACTGGCCGGAAACCGGACCATCATAGAATTGCATCTTGATCAAGTATTCCTGCATGCGTTTAATTTTCTCTGCCTGAATCGTCCGGTTATATTGATCAATTAAAACTTGCAAATCGTATTCCTCAGGATCTGTTGTATTTCTTACTGAAATCCAGGAGTGAATAGGATATGCAGGAGCGTCTGTTGCGATAATCTCTACCTTATACATACCATTCTCGGCATACGAGCCTGCATTCGGCTGATTCACCCGCCCGTCCCATGTGAAATACAGATAGGTTTTGGCCGGCAGATTAGTCCGAATTTCTTCGTATACCACGAGGTTGGAACCTGACCGCTTCACCTTAATAACCGCCTGAGGATGACCTTCGTAGAATCTCCATCGTAACGTGACAGACTTTTGAAATCCGGGGGTACTGTCTACTACACCATACTTGGAGACTCTTTCCACGTGATGAAACCCTGCCCGGTAGCCTCCGCCTATTTCAGGAACAGCTCTTTTTGTCACTCGGGCAGATCTTTCGTCAGGACTGCCATTGTCCCAAATCACCTTGGCGTAATAAGTCCCTGTCTCTTCCGGGATAAATAGCGTGTCCTCCTGATTGGCGTAAAACGTTTTGAGCGGGTTCCCGTCCTTATCCTCTAAGATGAGCACATTTGCGGTTACATAAAGGTTCATGTCCGCCAGCTCATCCAGCGCGAGCTTGAAGTAATCCACGTCATACGGAGACGACAGTCGATCCGTGTAGATTTCGTCCCACTCCGCTGGTGTAGCAGTCTCCCGGGAGTGGTCCAAATCAGCTTCCACTGTCAAACGGGTTGTGACGGCTACACTGTTGGCACCCGGTTCCACTTTCACGAAGTAGGTCGTGTTTCCTTGCAGGATTGCTTCCACTTTGGAGAACAGCTTTCCGTACGGACCGTCGTGGTTGTCGTTTAGCGCAATCTCGTTTTGCAGCAGCGGATCGGCATAGAGGCGAAGAATCGTATCCGCTTCCGCCCCGTTCCCTTGGTACGGAGACGTAAACAGGCGATAGAGCCCGGTTTTACCAGTTGTAAATTTGAAGTAAGCCGCCTCTCCTTGTCCTTTGTTCACATCCGCAAAGGAATCAACAGCGATGTCTGTAAAAGAGAGGCTCGATCCCTCTCCGGCCTGGACCATAAAGTGTTCATGGTACCCCGATACCACGACTGGACTATCTCCCGTTACCGTGACGACCAGTTTCCCTTGTGCCGGTGTGGAAAGGGTATTGGCAACCGAGTCGGTGTTTTCGCGGATCAGTGCGCCGTTTTGGTCATACAGTCGATAGGAGACCTTTCGTCCGGTTCCCTCAATATCAACAGAACTGGTCCACTGGCTCGTGTTGACAAAAGCATACGTTTCGCCCGGGTAAATCGACTGTTTAAACAACGCTGGTTGTTTACTGTCCTGCTCTTCGAACCAGGAACGGAACGCGTTAAAGGTGACGGGATCCTCGGAAGTCACCGTCACGACCAGCTTTCCGCCCGCAGGAACAGTCTTGCTCGAACCGGTTGCATCCCTTTGTTGCGCGTAACCGTCTCCGTCCGCATTATAGATCGCGTAATCAAACGTACGGGCCGATGAGGAAGAGGCATCCATCGCCACTTCCTGGATGTCCACGCTCTTGTTGACAAACACATGCGATTGCCCTTTGGACAGGGTTTTGGTAAGCAAAATTGTCTCGGCCGTCTCTTCCCGGAAAAGTTCATAGTACCCCGCAAACGTTACCGGCTCATCCGTGGTGACGGAAGCCACAAGCTTCCCCCCCGCCGGTACCGTCAAGGCCGTTCCCGCAGAGTCGTGGTTTTGCCTGTACAGGGTTCCATCGCTTTTCCAAATCTGATAACTGAACTTCTGCCGAGACGAACCGGTCGTCATGATACTTGCGCTGTCGGCGCTCGTATTGGCTATGGCAATCGTTTCGTTTTTGGACACGGTCTTTTTCAACAAGGCAGGGAAAGGAATTTCGTACCCTTCAAAGGCTGAGGCAAACCCCTTAAAGGTGACGGGGTGATCGGCTGTGACCGTCACCACCAGCCTGCCGCCTGCCGGGACCAATTTGTAGGACGCTTCGGCATCGCTGTCCTGCTCTTGCTCCGTACCGTCGCTTTTGTATTTCGCGTAATCGTAAATCCGCGTGCTCGGAGATGAAGTTGCGCCATCTATATCAATTTTTTGGATCTTGTCGCTTTTATTGACAAAAACATAGCTTTCCCCCGGCTGCAATGTCTTCACTAGCAAAGCGTCCGACGGCTCTTCTTCCCGAAAAATCTCCTCGTACCCGAAAAACATGATCGGGTCATCCGAGGTGACCGTGGCCACCATCTTTCCGCCCGCCGGTATCGTCACACTGGTGGCTTGTGTGTCAAAAATGCGGGAGGAAACCGTCCCGTCGCTTTTCCACAATTCATAACTAAACCTGCGAGCGGACGAACCCTGTGCCGAGATGGCTGTGCTCTTTGTACTCGAGTTGACGATGCTGATCGTCTGGTTCTTAAAAACGGTCCTTTCGAACAAAGCCGGTTTGTCACTCTCAGTTCCAGTAAATACCGATTGGAACGCCTGGAAGTTCACCGGATTTTCCGATGTTACCGTAACGATAAACTTCCCGCCGGCGGGAACTGTTTTATACGTGGTGGATGCGTCTTTATCAAAGTCGTTCCCAGTGCCGTCCTGATTGTAAATGGCGAAATCGTACGTGCGTTTGTCCGTCTTTGAAGCGTCGATATTCACCTTTTGGCTGTCTCCGCTTTGGTTGACAAAGACGAAAGTTCTCCCTTTGGAAACCGTTTCGTTCACCAATACAGCTCCGCCTGTTTCTTCTACCTGGAAAATTTCGTAGTAACCGGCAAAGGTTACTGGTTGACTGGTCGTCACTTCGGCCACCAGTTTTCCACCAGCAGGGATAATAGGCGTTTTGGCGGAAGAATCAAACGCTTCAGCGTATACGCTTCCGTCGCTTTTGAACACCTGATAGCTGTATTTCTGAGTAGATGATCCGCTCGCGAGAATCGATTCGCTGCTGCCTCCCGTATTTAGGACAGCGATGGTTTCCCCTTTTCGCAGCGTCTTACGAAACAGGGCGGGTATCATACTTGTGGAGTACGTGAAATATTCGGTTGAGCCCTTAAAAACCATGGGGTTGCCGGTTACGGTGACGACCAGTTTCCCTCCGGCCGGTACGGTCTTGCTCGTCACTGTGGAATCCGTATCTTGATTCATCACGCTCCCGTCACTCTTGTAAACGGCATAGTCGTAGGTTCGGTTGTTGGACGAGGAGCCGTTTGTCGTAATGGAATAGCTGTATTTCGGTGAAATGTTGACAAAAACGACCGTTTCGCCCTTTTCCACCGTCACTTCAAACTTGTCGACGGCGCGGACTTCTCGTTGCGGTTGCGCATCCACTTGTTCTTCGCCTTGAGATTCGTCCGCCTGTATCTGATCTTCTTGCTCATTTACGGGTGATTCGGGTTGGTGTTCATCCGCCACCGCTTCCGAATATTTTTCCTTTTCGCCGTTAGCTACTACCTCTACCGAGATATTTGTGTCTTTGCCTTTGTATGTCACGGTGACGACGGCGCTCCCCTTGGAGAGGCCCGTCAGTTTTCCCCGTTTGACTTTTACCACCGATTCGTTATCTGACTTCCAGGTCACCTTTTTTGTAACATCATGGAGCGTTTTATCCGACCAACGTGCGGTTATCTGGACGTTTGTCGATTCTCCTTCTTTCAAGGTTACTTTTGAATGAGAAGGCTTCATTTCCACCAGTTCGACCTCTGACTCGCTGGCAGAAGGCGGCATCTGTTCTGCGGATGCCGATTGTCCCGGATGCATCACTTCTTGGGTAGGTGTCATCTCTTCTGCATAAGCCGTTTCCCAGGGGGTAACGGATGGCACCACACCAGTTACCAGCATGGCCGCAACGACAAGTTGAACAAAAAATCGTTTCATTCTTCCTCTCAAACACAAAACCTCCAAACATGTTAAAAATAACCACATGTTTGTTATCGGTAATCCTTTCTTTTTATTTAACATGTTAGATATTTTTGAATATTTTGCCTGTTAACCCAGACGCGGAAGAATACTACATCCCTGATGCCTCCTCATTCAGATGTTTCTTTCGTTTTTTCCATACCAACAAAAAAACAACCTAACGCGGCAGTATGCCACCTTAGGCTGTTTTGCTATCGCTCAAACGTCCTGCGAATTCGCATGCGCTACAACTCCATCACCGGAATCCCGTTCTCCGGCGCGACCGGCTTCACGGGGCGGCCGCCGGAACGGACCAGCGTGTAATACTCGTAGCAGCCGATCACCCCGTAGTCTCCCTCCATGACGCCGGGGTAGGCGCGGTTGACGGAATAGACCTGGCTTTGGTGGGCCCGGAGCGCCTCCCCTTTGCGGTCGCGGTAGCGGGTGATGTCCACCTTGCCGGTGATCGGCACGGCGGGCGCCGGTCCTTTGTCCGGGCAATGGTCGTAGTAGTGCGGGATGGAGACGAAGTACAGATCGGGCCAATCGTCTGGCGGCAGTACCTGCTCCGCCTGCTCCACCGCCATGCCGGTCGCGCGGCAGACGGCGATGTGGTCGGGATGGCCCGTCACCCCGTCGGGGGGAAACGTGACCACCACGTGTGGCCTCCACTCCACGATGGCGGACGCCAGCCGTCCGGCCAGTTCGCGGGGATCCACTTCGGCCAGCCCGCCGTCGGGATAGCGGTACAGCTCCAGCCGCGTAATGCCGAGGATGTTCGCCGCTTTGGCCAGCTCCTGTTCGCGGTGGCGGGCCAGCGCCTCCCGGCTGTCAAGCGCAAACGGGCCGGAACGCCCCTTGCAGCCGGACGTGACGCAAATCAGGCAGGTCTCCTGTCCGGCCTCGCTGCATTTGGCCAGCGTCCCGCCGCAGGCAAACGATTCGTCGTCGGGATGGGGAAAGACAAACATCAGTCGTTTCACGATCACACCTCCCTCTCGCCGGCCCGTTTCTCCAGATAGGCCAACCCTTTGGCAATAACACCGAAGATCGGATCGTTCTGCGCCTTGTCGATGGTCACCTGCGGCGTGTAGCGGCGGGCGTGCTCGATGACGATGCGGCGGACGCGCTCGTCGTTTTGCAGCACGCCTCCCTGCAGGATCATCTTGAACGGCTGCTCTTTCATCCGCAGCCGCTCGATGACGGCGCGGGCGGCGAGAAACAGCTCTTCGCCGGCGGCCTTGAGAATTGACGCGGCCACCCGATCCTGCGAGTCGGCCGCCTGGCTGACGAACGGCGACAGTTCGCCCACCTTTTCCACGGAGTAGTCCGGGCCGTACGTCCAGTTAAACAGTTCCTCCACCCGGTCGAGCCCCAGATGCGGCAGCAGCAGGCTTTCCAGCAGCGTCGGCTCACCGCGGCCGTCCGCCGCTTTCAATACAGCCATGATCGCTTGTTTGCCGATCCAGTACCCGCTGCCCTCGTCGCCGACGCGGTGACCCCATCCGCCTGCGCGCGCCGTCTCGCCCGCCCGGTTCACCCCGAACGCGATCGAGCCGGTCCCGGCGATCACGAGAATGCCCGGCTCTCCGTTGGTCGCTCCCAGCAGGGCGGCAAAGCCGTCGTTTTCCACGATCAGGTGGCGGACGCGAATCCGCAGCATCTTCAGGACGTCGCGGACCATGCCCGTGATCACCTGCCGGTCGTGCTCTGTATCCAATCCAGCCAGGCCAAATACGGCGCACTCAATCTCCCATGCTGTACGGCTCATGCTGTCGTGGGGAGCGGCTGTCGGCAGCCGCCCCGCCGCCTCATTCAGCGCCTGGCTGATTGCGGCCGCCAGTTCCCGCGCGGCCGCTTCCCTGCCAATCCCCTGGTAGTTGCAGGAACCCGCCCGTCCCGCACCCAACGTCCGCTTGGACCGGTCTGTCAGAACAGCGAGGCATTTCGTGCCGCCGCCGTCCACGGCCAGCAGGGGAATGTGTACCGCTGTCATTTCCGTTCACTCCATTCGGCCATGACCTGATCCAAATAGCGCATCGCCTGGTCGCACGCCTCGCGGGCCTGCTTCAGCCAGGCCATTTCTGCCTGCAGCGACTGCTTTCGTTCGCCGATCATCCGCTTCATTTCGTCCGCATTGGGTCCGCCGGGCAGCTTGCGAACGGCGACGAAATATACCGGATCGAGCGCCTGACGAAGCTGCTCGTCCGTAATCGTCAGCGTCCGTCCAATGACAGCCAAAGCGGCCTGATTGACCAGCTCGAGGCTGATTTGGTCCGCCCGCAGCCCTTGGGCCGCCGCCTCCTTCACCACGCGGCTGACGATGTGGTGCGCCGTGCGGAAGGACAGACGGTCGATGCGCACCAGCGTGTCGGCCAGTTCCGTCACCGTGGCGAAACTGCCTTTGGTCCGTTCCAGCAGCCCCTCCTTGTTTACGTCCATCGTGCCGACCACACAGGCCATCAGGCGGTACATCTGCTCCAGGACGGACAGGCTGCGCCAGGCGTACGGCTGCATGTCGTCCTCCGTGTCAACGATGTCGCCAAACGGCGTATTGTGCATCATCGTCAAGACGACAGCGGCGTTGCCCGCGCTGGACGATAGCATGGAGCGCATGTGTTCAAACGAGACAGGATTGCGCTTCTGCGGCATGATCGAGCTGATCTGAACATACGGGTCAGCCACTTTCAGCACGTCAAACTCCTGCGTGCACCACTGCAGCATATCCTGCACCGTCCGCCCCAGGTTGATTGCCGCCACCTGCACGGCGGCCGCCGTTTCGCCCAGGTAGTCCGCCCCGCCGATCGCGTCGTAGGAATTCTCCACCAATTCGTCAAAGGCGAGCAGCTGCCGCATTCGCTCCCGGCTGATGGGAAAACCCGAGGTGGTCAGCGCCGCCGCTCCCATGGGACTGCGGTTGCAGGTGCGGTAGGCGCTGATCAGGCGGCGGATGTCCCGCGACAGCGAGTCAGCCACGGCCGTGATGTAGTGGGCCATCGTCGTCGGCTGCGCCTGCTGGGTGTGGGTGTAGCCGATCATCACCGTCTCGGTGTGTTCTTGCGCAAACAGGAGCAAATGCTCTTTCAGAGAGAGTGCCGAAGCCAGCGTGGCCAGCAGCTTCTCGCGCAGCACCATGCGGTAGATGGTGACGCCCATGTCGTTGCGGCTGCGGGCCAGGTGCAGATTGCCGGCCACGTCCCCGGCCAGCTCCAAAAGACGGCTCTCTACCTGAAAGAACAAATCTTCAAACTGTCCGGTATAGGCTGAGCGGCGCAGCCCGTCCAGGTCGATGGCAGTGAGGGCGCGGGCAATCGCCTTCGCTTCGTCCTCCGTGATCAGCTTCTGTTCGCGCAGCATGATCAGATGCGCCTTGTTGATCGCCATCATCGGCGTCAGCAGATGGGTTTTCGCTTCCGAAAAAGCCGGTTCCAGCACGGCCTCCGCGTACGTCTTTCCGGGGAACCGGGCTCCTTCCCGTTGAAATATCCGCTCTTTGTAGTCCATTGACGTTTCTCCTTCCCTGCCGTTTCCTTTTCTGTTTTTTCGCGGTTCCCCACTGCCGGGGAGCCGGGAAAAGCGGGGAAGACGGCCGACTGCGGCCGTCTCTCCCGTCCCGTTTTCCTGCCTTATTGCTTCAAACTGACCATGTTGACGAACATGCGGATGGCTCCCGGCACCAGGGCGGGGATTTCACGGTACCAGACGAGCGAACTGTAGGTGTACGTCCCCTTGCCGTATTTTGCGGTCAGGAATGTGCCGGTAAACTCCTTCTCGCCCGGATCGCCGTTTGCAATCAGCTCCACGTACTCTTTGCCCCACTGCGACGGGTTGTAGGCGGAACGGTCCTGAATCCAGTTGTTCCAGTCTTCCTCCGTAATCTTGTTGGGTGTGTTGAAAATGGGATGATCCGGCGCAAGCATGGTAACTTTCGAGTTTTCATCGGTGACGCGCCATTCAATCAGCGGCGTGCCGATCGTGATCGGGTACGGCGCCAACTCCGGCTTCCAGTTGTCTTCCGGCTTGTGGTACTGCACCACCAGGTTGCCGCCGTTTTCCACGTACTTCAACAGGCGGGCATTGCTCGAAATCAGTTCGGGGCGGAACCCGTACGCCCGGATGCCCAGCACAATCGTGTCGTACTGGCTGAGGTCGCCAGACTCGATGTCCTTGGCGCTGAGGAGGGTGACGTTGACGCCGACCTGTTTCAGGTACTCGTCGATGTTGTCAAAACCGCTGGAGACGTATCCTACTTTCAACCCCTCCGGCACTTTCAGGTCAAACGCCTGGATCATCAGCTCCGCCGGTTGGACGTAATACGTGGTGCCGATGTGCGGATAGCGGATCACCTGGGCGCCATGGCGGCTTTCTTTTGCCCCCGCGCGCGCCACGGCCGTTACCGTGTACGTGCCCGATTTGACGGCGGCGGACGGCTTTACCGTAAACGCGACCGACTTGGTCTCCCCTTTGGCGGCAAACGCCAGCGGACTTGCCTTCGGTTCTACCGTCCAGCCTGCCGGAACGTCCAGCGAGATGTCCGCTTCCGCCGCACCCGGCTGGTAGTTCTTTACCGTCACCTTCACCGAAATCGGCTCTTGCGGCTTCAACGTGTTCAGAACAGCTGCGCCCGGGTCGAGCGACAGCGAGAACGGCGGCAGGACGGCGACAGCGTCAGACGGAACGACGCGGCTGACCGCGGTGGAGCCGAACGCCTTGTACGATACGTCCGCAGTGATGGACGGCGGCAGATACGGCTGGAACAGCGGGGCGTCTTTCGGCACCTCCACTTCGTACGCGGCCGTGACGGTCTGGTTGTACCCCACCTGGCCGAAGCTGGTCGCCCCCAACGGCTTGGCCCGCCATCCTTCCGGCACATTCAGCTTCAGGCTGACGTCTTTCAGCGGCACCTGTCCGCCGTTGTACGCCGTCACTTTTACGGTGGCAGTCTGACCGGCGACCAGTTCGCCTGTCTCCGGCCTTACTTTGGCCACCAGTGACAGCGCCTCCGCACTCGCCGTGTACAGCTGTCGTTCCTTTACCTTCAGACGGTGGGTCAGGTCTGCCCTGGTCGCTTCGTCCAGTTTGGCTTCCTGCACGACGGTCAGCGCCCTCTGCACGTCCGACAGCATGTCGTGCACTTCCCTGGCCACGTCGGCAAAGCGCGGGTAGGCGGCGATCACGTCGTCGGCGTCTTTTTGCAGGGTGCGAAGCTCCCTGGCCAGCTTTTCCCCGCCCGGCTTGCCGGCCACTTCCCGGGCCAGGTCGTCAAAGGTGTAGGCGATGCCTTCGAAAAAGTCCGATTCCCGGGCTTTGGACGGAACCGTCGACTGCTCCAGCTTGTAGTAGTTGAAGCTGGGCCCTTCGTCGTAGTGGCGCCCCATCCCCTGGCTCTTGTGCATGAAGCGGGATTCCTCGCCCAACTGCTGGTAAGACGCGCCGTACACCTCGTCGTACTCGCCGATCGGCACGCGAACCGTGTAGTCTTTCTCATCCGCCGGCACGTACAGCTTTTTGGGCTGCCAGGGGCGCAGCCCGTTTTTCAGATGCTCCGGAAACACGGACGGGTCGGCGGCGTCCTTGAACGCTTTTACCGTGATCACGTTGATGGCGCGGTGATGTCCGTGCGTGGAGGGTACGTTCAAAAACGCGGGGATGAGCACGTCCGGCCGCAGTTCGCGAATCTTGCGAATCAGCCGTTCGTAGACGACCTGTTCTCCCCATTTGGACAGTGTCTCATCCGGGCTCTTGGAAAAGCCAAAGTCGTAAATGGGGTCGTTGATCGATTCGCTGAGGATGTCCAGCGTGACGTTGGTGACCTTGGACGCTTCCTGCAATTCACGAGTACGGATAATGCCCAGTGCGTTGCCCAGCTCGCTGCCGATTTCGTTTTGGCCCCCTTCGCCGCGGTTGGCGATGATGCTGTACGTGTCCACACCCTTGCCGAGCGACAGGTACGCGAGCATCGCGCTGTGCTCGTCATCCGGGTGAGCCCCCGTGTTCATGGCGCTGGCGATGGTAGTCAACGGCTTGATCGCTTTGTACAAGTCGACCACTCCCCGGTCAGCATGGGCGGTCCGGGGCGCCATCGGCCATACCAGAGTGCCTGCCAGGGCCACGGCTGATACGACGGAAAACAGCTTGGCAAATGTCCCCTTTCTCAATGAACGCTCCTCCTTTTCCTTATTGGGATTGATGTATGCATCAATCATGGCCGTCCATGGAGCCTGTTCCTGCTGTCGCCATGGATTGACCTGAGGTAGCTGAAACGGACATGCACAGACGCTGCCGTCTGGTTTCGGGACGCTAAATCGAACGCAAACCTGCCTACACCGCAGTGCCCGCCTTGTCGCCAGCCAGTTTTCTGGAGATGAACAGGACGATGATGATGACCACAATCTGCAGCACGCCGTATGCGCACGCGGTGCCGAATTCAAACGTGTACATGCGCTGGAAAATGGCCACTGACAGCGGCATCGTCCGCGGCGTAAAGATCAGGATGGAGGCGACGAACTCGCCGATACACTGAACGAACGCCAACAGCGTGCCGGCCAAAATCCCGCCAAATGCCATCGGGAAAACGACGCGGCGGAAGCTGTACCACCACGATGCCCCCAGATTGCGCGCCGCTTCCTCCACCGACGGGTCCATCTGCATCAGCGTGGCCGATGTGGAGCGGAACACCAGCGGCAGATGGCGGACGAAATAGGCGAGCGGGATGATCCAGAACGTGCCGATGAGCACCTGGCCAAAGCTGAATACGGTCGGCTCACTGAACGCGGCGATCAGGTTGACGGCGACAACAGTGCCGGGAAGCGCCCACGGCAGCATGATCAGCACGTCGAGCAGCGTTTTGCCGCGAAAGCGCAGCCGCACCATCGCGTACGCCGCCGCCACCCCGAACAGGACGATGCCGACGGTGGCGATCGCACTCAGCTCCAGGCTGTTGGCAATCGGCCGCCAGGTCTTGCTGTCCGTAAACAGGTCGATGTAGTGGTCCAGCGTGTACTGCGGCGGCAGAATCTGCACCGTCCAGGTGCCGTCCACCGAGAACGAGATCAACACCAGCACGAGGATCGGCAGCATCAGGATGACGATGCCGATGAAGGCCAGCACTATGCAGACATAGCGGCCCGCTTTGCTTTTCACCTCGGTGCGGTGTACGCTGATGCCCTTGCTCATGTTCTGGTAGTTGCGCACCCCTTGGTACCAGCGCATCAGCAGCAAAAAGGCAATGGAGACGACGGACAGGACGGTCGACTGGGTGGCGGCCATGTCCAGATCGCCGTTGGTCCGGGACAGGTAAATCTGCATCGTCATCGTCCGGTCGATGCCGAAGATCAGCGGCGCCGTGTAGGACGCCATGGAGATCATGAACACCAGCAGCGACGACGCCACCATGGCTGGCGTGAGCATCGGCAAAATCACCCGCCGCCAGACGGTAAAGCGGTTGGCGCCCAGGCTAGCCGCCGCCTCTTCCAGCGACGGGTCAAGACCTTTGATCGCCGCCGATGCCGTCATGAAAAAATAGGTGTACATGGTAAAGGTGTGGACCACAACGACGCCCCATATTCCTTTCAGCGAAAACGGCACCTGTTCCAGCCCGAACAGTTCCTTGAACAATCGGGGGAATATGCCGCTTTCCCCGTACAAAAACGTAAACGACAGCACGCCGATGAGCGGCGGCAGCGCCATCGGCACCAGGGCGAGCACGGAGAGGATTTTCCGCCCCGGGAACTCGTAGCGCTCCAGCAAAAAGGCCATCGTCACGCCAACAATGCCGCAGGTAATGACACTCAACACGGATATGTATACGCTGTTCCAAAGCGCTTCCAGATTGGCCGTGTGCTCCAGGCTGAAGAAACGGGCGTAGTTTTTCCACGTAAACTGCCCGTCCACGTTGACGCTGGTGGCAAATGTTTCAAACAGCGGATAGATGACGTAGGCCAAAAGGATCAGGAACAGCGGCGAAACCAGCACGTAGACAAAGGACGGCGAAGCAGTGAAGGAGATCCGTTTGGACGGTGTCGCGGCTGGCTGCAGTTCTGCTTTCACAAGCTCCTCCTCCTTATCCCGCAAAGTAGATGCTCGCTTTCGGAATGTGCAGGGAGATGGTCTCTCCGCGCTGTTTCAGCGGCCGTCCCTGGCTGATGGACATGCTGCGGAGCTGATGAGGGCCGACGCTGGTCACGTAGTTGACGCACGCACCCGTAAACTCGGCAAGCACAACAGTGCCCGACACCACGTTCTCACCGTCCGCTCCCGTGCTTTCCTGCACCGTTTCCGGCCGAATCGACAGCACGACTGTCTCGCCCGGCACGAGCCGCACCTGCGGCGACACGTTGTGCGCATATCCGGTCAGCACGAGGTCAGGAGCCACCCGCACCCGTACTTCGTTACCGTCGATGCCTGCCACGATCCCCTCCCACAGATTGGTTTCGCCGATGAACGACGCGACGAAACGGTTTACCGGCCGATGGTAAATCTCGTGCGGCGTACCCACCTGCTGCACTTCGCCGCCCTGCATCACCATCACCCGATCCGACATGGACATCGCCTCCGCCTGGTCATGCGTGACGTAAATGGTGGTAATGCCCAGTTCCATCTGCAGCCGCTTGATTTCATACCGGGTTTCTTCGCGCAGTTTGGCGTCCAGGTTGGACAGCGGTTCATCCAAAAGCAGAATCTGCGGCTCGATAACGAGCGCGCGGGCCAGCGCCACCCGCTGCTGCTGTCCGCCGGAAAGCTGGTCGATCCGGCGTTCGCCGTATCCTTCCAGACGGACGAGCTTCATCACCCGCTCTACCCGTTCTTTCATTTCCGCTTTCGGAATCTTGCGAACCTTGAGCCCAAAGGCGATGTTCTCAAATACGGTCATGTGCGGAAACAGGGCGTAGTTTTGAAACACCATGCCCGTGTTTCGCTTGTGGGGCGGCAGCGATGTGACATCCCGGCTGCCGAAGCAGATCCGTCCCCTGGTGGGATAGTAAAAGCCGGCGATCATCCGCAGGGTCGTCGTCTTGCCGCAGCCGCTTGGCCCCAAAAAGGTGAAGAATTCCCCTGATTCGATGTGAATGTGAACATCTTCGACCCCTTTTGCGTCGCCAAACTGTTTGCTGACGTGATCAAGTGTTACGCTGCTCATCAGGTGTCCTCCCTCTCGAGATTGGCAGGGCGCTGCCCGGCTTCGGCAGTCGCCTGTGCCGGACGGAACCGGACACGGCCAGACGGAAAGGGGTCCCCCTTCCCGTCTGGTCCTGCTGTCCTCACCCGCTTACTTCTTGCTTTTTCCCTTGATGTTTTCGTCCCAGTACTGCATCCACTCTTTTTCTTTCTCCGCCATCACATTCCAGTCGAGCTCCAGCGGTTTCAGCTCCAGGTTTTTCATGAAGTCAGGCAGTTCGTCCTTGCTGATGTCGGTGCGTGACGGGAACTGGTAGCGCTCTTTCGCCAACTGCGTGGCGATATCCGGGCTGAACAGGAACTCGTAGAACTTTTTGGCTGCGTCCATGTTCTTGGCCCCTTTGACGATCGCGACCCCGTCGACGAGGATCGGCGCGCCGCTCTCCGGATAGACAAAATCGTACGGATGGTTGTTCTGCTTGCTTTGAATCAGGACGTCCTGCAGGTTCCACAGGGAAATGACGCCTTCCTGGCGGTCCAGCTTCAGGTAGAGCTGGGTCGGGTCCTGGGCGTACTCCTTGGTGTTGGCGTCCAGTTTTTTCAGCCATTCATACCCTTTTTCCGGCGTGTCTGGCCCCTGACGGTAGATCATCGCCGCGTAAATGGTCCGCATCGTGCCGGACGGCAGGACGTTGCGGATCACGATTTTATCCTTGTACTTGGGATCGAGCAGGTCGTCCCAGTCCTGCGGCGCTTCTTCTTTCGTCAGCGCCTGCGAGTTGTACATGATCACCTCGGGCAGCAGCATTTCGCCGTACCAGCGGTCCTGCGGGTCCTTGTACAGATCGGGAATCTTGTCGGCAAACGTCGGTTTGTACGGCTCCAACAGCCCCTCGTCCGCTGCCGTGCTCAGCGCGGACTGTGTGCCGCCCCACCAGAAATCGGCCTGCGGATTGGCCTTTTCGGCACGCACCCGCTCCAGGATTTGCTGCGCCCCCATCTCAAATGTTTCCACTTCAATATTGGGATATTTTTCCTTAAACTTGGGCAGGACGATTTCAAAAATATTTTTGTCCCGGGCGGTGTAAATGACCAATTTTTGCGATTCGCCGGATGCTGCCGGCTGCGCCTGATCACCGGACTGGCCGCCTGTACCGCTGTCCGCCTGTCCTCCGCCGGAACAAGCGGCGACGGTCAGGGCCAGCGAGCCGACAAACACGCCGCGAAGCCATTTTTTCCATGTGCTGTTGGACGTTTTCACAATCGAATCCCCCTTTTTTTCACTCTATTTGTCCAGCAATTTCGTAGATGGAAACGCTTCCAGAACGCTGTGAACGGCCCCGATCAACCCCGCCTCTTCACCAAGTCGCGCTTTTTCCATACGGGGCACAACGGGCACCCATTCCGTCAGCCACTCGCGAATCTGCTTCACCCCTTTTTCGTCGATATGAACCATCTCTCCGCTCAGAATCAACAGCTCCGGGTTCAGCACGCTGACGATATTGGCCATCGCGTAGGCCCAGTGTCGGTATACGTCATCCAGCAACCGCGCGGCCTCCCGGTTGTCCTGCCGAGCTTGACCGATCAGCGTCTCTATGATACTCGACCCTTCCTGAAGGTCGGAGAGAAAGGCCTTCGCCTGTGCTTTGACGCCAGGGACGGAGTAATGCGTCTCAAACACGCCGTACGCTCCGTCGCGCCGGCTGTGTACGGGGCCGATCAGCATGTAACCGATCTCGCCCGCTGCGTCCCGGCTTCCCCGGTATAACTGGCCGTCCAGGATGATGCCGGAGCCGATCCCCGTGCCGACGTAGATGTAGACAACGTTGGAATAGCCGACACCGACACCGCGGACGCTCTCGCCCAGGGTCATCATGTTGACGTCATTGTCGATGATGACCGGCACCTCCAGCCGTTCCTCGATGGTCTGCCTGATCGGCGATCCCATCCAGCCCGTGCTGGGAGCAAAGCTGACCGTACCGCTGCCCCGCTGGGTGACCCCGGGCAGGCCGACACCGATGCCCAGCAGTCTGTCGCGCGGCAAGCTGCTCTCCGCCAGCAGACAGTCCAGTCCCGCCGCCAAATCCTCGATCACCCGTTCTCCGTCGGCCGGCTGGGCCAGACGTTTGCGGTACCGGGCCAAAAACTCGCCTTTCAGGTCGGCCACCGCCATCTCCAGCGCGGAGCCTTCAAACACTGCGCCGACGATCGCGTACGCCTGGTAGTTGTACTCCAGCAGGATCGGCTTTCGGCCGCCACGGGAGTCGCCCATCCCCACCTCCTGGAGCAGCCCATCCTGAATCATCTCCTCCACCAGGGCGGAAACGCAGGGGCGGCTCAGCTGCGTCTGTTTGGCAATGTCGGCGCGGGAGATCTGACCGTGCTGAATCACCTGCTGCAAGATCTCTTCCTTGTTCCACTTTTTCACCAGTTTGCTGCTGCCCGTTTTTCTGGACGAACGCACGCCTTTTCACTCACCACCAAACAGTTAGTTAACCTAACTAACAAAGTTATCCAAATTATACCGCCCATACACAGAATAGTCAAACTATTTCGCTTCAATGATATGCACCACCCACAGGTTATCTTGCCAAACTCCGCACCCGCTCAGCGTTCTTCGCCCCGCCTCTGAATACACATGTAGTACGTTTTGGACGTTTTCCCGCTCGTATCACACTATCCCAGCGAAGAAGGAAGTGGTTCAACGTGAAGCGAACCGGGAGTACCGGGAAAACCGGCATCTCCATTATCACCTGCACCAAACGTCCCGGCATGATGCGCAACCTGTTTCAGAATTATCTGCGGCAGCGCGGAGTCAACAAGGAATTGATCGTAGTGCTGAACAACGATGCGATGAGCGAAGCGCGCTACAAAAATTACGCGCGTTCGTTTCCCAACGTGTCCGTCTACAAACTGCCCGGACGGACGTCACTCGGCGCCTGCCTGAACTTTGCCGCAAGCAAGGCATGCTATCCCTACCTCGCCAAATTTGACGACGACGATTACTACGCCCCCCGCTACGCGGCTGACACGCTGCGCGCGTTTGCCCGATCAAAGGCGGCCGTCGTCGGGAAGCGCTCGTATTTTATGTACTTTTCTGGATTGCGGCTGCTGATCCTGCTATATCCGGGGAACGAACACAGGATGACAGGGGGGATCGCAGGCGGGACCCTCGCATTTCGGCGAAGCGTGTGGAACCGTGTCCGTTTTGCCAACCGCTCGCTTGGGGAGGATGTCTCGTTCCTGCGGAATTGCCGCCGCCTCGGCTTTCGCATCTACTCGGGCAGCCGTTTTCACTACTGTGCGATTCGCCGGAAAAACGTCGGCAGCCACACCTGGAAAGCAGGCCACCGGTACCTGCTCTCCCGGCCGCACAGGCGGATTGCCCGCACGGTCAACTATCGCAAGTTTGTCGTCGGATAGGAGTTGCCAGAAAAACAACAGCCCGGGAGGGGGTGATCCCTTGATCTTCCCCCGCCCGGGCAATCTGAATACGCACAGATCGTGCTTATACTTCATGTACGGTTATACTTTGAAACTGCCTACCATCTCCTGCAGATCTTCGGCCATCTTCGCCAGCGCCGTGGCCGACGCGTTGATCTCCTCCATGGAAGCCAACTGCTGCTGAGCTGCGGCGGAAACGTTTTGCGTACCAAATGCCGCTTCCTCTGCCACTTCCCGGATCGTATGCGTCGTCTCCACCACGCGTTTTGTGCCTTCGGTCAACTGCTGCACCGCGCCGGACACCTCCTGGATTTGTCCAGCCAGCTCTTCCACTGCCGCACGAATCTCTTCGAAGGAGGCCCCAGCCGCATGGACCACGTCAATTCCCGCGGCCACCTCCTGGGTCACCGTGTGCATGGAACGAACCGCATCGTTCGTCTCCTGGCGGATCACCGCAATGAGTTCGGCAATCTTTTGCGTGGATTGCGTCGTCTGCTCTGCCAGCTTGCGCACTTCATCCGCCACCACGGCAAATCCCCGGCCGTGTTCACCTGCCCGCGCTGCTTCGATAGCGGCATTGAGCGCCAGCAGGTTGGTCTGATCGGCAATCTCGGAGATGACGTCGACGATGCTGCCGATCTCCTGCGAGCGCTTGCCCAGTCCGTCCACGGTATGCGCCAATTCCTTGACGGTGACACTCATTTCCGTCATTTGGTTGATCGCTGTTTGCACGGTCTGGCTGCCGGAAGCTGCCTTGTCCGAAGCCTCGGAAGCCAGTCCAGCCACCTGCTGCGTGTTGCCGTTGATCTGTTCCGCAGCGCTTGCCATCATGTTGACCACCTGGTACGCTTCTTCCACGCCAGCTACCTGCTTGTCCGCCCCGACGGCCACTTCCTGAATCGCGGACGAGATTTGTTCGCTGGCCTTGCTGCTCTGATCCGCGCTCGCCATCAGCTCCTCAGCCGACGCCGCCACCTGGACGGCACCCTGGTTCACCTCGGCCAGGACAGACTGCAGCGACAGGCGCATGCCCTCGAAGCTTTCCGCCAAGCGGCCGATTTCGTCCCTGGCATTTACTCTTACTGGTTCAGACAGGTCGCCCTCGCTGATCTTGGCGGCGGCCGCCATCAATACGGCGAGCGGACGCGTGATCAAGCGGACGATCCACAGCACCAGCACGGCGCCGCCGATCACTGCTACGGCCACGATCGTCAAAATGGGAGGCAGCACGTCGGAGGCCTCTGCTTCCGCTTCACTCACGTAATTGGTGCCCAGCAGCTTCCAACCGGTCAGTCCGTTGGTGACAAACGCCATTCGCTTGCTCTGTCCGTCCTGGTTGACGAACTCAAACGTGCCCGCTTCGTTAGCATACACGTGGTCGATATAATCTGCTTTCTCCGCTTCCGTCCCCGCTTTCTGCTGGGGATGGACGATGAACTTCCGCTGTTTGTCCATCAGCACGACGTAGCCGAATTCGCCGATTTTGACCCGGCTGGTGATTTCGGCCAGTGCCTGCAGACTGAGGTCGAGCCCGACCACTCCGTGCCCGTCTTTTGTCGTCCGGGCAATGGTGATGACGGGGAGGTCTGTAGACGCAGAAATGTACGGATCAGTGATGACCGTTTTTCCCTTGTTCTCCATGGCTTGTTGGTACCAGGGTCTAGTACGCGGGTCATACCCGGCCTTTACCGACACCGTGCTGACAAACGCCCCCGTCTCCGTTCCGATGTAGATACCTTCCCACTCGTTGTGGATGGTGGCGGCCTCCTGCAAATACGCATGCGCTGCGGAATCGTTGCTCGTCAGCCCCTGTCCCGCCAGATGAGAAGCGACCCGCTCCACCTCCTTCATCTGCAAATCCAGATAGGCATCAATTGTTCCGGCCAGGGTCTTCACCTGCTCGTCAGCCCGCTGCAGCAGTTGGTCCTCGATTTCCTGCTTGGCGCTGTAGAACGAGACCCCTGCGATCAGCAGACTCGGCAACAGCAGAATCACGGCAAAGGTCAACAGCAGTTTTCCTTTCATCTGCAGCGAACGTGTTCGTTTTGGCTCGGTAGGCCCATTCATGTCGATTCCTCCTGTTGTTGATGAGCTATAATAAACACAAAAAAAACAGGCCATTCCAAATAAAAAGAACAGCCGTCCATCATTGTACAAATATTTCCCGAAAATGACAAGACAAGTATATCCTTCATGCCCATTTTTTTCTTTTTTCTAGATCTTTTTTCGCGGGACGCACGTCACTTCGGTTTCCTAACCTCCAGAAGCGCCTTCATCAACTTGGCAGCCTCTGCCCGGGTCAGCGTTTTGTCTGGTTGGAACGCGTCGGGTGACCCGGAAGGAAGCAGCCCGTAGGCATGGGCCAGGGCGACGGCGGGCACCAGCCGCTTTTCTACATCCCGATACGGCGACGCAAACAGCCCCGGTTTTTCCAGGAGTTCACCATACCCCAGCAGGCGGGCGGCCATTTCCGCCGCTTCTCCGCGGGTCACCGGGCGATCCGGCTCAAACCTGGTCCCCTCCTTGGGGATCAGTCCGTATTGAATCGCTTTTTTGATGACACCGTACAGCGGGTGGTTCTCGTCGACGTCAGCAAACCGGTACGGCTGGCGATCTTCGTCGTCATCATCGAGCCCGCTGAACTGCCGGTGAAACTCGATGCGGTTGACCATGCGCGCCATCATCTGCACCATGTCTCCGCGCGTCGCCGCTTTGTCCGGTTCCACCTTGCCATCAGTCACCGTCAACAAACCCTCCCGGATGGCAAACTGCAGTGCTGCCTGCTCGGGATGGTTGTCAATGTCCTGCGGAATTTCTTTTTTCCGCAAGTCGGCAAAACTGAGCCACTCCCCGGTCACGGCATCCACGACTCCCTCATCGCCGACGTAGCTGTAGACAAGCAGCGGTTTGGACTCGCTGTCCGGCAGGTGATAGGCAAGCATCAGTTTCTTTTGCTCCCGCTCCGTTTTGGCTGCTGCCTTACGGTCAATTTTGGCCGCCGTTTCCTCTGCACTGACAGGTCCATATTCGTACACGTTCAGCTCTTCCGCTTCCCCGGTTTCGGGATTGACGATCACGCGGAAATTCCTGTCTTCGATCGGAATGCCGTTCTTCATCAAGCCAAACCTAAACACGTAATACTGCCCCTGCTCCCGCACCTCCTCCTCGATCGTGCGGGATGCATTGCGGTCGATGAGATAGATGTCCCCCAGCCGTTCGGACAGCAGCGTTTTTACCAGCTTGACCGCACTCTCCTGCGCTGCTTTCCACGAGACCGCCTTCTCGATTTTCCGTCCCCGTTCGGAAGAAAACCGCCCTTCCCCGGTGCGGTATTCGACCAAATCCCCGCGGTCGCTGATGCTGATCTCAAGCGGCTCCACATTTTCCCCCTTGACGTGCAGCGGAGTGAATTCAAAATGCCAGTATCTCGATTCCACGCCATCCACTCCCGATCTGGCACCGCCTCCCCTGCTTCCCTCGGAACGATAGCTGCCGGGGAGCCGCTTGACCAGCTCTTCGGCGATCTTCTGCGCCTCTTCCTTGCCGATCAGCTTGTCCGCTGCACGGCTGTTGACCGTGCTCCCCAGCGGCTTGATGCCGACTTCTTCGGCCGGCTCGCCGAGTGCGTTCAGCACCTTCCCGGTCGTAGCGTCCACGAACTGCGGATCAGTTTGCACGTAGCGATAGACCAGGCGGTACCGATTTGAGTTCGCCGGGTAACGGCCGTTCAGATCACTCTCCCGCGAGTAGACCAGTGAGGGCGCCGCTTTTTCCGCCAGCAGCCGCTCCGCCTCGTCAGGCTGGATCACTGCCTTGGCGTCAGGCAGTTCTCCCTGGTACCAATTCCTGATAAACATGATCACTTCGCCGGTTCGATCGACGATCACCAGAACGCCGTTGCCGAGAAAAGGCGTGTCGCCTTCCATGCGCGTATAGGAAAAGACGCGCGTTCTCCACGGGTCACCCGTAAAATTGGGGAGGCCGGGGTATTCGTTTGGCTTGGACAGCTTCTCCCGCTCTGTTTTGGGGACAACCCGCTCGAGAAACTGCTCGGCCGCCCGCAGCGCTTGTTCCTCGCTGACCGCCGACGACGAGTCGCTTTCCCGCTTTTCATCGTAGTGTGAATAATACACCAATTGTCCCGTCACCGCATCGACGTTGACAGACACACGTCCCTCCCCGCTGTCTTTTACCCAGGTCAGGCTCCACAGCGGATGGTCGAACGGATTTTTTTGATCTTTTTTCTTGTAGTACGACCGCTCCGGCTTGTAATCGGCCGGTATGTTCAAAAGCTTGCTCATCTGTTGAATCGCCTGCTCCCGCGTCAACTCGTCCGACTGCTGCCCGGCGGCCAAGGCGCTCGGCAGGCTGTTCTCCCACACGCCAGCAAGCGGGACGGGAATACCGGCCAGCAGCACCGCTGTCGAAAATCCCGCTGCTACCCGCAACATCTTTTTTCTGGTCATACCGAAAAACACCTCTCCCCTCTTGGCTTTGCGATTACGAACACAATCTTACCATTTGTCACGAATTGATACAAATTATTCCATATATGAGAGGATCATCTATCCAGCAGATGCTTTGCATGCAAAAAAAATCTACCCCGGCTGCACCGCGGGTAGATTGTGGTTGAAAGAGTTACACCTGCAGCATTTGCGTGAGCGACTCGGGTGTGACAATGTTGCCCACCAGGAAGTTGCCGAACTCCCCATAGCGTGCGCTCACTTCGTCAAAGCGCATTTCGTAGACGATGTGCTTGAACTCGAGCGGGTCGTTGGCAAACAGCGTGACGCCCCACTCCCAATCGTCGAAGCCGACCGAGCCGCCGATGATCTGCTTCACTTTGCCGGCGTACTTGCGGCCGATCATTCCGTGCGAGCGCATCATTTCGGCACGCTGTTCCATCGTCAGCATGTACCAGTTGTCCTGCAGGTTGCGTTTTTTGTTCATCGGGTAGAAGCAGATGTGCTCCCACTTCGGCAGAATCGGGTAGAGCCGCTCCCGGATTTGCGGATTGGACTTCGGGTCTTCGCCGGGATTATGTACGTAGTTGCTCAGCTCCACCACAGAAATATAGGAGTACGGCGCCTCGGTGTACGCGGCGAAGCGGGTCTTGTTGAACGCCGTCTTGATCGCGTCCAGTTCCTGCATCGTCGGGCGCAGGAACAGGAAGACCAGGTCCGCCTTGTGCCCCAGGATGCTGTAGATGGCCGTGCTGCCTTGCTTCTCCTGTTCATTTGCCTCCCACTCGCGGATCAGGCCAAACAGCTCGTCCAGTGCGGCCTGGCGCTCTTCGGCCGAAGCCGCTTTCCACTTCTCCCAATTGATCGTGCGGAAATTATGATAAGTATACCAGCCTTCCAGCGTAAGCAACGCCTCGTTCGTGCTCATCAGGTTCAACTCCTTACGGTAATCTGGTGCATTCTTCTTGGACACTCCCAGTATAGCATAACGAACGAAGCGTTATGCGAAACGAATTGGTGAACAAGCGCCGCAAACAACGGCCGTTCACACCAGGCGGCCGCTGTTTTTCGTCTCGGCTGACAGCAGCGCTGCCGCCTCCTTGTCCGCGATGACGGTCACATCTGAATGAAGCTGCAGCAGCGACGCGGGCACGTCAGGCGTCTTCTCTCCTTCCAGCATGCGGCGCACCGCATCCGCCTTGGCCTCGCCGCTCGCAAGCAGCATGATCCGCTTCGCCGCCAGAATCGTTTTGATCCCCATCGATACAGCTTTCGTCGGCACTTCGTCGATCGATTCGAAAAAGCGCGCGTTCGCCTTGATTGTACTTTGTGCCAGTTCCACGATCCGCGTGGTCGTCTCCGCGTCGGACCCCGGCTCATTGAAACCGATGTGGCCGTTTCCGCCGATACCCAGCACCTGCAGGTCGATGCCTCCCGCCGCCGCGATTGCCGCTTCATATCGCCGGCATTCCGCCTGCAGGTCGGGTGCGTCTCCGCGCGGGATATTGGTCTGCTCCAGCGGGATGTTCACATGGCGAAAAAAGTGTTCCTGCATGAACGTATGGTAGCTTTGCGGATGATGCGGCGGCAGTCCGACGTATTCATCCAGGTTAAACGTCGTCACGCGGGAGAAGTCAACTCCCTCCTCGCGGTGCAGCCGCGCCAGTTCCCGGTACATGCCGATCGGTGTGCTGCCCGTAGCCAGTCCCAGTACGGCAGTGGGTTTGGCTGTCACCACCTGCGCCACGATGTGCGCCGCAGCTTTGCTCAACGACTCGTAATTCTCCGCAATCAGCAGTTTCATGCGCTCTCCCTCCGTCAGCCGCTTCAGTATTTTTTGTCCAGCACCGCTTTTGCCGTCTTTTCCTTGTAGGTCAGCGCTTTCTCCTGGATGCGCATGGCCAGTGCCGTACACAGGATGTCGATGACGTGCAGTTGGGCGATTTTGGCCGCGAGCGAACCGCCCTGCAGCGGCCCTTCCTTTGCTGCCGTCAAAAGCGTGACATCGGCCACGTTCGTGATCGGCGAGCGGCGGTAGTGGGTGATGCACAGCACTGTTGCCCCTGCTTCCTTCGCCACTTTCAGCGAATCGATCGTATCCTTGGTGCTGCCCGACACGGAGATGCCCACGGCGACGTCGCCGGGCCCCAGCGTGGCGGCAGCCATCGCCTGCAGGTGTGCCTCGTAAAAGGCGTCCACTTTCAGCCCCAGGCGCAAGCACGTGTATTTGGCATCCTGGGCCGTCACCCCGGATGTTCCCACGCCGTAAAAGTGGATCGTGTTGGCGGCTTGCAGCAGGTCGACACACCGCTCCAGCTCGACCGGGTCGATGAGCGAGCTGGTGTCACCAACCGCCTGCATGTTGGTGGCCGTCACCTTTTGCGCGATGGTCGTCAGCGAATCCTCCTCCGTTACCTCACCGTGCAGGTTTTTCACCGGATGGACCAGCTCCTGGGCCAGCGCCAGCTTGAACTCCTGGTAGCTGCGAAAACCGATCTTGCGGCAGAAGCGCAGCACGGTGGTTTCGCCCACGCCCGCTTTTTCCGCCAGGTCGATGACGGAAGAGTAAATTACGCTCTCCGTCTGGCTCAGTACGATCTCCGCCACTTTTTGCTCAGATTTGGTAAACGACGGCCGCAAACTCTGAATGCCCAGCAGGGTGGCATTGGTTTTGGCCGCGCCGCCGGACGCGCCGGCCGTCTGCTCTTTCTGATTTACCGTCATCGGCGTCCTCCTCCGTTTATCACCAAAAGAAAACAGCTTTATTCCTACCGCCATTATATGCAAAAGCGGAGCATTCCGCCATATTGATTGATATATGTGGAGAAGTTCTCCATTCTATAACAGACCGTTCTGATTCGCGGCGCACTCCGCTTCCGCGAGCATCCGCCGCTCTTGGCGCCGCTTGTCTTAGCGAACAACAACAAAAAAAGCCTCCACCCGGAACCTTTTGATCCGAGTGAAAGCTTTTCGACGTGTGTGCAAAGCACCTGCCGCCTACACGATTACGCGGTACCCGATCAGGATGACAAGCACCATCAGCGCGAGCGCGCCAACGAAAAATCCGATGCTGGCTTCCTGGCGGCGTGCCCGTCCCAGCGCCATTTCCATCAGCCCGAAGACGACAATCCCCAGCAGTCCCTTCACATAGTACAGGACGTCTCCCGTGTGGAACTTAAACAACATCCAACCACCCGTCACGACCACGATCACCATCATCACGCGCAGAAACATGTGAACGATGTTGCCCACTTTTTCCTTGCCGAGACGGAAAAGGATGTACCCGACGATCAGCAGGATGAATGCCACTTCCCAACCGCCTACGTGGGCTTTAAGATACGCATAGCTCACCGTTTGCTCACTCCTTGCCCAGTGCAATCTCCTTACTCGTCTCATTATAACAGATTGGCAAGGGAAAAGCAGGGCGCGCAATGCTTGGCGGTTTTGTGACAGCTAGTCACTGGACCGGACCCGCTTTTTTGGAAGCTGCCAGCCAAGATCAGTCTTCCCTCCCACAACATATTGTGTTATAGTACCTTCATACAACCATATATAGTGTGCTTTGTGGTGCGCTTGCCCAGGATTCCGGCAAGCGCTTAAAAGGGAAGACCGGTGCAAGTCCGGCGCGGTCCCGCCACTGTAAATGGGGAGCGACTCTGTCAGATGCCACTGTCGATCGCATCGACGGGAAGGTTCAGAGAAGCGATGATCCATGAGCCAGGAGACCTGCCACAAAGACAACACCGTTGGAACCACGAGGATGGGGAGGTGTGGAATCGGTCATTCGCGGCGTGCCGCTCTTTCGGGCGCACGTTCCGCTTTGACACAGGCATGTTTGTTTCCACATGGGCAACATCAGCATCCTCTACCCGGCGGGAGAGGATGCTTTTTTCATGAACCGCAAAGGAGAGGGATAGATTGCAAACGGTTGTCTCTGACATTGACCAACGTATTACATCGCTGATTGGCGACATTCTGGCCGATTTTCCCCGGCTGCGCGCAGATGCCGTCATCCAGTCGGCGGCCATCAGAGCCAAACACAAAACGCTCACGGAACAGGAAGCGGCAAAAATCGTTGCCATGTCGGCCGCCGAACTGATTTCCAAAGAGGAGCCGGAATGGACCTACGTCGCCGCCAGGGCGTACCTCGCTGCCCTGTATCACGAAGCGGCCCGCAGCCGGGCGTATTCCTTTAGTCCTGCGCGTCCCTACGGTTCGTTTTTGAACCTGTTGAAACAGCTGGTGGAAAAGGGCATTTACAAACAGGAACTGCTGACCGCCTACCGTCCGGAAGAGATTGCGGAGCTGGAACGGGAGATTGATCCGGAAAAGGACAAGCTGTTTACCTATTTGGGGATCGTGACTCTCGCCGAGCGGTATTTGGCGAGGGATTACACCGGCAGCCTGTATGAACTGCCCCAGGAGCGGTTTATGGTCATCGCCATGCACCTCATGCTGCAGGAACCCCGCGAAAAAAGACTCGCGCTGGTAAAGGAAGCCTACTGGGCGCTCAGCCATCAGTACATGACCGTGGCAACGCCCACCATGGCGAATGCCGGCAAAGCACGGGGCGGACAGCTCTCCAGCTGCTTTGTCGACACGGTCGACGACTCTCTGCAGGGCATCTACGATTCCAACACCGACGTCGCCCGGCTGTCCAAGATGGGCGGCGGCATCGGCGTGTACATGGGAAAAGTGCGGGCGCGCGGCTCTTCCATCCGCGGCTATGAAAACAAATCCAGCGGGGTCATCCCGTGGATTCGCCAGCTGAACAATACGGCGGTCAGCGTCGACCAGCTCGGAACGCGCAACGGCAGCGTTGCCGTGTATCTCGACGTGTGGCACAAGGACATCCTGGCGTTTCTCGATTTGAAAATGAACAACGGGGACGAACGCCTGCGGGCGCATGACATCTTTACGGGTGTGTGCATCCCTGATCTGTTCATGGAAGCGGTGGAAAACCGGGCCGAGTTTCACTTGTTTGATCCGCATGAAGTGCGCACCGTCATGGGCTTTTCGCTGGAGGATTGCTACGATGAGGAGCCCGGGCGCGGCACGTTCCGCGAACGGTACGAGGCGTGCGTGCGGCATCCCCGCTTGAGCCGCGTGACGGTACCCGCCATCGAGATCATGAAGCGGATCATGATCTCCCAGCTGGAGACGGGCACGCCGTTCATGTTCTACCGGGATACCGTCAACCGCGCCAACCCCAACAAACATGCGGGCATGATTTACTCCAGCAATTTGTGCACGGAAATCCTGCAGAACATGTCGCCCACCACGGTGACAGAAGAAGTGCTGCAGGACGGAGAGATCGTGATTCGAAAAACGCCGGGCGATTTCGTCGTCTGCAATCTCTCCAGCATCAACCTGGGGCGCGCCGTGCCTGCCAACGTGCTGGAGCGGCTGATCCCCATCCAGGTGCGGATGCTGGACAACGTGATCGATGTGAACCGGATCGACGTCCTGCAGGCCCAGCAAACCAACAAAAAGTACCGGGGCATCGGGCTGGGAGCGTTTGGCTTGCATCATCTGCTGGCGCTCCAGGAAATCAGATGGGAAAGCGAAGAAGCGGTCGCCTTCAACGACCGGTTGTTTGAACGCATCCATTACTTGACGATTCGCGCCTCCCTGGAACTGGCGAAGGAAAAAGGCGCCTATCCTCTCTTTTCGGGCAGCGAGTGGGAAAACGGCAGCTATTTTGCCCGCAGGGGCTACAATTCGCCCGAGTGGGAGGCGCTGGCCAAAGAAGTGGCCCGGCACGGCATTCGCAACGGGTATCTGATGGCGGTCGCTCCCACCGGCTCCACGTCGCTGATCGCCGGCTCCACCGCTTCCGTCGACCCGGTGTTTGAACCGGTCGCCTACGAGGAGAAGACGACGTACAAAATCGCCAATCCCGCTCCCGATCTGACTGCCCGCACGATGTGGTACTACAAGGGAGCGTATCACCTGGATCAGCACTGGTCGATCAGACAGGCGGCCGCCCGCCAGCGCCACCTCGATCAGGGGCAGAGCATCAATTTGTACGTCCGCCCCGACATCCACGCCAGAGAGCTGCTGCAGCTCCATCTGGAGGCATGGAAGCAGGGGCTGAAGACGACCTACTACGTCCGCAGCCGGGCCGTAGAGATTGATGAGTGCGAAGCCTGCACCTGATCGCGGAAAGGAGAACGGATATGCTGCAGAAGCAAAAGGTATTTGATACAAGCGCGCCCAACAGGTCAACCAAAATCATCAACGGCGAGTGTTCCGGGGTGTTGAACTGGGATGATATCCGCCACCCGGCGATGTACAAGCTGTACAAGGTGCTGATCGCCAACCACTGGATTCCGTCCGAGATTTCGATGAACAAGGACAAGCAGCAGTTTGCCGAACTGACGCCGATCGAACAGGACGCCTTCAAGAAGATTATCGGGCTGCTGGCTGTGCTCGACAGCATGCAGACCAACTTTGTGACCGATGTCGGCCAATACTTTACCGACTCGTCCCTGGTGGCCATTGCCGCCATTATCAACCAGCAGGAGGTGATTCACAACCAGTCCTACTCCTATGTGCTCTCCAGTCTGGTCGACTACCAGACGCAAAAGGACGTGTTTGAATACTGGAAACACGACCAGGTGCTTCTGGAGCGCAATCTGTTCATCGCCGACATGTACCAGCGCTTCCGGGACGACAAAACCCCCCAGACCTTCCTGGAGGCGCTTGTCGCCGACATGATTCTCGAAGGGGTCTTCTTCTACACCGGGTTTGCGTTCTTCTACAATCTGGCCCGTCATCAAAAGATGCTGGGAACCAGCCAGATGATCAGCTACATTCAGCGGGACGAGGCGCAGCACACCTACTTTTTCGGGGAAGTGTTCCAGCTCCTGCTGGCCGATTTTCCCGAACTGGATACGGAACAAAACCGCTTCTTTGTGTATGAAAAGATGAATCAGGCGGTTGCATTGGAGATGAAATGGGCCCGCCATGTGCTGACAGGCGTCGAGGGTATTGACTTTGACGAATTTGACCGCTACATCCGCTATATTGTCAACAAGCGGTTGGACATGATGGGTCTGGAAAAAGCGTATGAGGGCGTGGATAACTGCATGCCGTGGATTCGGCCGTTTTCCGACGAAGCCCTGAATCAAACCAAAACGGACTTCTTTGAAGGAAAATCCCGAACGTATGCCAAGGTGACAAAAGAAAACGGATTTGACGAGCTGTAATGGCGAAAAACAACTTTTGTGTCAACCAAAAAACCAGCGGGCAGCCAATATCCCGCTGGTTTTTCCGTTGCTTACCGGACATCTGTTTGTGCGGTGAAATGATGCTGGAACTGTTCCCGCAAGGCGCGTTTCATGAACTTCCCCACGGTCGTCTTGGGAATCTCGCTTACGAAGACGATGTCATCCGGCAACCACCATTTGGGAAACTGCGGAGCCAGGTACGCGAGCAGCTCTTCTTTGGTCACCTTGCCTTCGCTGCCCGCCTTTGGCACCACGCAGGCTACGGGCCGCTCGTCCCACTTGGGATGGGGAACTCCGATGCAGGCCGCTTCCAACACTGCCTCGTGGGCCATGAGCGCGTTTTCGAGATCGACGGATGAAATCCATTCGCCGCCGCTCTTGATCAAATCTTTCGTCCGGTCGACCAGCTTGATGGTCCCTTCTTCGTCAATCGTCGCCACGTCCCCTGTATGCAGCCATCCGTCGATAAACGCCTCCTGGGAGCGTTCATCCCGGTAATACTCATCAGCAATCCACGGTCCGCGGACGAGCAGTTCTCCCATTTCCTGTCCATCCCATTTCACTTCACCATGGGGTCCGACCACCTTGACTTCCAGCCCGGGTACCACCATCCCCTGCTTGGCGTACACATCCAGTTTGGCTTCCAACGGCAAATCCTGCTGATAGCTTTTCAGGCGGGAAACGGTAACGAGGGGGCTGGTTTCGGTCATGCCATACGCATGCAGGACAGGGATGTTGAACTTCTCCGCGTACGCCTTGATCATCCCTCTGGGCGCAGCGGAACCGCCGCAGACGATGTTGCGCAGGCTGCTGGTGTCGTAACGTCCTTTTTCCAGCTCCTGGTACAGGCCCAGCCAGATCGTCGGGACACCTGCAGCAACGGTTACCTTTTCGGATTCGATCAACTCGGCCAGCAGCTGCGGAGTGAATCTGGGGCCGGGCAGCACTTGGGTCGTCCCGAACCACGTAGCGGCAAACGGAAGTCCCCAGGCATTCACGTGAAACATGGGAACGACCGGCATGCAGACATCGGACTCGGACAGCGCGAGCGAATCGACCAGCCCAATGCCCATGCAGTGCAGGACAATGCCGCGGTGCGTGTACACTACTCCTTTCGGCTTCCCTGTCGTGGCTGACGTGTAGCACATGCCGGCAGGTTCATTCTCCTGGATATCGATGGGGTACTCAAAATGGGGATCGCCCTCCCGCAGCAATGCTTCGTACGAGTAAAGCGGTTGGAGGCTGGAGGCGGGCAGTTCCTCGTGATCCGTCATGAGGATGTACGCCTTCACTGAATGGAGGTGATCCTTGCAGCCCTCAATGAGCGGCAGCAGGTCTTCGTCGATCAGCAGCACCTGATCTTCTGCGTGGTTGATGATGTACGTGATGTGGTCGGGGGAAAGACGAATGTTGATCGTATGCAGCACAGCTCCCATCCCCGGGATGGCGAAATACGCCTCAAGGTGCCGATGGTGATTCCACGCCAGTGTCCCTACGCGATCGCCGCGCTTGACGCCCAATTTTTTCAGGGCACTCGCCAGCCGGCGCGTTCGTTCGCCGATCTCTCCATACGTCAACCGATGAATCCCGGTCGCCGTTCGGGAGATCACCTGTTTCCTGGAAAAGTATTGTTCCGCCCTTTCCATCATAGGCGCGATGGTCAACTGGACATTCATCATGCGCCAACCACCCCCTGCACAAGTACAATTATTATTTTGAAAATACATACTATTTTATACTATATTGCCGTCCGAAATCCTTCTGCAAACGAGAAACGAGCCCTGGGTTGCCTGCCTGCAAAACCCAGGGCTCACATTTGTTTCGGGGTACGTGCCTAAACGCCTGTCACATCTATGTCGCATAATCAGGAGCGAACAGTTTTTTCAGCACCAGCGTGACCGCGCCGATCGCCGTGGCGTGATCGCCCAGCCTGGAGAGTGTGATGGACGCGGCTTCTGCGGGCGTCTGCAGCGCCCGGTTGCGCACCGTCTCGTTGACCGCCTGCAGCAGAAAATCTCCCGCTTTGGCCACTCCTCCGCCGATGATCACCCGTGCCGGATTAAGGACGTTGATTACAGCGGCGATCCCGATGCCCAGGTAACGTCCCGCAGCCTGCAGCACCTCAATGGCCAGCGCATCCCCCTGCAGCGCGGCTGCATGGACGGTTTCGCCAGTGACCGCATCCAAGTCTCCGCCCGCCAGTTCGGCGATGATGCTTGTTCGGCCCCGCTGCAGCTCCGCCTTGGCCCTGCCGGCGATCGCCGGACCGGAGGCGAGGGCTTGCAGACAGCCGTAGTTTCCGCAACTGCACTGCGGCCCTGCGGGATCGACAGTGATGTGACCCAACTCGCCGGCCGTGTGGGTGGTTCCGTCAAACAGCTTTCGGTCGATGATGATCCCGGCCCCGACCCCCCGTCCTACATTGACGCAGACGAAGTGATCGATATTCTGGCCGCTGCCGAACCAGCTTTCGCCCAGCGCCATGGCCCGCACGTCATTTTCCACTTCCACCGGCAGTCCAAACGCAGTCTGCAGGCTCTCACGAATCGGAACGTTGCGCAGGTTCAGGTTGGGGGCGTAGATCGACACCCCTTCGGCCGGATTGACCAATCCGTGCATCCCTACGCCAATCCCGATCACGGACGCTTTGTTCAACCGATTCCGGTCCATGATGCTGCGGACAGCCTCTGTCAGCAGTGCCAGCAGCCGTTCGCCGGTCAGGCCGGCGGGCATGCTGACCCTAAGCGAGTCGAGCATCTCCGCATCCAAATTGGTCAGCACCAGTTTGATGTCTTGCGTTCCCACGTCGATGCCGATTACCTGAAATGCCTGAGCATGAATGCGCAGCAAAATGGGTTTGCGGCCGCCGCTGGAGACGCCCAGATCGCTTTCGATCACCAGACCGGATTCCAGCAGTTCGCCGACGATATTCGTAACCGTCGGAGCGGTCAACTGCGTCCGTTTTGCAATGTCGGCGCGGGAAATGGGCCCTTCGGTGCGGATGACGTTCAGGATCAGCGACTTGTTCAGCGATTTCATCAGCTGAAAGCTGCCTGCCATGCCTCGGACCATGCATATCCCTCCTTTCACGTCAGCGTGCCCGATGTGCACAATCCACACACCAGTGATACCACAAGCCGCTGTCCGGTGCCAGTCCGGTCATTTGTTCCGCTGTCTTTAGACCTAGCGGATCAGGATGTCCGGCCGCAGGTACGTCCGCCCTTCGCTTGCCGCCTCCATGTACACCCATTCGCCCGTGTGCGTGATGAATTCAATCTCTTCCTCGTGAACGAGGAAGGTATCTTCCATCTTGATGCCGCGAATCGACGGATTCCAGGCGTAGGCCTGCTGCGCCCGGACGACGCCTGTTTCGCCCGGACCGACGAGAAATTCGCGGGGGACGTATCCGCTTGGCCCTCCCTGATGCAGCAGCTGCCAGTCGTCAGGGTATCCCGCCCGTTTGTACGCTTCAATCCCCCGCTGCAGGATGTCCGCCAGCTTCGCCCCCGGTCGCGTCGCCGCAATCATCGCCACCTCGATCTCCGCCAGCTTCCGCTTGTTTTCTTCCAACTCGGGCGCAAGGTCCCCGAAATGGACGAAGCGGGTGGCGTTTGCCACCAGTCCCCCTTTTTCCGCACACAACACGAGCATGGCGTAGCGATCCAGCTGCTTCTCCGTCGGAATTGGATGGCGATAACGGAAAATCCGCTCGTCCGTGGCGACCAACAGCACCTGCGGGTTGATTCCTTCTCTCAGCAGCTTGGCCGCGAGATGGGCGGCGATTTCGTGCTCCGTCCACCCCCGCTGGAGCTCCCGGCAGGTGGCTTCGAGCGCCTTGGCCGCCGTTTGCCCCAGCTGGCGGTAGCGCTCCATCTCCTCGCCTGTCAGCGTGGACCTGATCTGCGCCAGTTCACTGGCCACATTGGGCAGGTGATGGAACCAGACGTCGGCACCCACAGCTTTTCCCGCGCACAACTGCAGGATCGCTTCATCGGTTCCTTCATACCATTCAGGCGTGACGAACTCGCAGCCAAAGCCGGCCAGTTCCTCGTCACGAATGCGGGCGGCTTCCATCCGCGTTGTAATGCAGTACATGCGGTCGGACAGGATCAGCAGGTCCGCCACGCCCAACTCCGTCGTGTTGACGATGTGGTTGTCCCCTCCTCCGGTCGCCCAGGCGAAATTGGACCGTGTGCGGAGCAGCACCCCGTCCAGATTTTGCGCGTTCAAAAACGCCCGTATTTTCGTTACTGCCTCAGTGGGCATGGCACAGGTCACTTCCTTTCGTCATTCCGATAAACTGCAAAACGTCCGTTTTCAAGCGGTTGAGCCGTTCGCTCGCATCAGCCGCATCCGTTCCCTTTACGCCAAAGTAAAACTTGATCTTCGGCTCCGTGCCGGAAGGACGGGCCGCAAACCACGAACCGTCCGCGAGCAGGACTTTGATTACGTCGGCCGGCGGCAGCCCATCAATTCCGGGCAGATAATCCTTGCGTGCGGTCACCGCAGCATCACCCACCCGTTCAGGCGGCTCTTTGCGCAGGCGCTCCATCAGCCGCTGGATTCGCTTGGCACCCTCCCGGCCGGTCCACGTGAACGATTCCAGCGCTTCCTGATAAAACCCTACCTGTTCATACAGCGCCAGCAGCACCTGATGCAGGCTTTTCCCCTGCTTGGCGTAGTAGGCTGCCATCTCCGCCGTCAACATGCACGCCTGCACCCCGTCCTTGTCGCGGCAAAAATCGCCGATCAGATAGCCGCAGCTCTCCTCGTAGCCAAAGAGAAACGTCTTCTCTCCCGTCTTCTCCCACTGCCGGATGGCTTCCGCGATATGCTTGAAGCCGGTCAGCGTCTCCACTGTTTCCACGCCGTACCGGGCGGCAATCGCGGCGCCCATCTCCGATGTGACGATCGTCTTCACGATCGCCCCGTTGCCGGGCAGCGCTTGTCGTTTTGCACGCTGGGACAGGATGTAGTCGAGCAGCAGCGCTCCCAACTGGTTGCCGGTCAGGCAGACAAATGCGCCGCTGCCGTCCCGCACCGCGACGCCAACGCGGTCGGCATCGGGGTCGGTGGCCATGGCCAGGTCGGCTTCCGTCTTTTCGGCAGTCTCGATCGCCAAGGCGAACGCCGCCGGGTCTTCCGGATTGGGAGAGGCCACTGTCGGAAAATCGGCATCGGGCCGCTCCTGCTCCGGCACGACGGTCACATGCCGGAAGCCGATGTCGAGCAGCGCCCTCTGCACCGGCGCGCTGCCCGTTCCGTGCAGCGGCGTGTAGACGACGCGGTAGTCTGCGTTGTTCTCCCGGGATTGGAATGCCAACGTGCGCAGCCGGGCGGCATAGGCCTCGTCCATCGCTGCGCCTATCTCTTCCAACAGCCCCTGTGCCGCAGCATCCTCCGCGTCCGCCAGCGGCACCGCCAGTTCGTCCACGTCCGCCAATTCCGCTGCGATTGCCTCCGCCGCGTCCGCGGTAAGCTGGGCACCGTCGGCTCCGTACAGCTTGCAGCCGTTGTATTCGGGCGGATTGTGACTCGCCGTGATCATGATCCCGGCGGCCGCCCCCAGATGGCGAACGGCAAAGGAGAGTTCCGGCGTGGGACGCACACCTTCAAACAAATACGCCTTTACCTGGTTGGCCGCCAGGACCAGCGCCGCCTCCCGGGCAAATGCGGAAGACTGTCGCCGTGAGTCGTACGCGATGACCACTCCCCGCCGCATCGCAGCGTCCCCCTGCCGGACGAGGAAACGAGCCAGGGACTGCGTCACCTTGCGGACCGTGTAGCGGTTCATCCGGTTGGTGCCGGCTCCCAGAACGCCGCGCAGTCCGCCGGTGCCAAACGTCAGCGACTGGTAAAACCGATCTTCGATTTCACGCTCGTCTCCTTCGATTTGGAACAGTTCCCGTCTCAGGTCCGGGTCCAGCTCCTCATGCCGAAGCCATCGTTCGTATTCTGCCTGCGCGTTCATTTCACATCTGCCCCTCCTCTCTCTTTACCGGTCCACACTGGCGTAGCCGTGCGGGTGGCGGCGGTGCCAGTTCCACGCGCTCGCGATGATCGTCTCCAGCTCAGGGCAGCGCGGCTGCCAGTTGAGCAGCCGTTTCGCCTTATCGGCGGAAGCGACCAGCACGGCCGGGTCGCCCGCCCGCCGGGGGCTAACTTTGGCGGGAATCGGATGGCCCGTCACCTTCCGCGCGGTGTCGATCACCTGTTTCACGGAAAAGCCCGTGCCGTTGCCCAGGTTGAACACATCGCTCCGGTTGTGCGTGCGGAGGTAGTTCAGGGCGAGCCGGTGTGCGTTCGCCAGGTCCATGACGTGCACGTAATCGCGAATGCAGGTCCCGTCTTCGGTCGGGTAATCGTCGCCAAACATCTCGATCTGCTCCCGCCGCCCCAGCGCTACCTGCAGGACGAGCGGAATCAGGTGGCTCTCCGGCTCGTGGTCTTCCCCGATCAGCGCATCCGGGTGGGCGCCGGCCGCGTTGAAGTAGCGCAGCGAGATCGACTTCAGTCCGTACGCCTGGTCGCACCAGCGAAACATCTTTTCCATGGCCAGCTTGGTCTCGCCGTACGGATTGGTGGGCACCGTCGGGTCTTCTTCCCGGATCGGGATGCGCTCAGGTTCGCCGTAGACGGCCGCTGTCGATGAAAAGACCACCTTGCGGACGCCGTGCTCCAGCATCGCCGACACCAGGGTATGAGTGCCGATCACGTTGTTGTCGTAATAGCCAAGCGGATCGCGGACGCTCTCCCCGACGAGCGATTTGGCCGCGAAGTGAATCACCGCTTCGATCTCATGGGCGCGGAACACCTCGTCCAGAAACCGCCGGTCCCGGATGTCTCCGCGGTACAGCGTGCCGCCAAGCACGGCCCGCTCGTGTCCTGTGCGGAGGTTATCCACCACGACGACCTCTTCGCCGTGGGCGAGCAGCTCCGCCACGGTGTGACTGCCGATATACCCTGTTCCACCTGTCACCAGAATCGCCATTATGCGCCGCCTCCCTCGGGCAATCGCCCATCTTTTTGCAAAAACCGCCGATACGCTTCCCGCAGCCGGGGCGCCGTCTCTTCCACGGACTGCGGATTGGTCGCCGCCCACGCTCC
Organism: Brevibacillus sp. MCWH; assembly: GCF_013096935.1. Lineage (NCBI taxonomy): Bacteria > Bacillati > Bacillota > Bacilli > Caryophanales > Paenibacillaceae > Brevibacillus > Brevibacillus sp. MCWH. The sequence goes on along the minus strand of NZ_SDLF01000009.1, from coordinate 15,295 downwards.
CATCTCCGAAGAGGCGTAGAACTTGATTTTGTCCCGATCCCGCAGCGGCGTGTAAAACTCGATGTGGAAATGGTAATAGTCCTCCACGTCGTCGCCGTTGACGGGGCGTTGGTGCATGACCATCATGTACGGGAACAGCCTATCGAACAGTTGATCCATCGCTCCGGTGGTGTCGCGAAGGATCGCGGCCAGGCTGCGTTTTTCCTCCGCAGTAAAATCGGTGATCGCCGTTTTGTGCTGTTTGCTGACGATAAACACGCCGTACGGGTAATCCGTAAAAAAGGGCAGGTAGGCGAGAAAGTGGTCGTTCTCGATGATGACCCGCTGTTGGAAGTTCTTCTCCTCGTCATTCATCTGGCACAGCAGGCACTTGCCCGTCTCTTGATAGTGCAGCTTGCAGCTTTCCAGCTCCTGCCTGATTTTCAGCGGCATTTTGGAGTAGGCGTAAATCTGTCCGTGCGGATGGGGCATGGTGACCCCACATTCTTCGCCCCGGTTTTCAAAAATCAGCACGTACTGGTGGCGAGGGTCTTTTTCCAGTTCAGCAAAACGCTCCGCCCACAGGTCGACCAGCTTGACGATATGATCAACAGAAAGTTCCGGCAATGTTTTCGTGTGATCGGGCGAGTACAGAATCACCTCGCACTTCCCGTACGACTTCGCCGTTCGGTACAGGGAGGTCTGCACCGGGTCCGGTTTCGGCGGATCGGGCGTCAGCACGGGAAAATCGTTGTCGTACTTGTACACGTCGTAGTGGTCCGGCACCTTGCCCGAGCCCGGGCAAAACGGGCAGTAATCCTTGGGCATGTGCGGACGGTGCTGCCTGTTGGACGCCACCATCGTCCAGTCGCGCAGCAGGGGATTGTAGCGCAGTTCAGCCATTGGCCAGATTCCTCCTTGCTCTCGTTCGTTTCGTTTTCAGGATGCTTGCAGAGGTTACGCGGAAGGAGGCAGGACGATTTCGCCCGCTCCGTCTCCAAGCTCGCACACGTAAAAGTCGGGTACCAGCCCTGTGGCTTGCGTGTAACGTCCGGCAACCTGACGCTTGAACGCGTCCACGGCGTCCGCCTGCACCAGACTGACCGTGCAGCCGCCGAACCCTGCCCCCGTCATGCGGGTGCCGATGCAGCCGTCAGCCTGTGCCGCCGCTTCAAACAGCGCATCCAGTTCGAATCCGGTCACTTCGTACAGGTCGCGCAGTGATTCATGCGAAGCTTTCATCAGGCGGCCGAACGCGTGCAGATCACCGGCTGCCAGGCATTGCGCCGCCTGGATGACCCGCTCGTTTTCGGCGACTACATGCTCCACCCGCCTGCGAATCACCTCGTTGGAGAGGGACGTGCTGACCTGCCGCCACTCGTTGCCGGAAAGATCGCCCAGCGAGCGGAGATGCGGCAGACGCTTCTGCAGTTCGCTTAATCCTTCCTCGCACTCCCGGCGGCGTTCGTTGTACGTGGAGTCGGTCAAGGACCGCCGCTTGTTGGAGTTGGTAATCACCAGCTTGTATCCGTCGATGCGAAACGGCACGTATTCGTAAGTCAGCGTGTCGCATTTCAGCATGATTGCATGCTCCTTTTTCCCCATCCCGACCGCGAATTGATCCATGATCCCGCAGCGCACCCCGACAAAGCGGTTTTCCGCCCGCTGCGCCAGTTTGACCAGTTCCATCATCGGCATGTCGATCCCCGCCAGGGCGGTCACGGCCACAGCGGCCGCCAATTCCACGGAAGCCGAAGACGACAGGCCCGCCCCGTTGGGAATGTTTCCGAAAAACAGCAAATCGGCCCCCTTCAGCAGCGGAGCGCATTCTGGCAGCGCCGTCAGTTCATGTACAACGCCCTTGGGATAATTGGCCCATCCGTCTTCTGCCCGGTAGACGATGCGGGACGCTTCACACGAGGTTTTCCCGGGAAAATTGACGGAAGCAAACCGGTACACCCCGTCCTGCCGGGGAGCGGCCAGCGCCCAGGTACCGTACGTGAGGGCGGCGGGAAACACATAGCCCCCGTTGTAATCGGTATGCTCCCCGATCAGATTGACCCGCCCCGGCGCAAAGAAGACGCGGACGTCTTCCCGTATGCCAAACTCCTCGCGAAATCTCGCGTGCAGCTGTGCGTAGATCTCCACAGACATCACCCTTTCCTTTCTCCTCTCGCCGGCATGATGTCGGCGGCAGCCCTTTCGATTCCAGGTGCTTGCCAACGTCAACCCCTGCTTTTCCGGCTGCCAACCGGCAGGGCCGTGGAGAGTGGGAAACATACTTTATTAAATTAATTAAATAATACTACGCACAAAGCTGATTCTCAATCATTGATTTTTTTGTTAGGGACGCCCTACTCAGTACCTTTTGTCTTTCGTGTAGATAAACTGCGGACTCATGAACGACGTAATCATTACTTTTGATTTGTCATTCTTCACTTCATATATGCGTTCGCCATGTTGTGTTTGCCCGATCAGTTTGCCAAACGTAAAGGCTGCCGGATCAGCAGAAATATCCCAGTAGTAAACATCACCATTGATCGTTACCTTACTGATGGAATATTCAGTGCCATTAAAAACCACCACTTGTACGTTGCGTTCTAACGAATATGTGGGGACGTTGAGCAGCTTGTAAATATTAAGGCTTACGAGCAATAGGATGATAAAAAATGCACAAATGATAAAGATTTTTCCCTTCATACATATATCCTCATCAGCTCCTTGGCAGCAATTAACGTTTTACTTGCGGGCAACTCCGGCGGATGGAGTCGTACCCTCTCTTTTCGTGGCCCAATCATTACGCATCCGCCGCTGCCGTCATTTTGCTCCCGGCTCAATGGCCGGGCCGTTCCAACATCAGCGTATGTAGCGCCGCTTTCACCGCCGCCACCTTCGCCTCGTCCACGGGCTTTTGCGCCTGGCCGTCTTCGCGCACGCCGGTGCCGAAATGGACTTCCGTCGCGCCGGTAGAGCGGATCACATCGGCCATCGTCGTCAGCGTCAGTCCGCTGCCGGCCATGATGGACAGATGCGTCCCCGCGGTCAACCGCACCAGGTCGGCGATCCGCTCCGCCCCGTCCAGCGCGCTTTTTTGTCCCCCGGATGTGAGTATCCGCCGCACCTGCGGATAGTGAAGCAGCACGCTTGCCGCTCCCAATTGGTCGGCGGCTTCGTCAAAGGCGCGGTGGAACGTGACGTCCAGCCCTTCCGCTTCGGCCAAAAGCTCTTCCAGCGCTGCCGTATCCACCTCACCCTGCGGCGTCAGGGCGCCGAGGACGATGCCCGCCGCACCGCTCTCGCGGATGACGCGGATGTCTTCGCGCATTACCCGCAGATCGTCGGCCGTGTAGCAAAACGACTGGCTGTGCGGCCGTACCATGACGTTGACCGGGATGGAGACGGCTTTGACCACCGCGTCGATCAAACCGCAGCTGGGCGTCACGCCCCCTTCCAGGATACCGCTGATCAGCTCAATCCGATCCGCCCCTCCCCGCTCTGCCCGTTTGGCGTCCTCCACTGTCGTCGCTATCACTTCCAGTACCATCGCGCTTCCTCCGTTCTCGTGTCTTGCATAGGTAACTGGCCGCAGCCGATCGGACTGATGTAGCAAGCCAAATAACGGCAGTCCGCGCTGACGGCAAAAATAGTGTATAATCAGAATAGCCATGCCCATACCGAATGACAACTGCATACTGGAAAATCCATGCGCACGCATGGGAGAGGTTCGCGAACTCCCTCTATAAAAAACTAAGGTGAAAAACAGTACCCTTGGTATTGTTTTGTTTTTTTTGCAGGATTCAGTTCAAGAACTCTCTTTCTTCCACCACAACGCAAAGGAGATGGAGAGCATGAAACAGGAAAAAGCCGTCGTCGTCTTCAGCGGCGGCCAGGACAGCACGACCTGCCTGTTCTGGGCGCGCAAGCAGTTTGGCGACGTGGCCGCGATTACGTTTGACTATCAGCAACGGCACAATCTGGAGATCGAATGCGCCCGGCAAATCGCCGAGGAATTGGGTGTAGAACACACGGTATTGGACATGAGCTTGCTTAATCAGCTGGCACCCAACGCGCTGACCCGAACCGACATTCCGATCGCCCAGGAAGACGGCCAGCTTCCCTCCACATTCGTGGACGGCCGCAATCTGCTGTTCTTGTCGTTTGCCGCCGTCTTTGCGAAACAGCGGGGGGCCCGCCATCTGGTCACCGGCGTGTGCGAAACGGACTTCAGCGGGTATCCCGACTGCCGCGACGCGTTTATCAAGTCGCTGAACGTCACGCTCAACCTGGCGATGGATTATCCGTTCGTCATCCACACGCCGCTCATGTGGCTGAACAAGGCGGAGACCTGGAAACTGGCCGACGAATTGGGCGCGTTTGACTATATCCGCGAAAAAACACTCACTTGCTACAACGGCATCAAGGGAGACGGCTGCGGCGAATGCCCCGCCTGCAAGTTGCGGAAAGCCGGCCTGGAGGCCTACCTGCGGGAACGCGGGGAGGTGAAGGCCTGATGAGCGGCTTTTTTGACTTCCGCATTGTCGACCGGCTGCAAACGCTGGGCAAAGAGATTCAAAAAGAACAGCTTCGCTATCACCGCAAGCGGGTGCTGGTCAGCAAGGAGTTTACCTTTGACGCCGCTCACCACCTGCACGCCTACGAAGGAAAGTGCAAAAACCTGCACGGCCACACCTACAAGGTGATCTTCGGCATCAGCGGCTATCCGAATGAGATCGGCATCGTCATTGATTTCGGCGACATCAAGGAGATCTGGAAGCGGCACATCGAAGTGTACCTGGACCACCGCTACCTGAACGAGATGCTTCCGCCGATGAACACCACGGCGGAAAACATGGTGGTCTGGCTGTTCGAGCAGATGGAGGCGCAGCTGAGCTCGGAAGCGTACCGCGACCGATATGACGGTGCCCGCGTGGAATTTGTCCGCCTGTACGAGACGCCGACCAGCTACGCCGAAGTGAGACGGGAGTGGATGTACGAGTGAACACCATTCCGGTGCTGGAAATCTTCGGCCCCACCATTCAGGGAGAAGGCATGGTGATCGGCCAGAAAACGATGTTTGTGCGCACCGCCGGCTGCGACTACCGCTGCCGCTGGTGCGACTCCGCCTTTACCTGGGACGGCTCGGCCGCAGGCGAAATCCGGCAGATGACGCCCGAGGAAATCTGGGGAGAGCTGCGCCGCATCGGGCAGGACCGCTTTGGCCACGTCACCATCTCGGGCGGCAATCCGGCGCTGATTGCCAACGTCGGGCAGCTCGTCCGGCTGCTGCGGGAGCAAAACATCCGGACGGCGGTCGAGACGCAGGGCAGCCGGTGGCAGGATTGGCTGCTGCAGGTTGACGACGTGACGATCTCGCCCAAACCGCCCAGTTCCGGGATGACCACCGACTTCGCCGCGCTGGATGCGATGGTGCACGCGCTGTCCGGCCGAGCCGGCGATGTGCGCACCAGTCTGAAGGTGGTCGTGTTTGACGAAGCCGATTTTGACTACGCCCGCCAGGTGCATCTGCGGTATCCGCGCGTTCCCTTTTATCTGCAGGCAGGGAACGACGACGTGGCGCAGGCCGATCTCGCCGGTCTGCGGGAGCGCTTGCTGGCGGCCTACGAATGGCTGATCGAGCGGACGATGACCGCAGCCGACATGAACGACGTCAAAGTGCTGCCCCAGCTTCACGCGCTGGTGTGGGGCAACAAGCGGGGCGTCTGACAAATGGCGCGTTTTTCAAACGAAACGGGGGAATATTGCATGGATAACCATCAGGAACGAGATCTTTCTTCGCTCACGCTGCTGGGCAACAAGCAGACGAAATACAGCTACACCTACGATCCCGATGTGCTGGAGACGTTTGACAACAAGCATCCGTACCGCGACTACTTTGTTAAATTCAACTGTCCGGAGTTCACCAGCCTGTGTCCGATTACCGGACAGCCCGACTTTGCCACCATCTACATCAGCTACATCCCGGACAAGAAAATGGTGGAGAGCAAGTCGCTGAAGCTGTACCTGTTCAGTTTCCGCAACCACGGTGACTTCCACGAGGATTGTGTCAACATCATCATGAACGACCTGATCAAGCTGATGGACCCGAAATACATCGAGGTGTGGGGCAAGTTCACCCCGCGCGGCGGGATTTCCATTGATCCGTACTGCAACTACGGCAGACCGGGCACCAAGTACGAGAAGATGGCGGAGTACCGCCTGATGAACCACGACATGTACCCGGAGAAGGTGGACAACCGCTGACAGAACGGACAGGTGAAGCCGCGGCGCATACACCGCCACCGGCCCACCTCAAAAAAATGCCAGACGAGCCGATCGTCTGGCATTTTGCCTGTAAAAAACGTCCTGAAAAGAATGGGCGTGTTGCCATCCGGAGACACAATGAGACGCGGGCCGCCGCTTCGTCTCCCGCTAGCGTGCCGCCTGGGCCGCTTTCAGCAGCAGCGGCGCCTGTTTATTGTACTGGCGGACAAGCTGTTCGAGGTGCCGTTTTACCTCAGCCTGCGGAAGCGGAAGCGGCAGTTGGTCATACTCCCGGCCGTTCACCACGATGAGGGATCGCAGCATTTGTTGCTGCGCTTCGCTGAGCGTGGCGAAGGACAGCGGTTTCGGCTTGACGGCCGCCGCCTGTGTCCGCAGCAGCTCCTGGAAAAAGGACTGCAGGTATTCGGTGTAGCAGCTGTCTATCGACTGCTCAACACCTTTTATCCATCTCTCCCGCACCAGCCCCCGTTTTTCCGCCCAGTCCCGCAACTGCTGCTGGGTCAGAGACTGGCTCGTCTTTCCATTCACGACGTAATACATCAGCGCGAAGAAGTCGTCATCCGACAGGATAGCGCGGCGGGGATCGTCCTTGATGATCCCTTTGGCGATCAGCGCTTGCAGGACTTCGCGCTTCCCGGAATTGACCGGCAAGTTAAAGTAGAGCGCCAGGTTGGCGAAAAACACGCGCTCGCTGTTGTCCGCCTCCGGCCATCGGTACGGTTTGCCGAAGTCCGCCAGCTCAAGCGGATTGTTTCGCAACAGCTCCCTGTAGGCTGCAAACGCCTGCGGCGTCAGCGGACGATACGAGACCGCAGGCTTTTTCGTGAACAGCGCCGTGCGGAACACCTCCTGTCCGCTGCTGTTCAGGTAGCCAAAATGGCCCCCTGCGGTAAATACGAACGGCGGTGCCTGGTCGGGTGACAGGCCGAACTGGCTGAATACCTTGTCTGCCGGCTTTACGCTTTCGTATTTCGGCGGTGTCAACACGCGGAGGTCTGTCCCCAACAGGCCGTACAAACCGGTGCGCTGGTCCTGGTAGGCGACGAACCGCTGCCCGCCGACGGTTTTGATCACTTCCAGCGAGCGGTATCCGCCGTTTGTCAGCCGGTTTCCGTCTGCCGCGTAGACATCCCAACCGCCATTACCCTGAACGAAGACTAGTCCGCTATTGCTATCGACACGATAGCCGCTGATCCCCTCCAACCTGCGGGCGGCCCCGTCTCCCCCTGCGAACCACAGATCGCGTCTGCCGTCCTTCTGTACAAACACGAACAGCGCGCGCTCGTTTACCTGCCAGGCGGTAAAGCTGTGATAGCGAAAGTCGCTTTCCACCTGCAGGGAGTCGTTTGCGATCTTTACCAGCGCCAGTTCGCCCGTGCCATTTTTTGTCCCGGCCGTGTAGATGGCTTCGCCAATGTCGATCAACATGATCGGCCGCTCGATGCTTTTATACCGAGCCGCGATCTTCACGTCTGTCGTCAGCATATTGCCATCGGGCGTGTACAGGTCTGCGGCATCACCGTCAACAGCGACCACGAGCTCGTGATCAGTGTACACGGACTGGTATGGCTTGCTGATTGGCTGCCTGGTCTCCTTTTCGATAATGACCACGTCCCCTTCCTTGTTGACAGACGCGGACAACGTGTCCGTAAGTGGGTAGATGGTCGGCTCGTTCGCATCCTGGGATGAGCCGTCCGATCGATAGATCCGCTGCTTGCCGTCTGGTCCGGTGACGGTAGCCGTTCCCGCGTACGAATCGTAGCTGATCAGCGTGTGTTCCGCAGGCGGCACGAGCAGACCCGCCTTCTGCGAATACAGCCCCACCTTTGTCCCGTCCTGCACGCTCACCATATTGTAATCGCCGATCGTGGTCACGGCGTCAAACCAGGCGTCCGGCTCCTGTACGGGCCTGCCCCACTCGCCCCGCAGGATGCCTTTCTTGCCGTCGGAGCGGACCAAAAGCCGTATCCCCGACACCCGTTCCACGCGCGGGTAGACAAACGGCACAACCGTTTCACCCCGGACGTTTTTGACGCCGTACAACCCGGTGGACGGGTCCTGTCCCAACACATAACCGCCGTGCAGGTACTCCGACTGCTTGAGCGCAAAGGAGGTTCCCCCGGCCGTCGAATGGTACGTGATGCCTCCCCCAGACACGGTGTAATAGGCGTCCGGCACATCACGCAAGACACCGACATCAGTAAAGCTGGGGGGAGCCAGCATGCCGTCTTTCCACAGGCCGACGCCCTCCTCAGCTTCCACGCGGAAGAAGCCGTTTTCCAGTGGAACCAGCGCCTTGTACTTGGGCTCCAGGAGGTATCGCCCGTTCAGGTCGACCAATCCCTGCTTGCCGCCGGATGCGATCCGGATGTACGCCGGTTTCAACCCGTTGTTCGGAACCAGCGAGGCGCGGGGCAGAGAAAACAAGGGCTTGAGGGTAACCGGATCGTACACGGTCAGTTTTTGGGCAGTGGTCGCCACCAGATAACGGACGCTTTCGTCTTCATCATCCGTTCCCCGTACCGCCACGTCCACCATTTCGATTTTCCCCTGGAACGGCGGCAGCAGCACCTTGCCGGACGGGTCCAGCAGCATGGAGGTGCTGCCGCCCATCGCAATCACCGTGGGGTATGTCCGGGACAGAAAATATGTGTGGGCGCCGGCAAATTTGCTTGGGGAAAGGGCCCGTTTCGGCAGATCAATGTACTGAAACCAGCCGCCTTTGCGGACGACGGCGATGTTTTTCCCGTCGGGGATGTCGGCATCATCCCAGACAGACGGCGTAATCTCCTTGCCGGTGCGACCGTCGAGAATCCCTTTTTTGCCGCCTTTGGTCACGACATAATAATCTCCCCGCTTGGCAGCATCGTCGAAAACCGCTTTGGTGACGAGCGAGCTGCCGTCGGTGAAGCCGATTTTGTAATCGGTTATATACGGATGAACAGTGCCCTGGCCGGCAGCCTGCCCGGTCGGCATCATCGCGCTCCATACCAGCGCGACGGACGTGACCAGGGCTGCGATTCGTTTGTTCACGTTGGGTCTCCCTTCTGTTTTGGCTGTCAATTGTAAGACGTTTCCGGACCAAAATGGTTGCGTTTCCGGTTTTCCGTATTCGCTCTGCTGCGCTCCGCTTATGACGACGGCAGGCAGTTTCGGCACATCGGTCTGCCTTCACATGCTGATAAGCAGCGACACGAGAATGGGGGTGCCAAAAGCGATACAGGACCGCGCCCGCCGGGGACTGCTCCCGGGACGGACCGGTCCTGCTTTTTGTGCCGATACATCACGTCGGCTCTCGCCTTGTCACACGGATGACGCGAACTGCTTGTCAAACCATTTGATCAGCGCCTGGGTGCCGCTGTCTTCCTCACCCTGCGCGGCCAGTTCCTCGTACAGCGATTTGGAGAGCTCCAACCCGGGGGTCATCAGCCCCATCTCCTTGGCCGCTTCCAGCGCGATGGTCATGTCTTTGATGAAATGCTTCACGTAAAAGCCGGGCGCGAAGTTGCCGGCGATCATCCGCGGCGCCAGGTTGCTGAGCGACCAGCTTCCCGCGGCTCCCGCCTCGATGCTCTGCAGCACGCGGGTGGGGTCCAGTCCGGCTCGTTTCGCGTACGCGATCGCTTCGCAGACGCCGATCATGTTGGTGGCGATGGCGATCTGGTTGCACATCTTGGTGTGCTGGCCGGCGCCGGGGCCGCCCTGCCGAATCACGTTGGTGCCCATCACCCGCAGGATCGGCTCCACCGCCGCATAGGCGTCCTCATCGCCGCCCACCATGATCGTCAGACGCGCTTCCCGCGCCCCCACGTCACCGCCGGAGACCGGCGCGTCCAAGGCAAAGAGCCCGCACTTTTTCGCCTCTTCGTAAATCGTTCCGGCGAGCGACGGCTTGGACGTGGTCATGTCAATCAGGTAGGCGCCAGGCTTGGCATGATGCACGATACCATCCGCCCCCAGATAAATCTCTTCCACGTCTTTCGGATAGCCGACCATGGTGATGATCACCTGCGCCGCTTTAGCCAGGTCGGACACCCGGTCCATCCACGTCGCTCCCTGGGCGATCAACTCCTCCGCCTTTGCTTTGGTCCGGTTGTACACGAGTACGCGGTACCCCGCCTTTATCAAATGGGACGCCATGCTTTTCCCCATCACGCCGGTGCCGACAAATCCGATCACCACATCTTTGTTCTGTACTGTCATCGTTTCCGCTCCCTTCCGCTGATGGCTTGTTTCACACAGAGGGAACTTCTCCTGCCGCCGTCCAAAATCCTGCACGCCAGCGCCAACAGCGTGGCAATGCCATAATTGCCGGAATCAGCGCGTGGTTGACTACGGATTATACTGAATATTTCGAATACACATGCACCGGGTCGCACGGCTGCCTCGCTTCCTGCCTGATTTTCGGCACTACGGCCGGCTTCCACAATGCTGTCACATCCGCAAGTGTCCTTTGTCCGCTTCCGGGCCCAGCCGGATGCCGTAGCTTTTGATCTTCCGGTACAGCGTGTTGCGGCCGATGTGCAGCAGCCGGGCAGCCTGGGAGATGTTACCCCCGGTCGCCAGCAGCGCCTCCTCGATCGCTTTTTGTTCGTGACAGCGCAGCGAAGTCGGCGCATCATCCCGCATGGCGGGCTCGTCTATGATCACGTGCTCCGGCCTGATGACTGCTCCCTCCGCCAGAAACGACGCTTGCTGAAGCACGGCCAACAGCTCCCGGATATTGCCGGGCCAGGAGTGCCTGCACAGCTTGTCCAGCGCTTCCGGGGACAGCTCTGCCGGCGTGTCTGCATGCTTGCGCAGAAGGTGTCCGGCCAATTGTCGAAGATCACTGCGCTCTCGCAGCGCGGGCAAATGCAGAATAATGCCTTTTAGCCGGTAGTACAGATCAGCCCGAAAACGGCCCGCCTGCACCTCAGCCGGCAGGTTCCGGTGCGTGGCGGCGATGACGCGGACGTCCACCCGTCTGGCCACGGCACTGCCCACGGGCGTGACCGTTTTTTCCTGCAGCACCCGGAGCAGCGCAGCCTGTGCACGGAGGGACATGTCTCCGATCTCGTCGAGAAAGATCGTTCCCCCGTTGGCCGCGACAAACTTGCCCGGACTCCCTTCTTTTTGCGCGCCGGTAAACGCTCCTTTCTCGTATCCGAACAGTTCGCTCTCGATCAGGGTGTCAGGAATGGCACTGCAGTTGACCGCCACAAACGGCCCCCGTCCGCTGGCCGCATGGATCGCCTGGGCGAACAGCTCCTTGCCGGTCCCGCTCTCCCCGGTGATCAGGACGGCCAGCGAGCTCCCTGCCGCTTTTCGGGCCAGCTCCTTGGCCCGGAGGATGGCCGGACACTCTCCGTAGATGTCGGCAAAGGTATACGGGCCCCGCTCCTGCCGGGATGCCTTTTCCCTGGTCGGGCTTGTCCCGATCGCAACTGAGCGGTAGACTCGCTGTGTCTCGTCCTTGATCGGGATCACCTGGAAGTGGGATTTGGGCGAAAAGGTTTGACCGAGGCAATCTTCTCCCAGGAGGCGGAGGGCAGCCCGGTTGGCGCCGGTCACGCGCCGGTCGGCGTCCAGCGTCAGCAGCGGCAGCGGATGGTGGTCAGACACTGCTTCCAGCTGCCGCAGCGTAATCAGCTGCTCCTTTTCCATCTCTTCGATCATGAAGCGGTTTTGCAGCAGTTCGGCGGCAAGCGGCGCAAAAGTCGCAATCACCGGGTGGAACCGGTCGTGCAGACCGCTGATGTTGATGACCCCGAGAAAGTCCCCGTTTTTGCCGTACAAGGGGGCCGAAGCGCAGGTGAGGAAGCGGTTTTCCACAAAATAATGCTCGCTTCCCCTTACGAACGCCGGCTTTTTCTCCTCGATCGCCACTCCGATGGCGTTCGTTCCTTTTCTCGATTCGTGCCAGTTGGCGCCCACCTGAAGCTGCACCTGAGCGGCGCGGTTTGCAAATTCAGCATCGCCGCTGGCATACAGGATCGTCCCTTCCCGGTCGGTCAAAAAGACGACGCAGCCAAACTGCCGGATGACCGGATACAGCTTGGAAAAGACCGTTTCGGCATGGCTGACCAGAGAGCGGTGCCGGTCGATCAGTTCCTTGATCAGTGTGCCGGTAATAATCTGGTCATCCGCCTTGTCATCCGGTTTGAGCCCGCGTTCATGAGAGCGCTTCCACGACAAGGCAACATCAGGCGGGAAGTCTGACAGAAACACCTGATCGAACATCAATAGGCCTCCTTTCCGATCATTACGTACTTCTATGGTACCATAATCGTCCGAATCTTATAAATGTTCCGTTTTGGGGCACCGCTGTTCCATTATGGCACAGGCAGCCGGAGCAATGTTCCACATTTCGCCTGAAAACGACGCAGATTACGGAGTTGGCATCTTCCTTGCACATGGATAGAGGCAGCTGCCATCAACAAATTCATCAACATTTTTCATGAGGAGGGGTATTCCATGATCTATGCGCAACCCGGACAGGACGGCGCGAAGGTGACGTTCAAGAAACGCTACGAAAACTACATTGGCGGTCAGTGGGTCCCGCCTGTAAAAGGGGAGTATTTTGAAAACGTTTCCCCCGTCAACGGCGCGGTCTTTTGCGAAGTGCCCCGCTCCACCGCCGAAGACATCGAACTGGCGCTGGATGCCGCCCATGCCGCCAAAGCCGCGTGGGGCCGGACGTCTACAGCGGAGCGCGCCCGCGTGCTCAACCAAATCGCCGACCGGATGGAAGCCAACCTGGAGATGCTGGCGGTGGCGGAGACCTGGGACAACGGCAAGCCCATCCGCGAGACCCTGGCTGCCGACTTGCCGCTGGCGATCGACCATTTCCGCTACTTCGCCGGCTGCATCCGCGCCCAGGAGGGAACGCTGGCGGAGATCGACGCCAATACCGTCGCCTACCATTTCCACGAGCCGCTCGGCGTCGTCGGCCAGATCATTCCGTGGAACTTCCCGCTGCTGATGGCCGCCTGGAAGCTGGCTCCGGCGCTGGCCGCAGGCAACTGCGTCGTCATCAAGCCCGCTGAACAGACGCCCGCCTCCATCCTGGTCCTCCTGGAGTTGATCGGCGATCTGTTGCCCCCGGGCGTGCTGAACGTCGTCAACGGCTTCGGACTGGAAGCCGGGAAGCCGCTCGCATCCAGCAGCCGCATCGCCAAGATCGCCTTCACCGGAGAGACGACGACGGGCCGCCTGATCATGCAGTACGCATCCCAGAACATCATCCCCGTCACGCTGGAGCTGGGCGGCAAGTCGCCCAACATCTTCTTCCCCGACGTGTTTGCCAAGGACGACGCGTTTTTGAACAAGGCAATTGAAGGATTCGTGCTGTTTGCGCTCAACCAGGGGGAAGTGTGCACATGCCCGTCCCGCGCCCTGATCCACGAATCGATCTACGAGCCGTTCATGGAAAGAGCGCTGGCCCGTGTCAAGGCGATCAAGCAGGGCAATCCGCTGGACACGGAGACGATGATCGGCGCGCAGGCCTCTACCGAGCAGATGGAAAAAATTCTCTCCTACATCGACATCGGCAAGCAGGAAGGCGCGGAACTGCTGACCGGCGGCGAACGGCAGTCGCTCGGCGGCGGTCTGGAAAACGGCTACTACATCCAGCCGACCGTCTTCAAGGGGCACAACAAGATGCGCATTTTCCAAGAGGAAATCTTCGGTCCGGTGGTGGCTGTGACCACGTTTGCCAGCGAAGAAGAGGCGCTGTCCATCGCCAATGACACGCTGTACGGCCTCGGTGCCGGTGTCTGGACGCGGGACATCAACACAGCCTTCCGCATGGGCCGGGGCATTCAGGCCGGTCGCGTCTGGACCAACTGCTACCACGCTTACCCCGCCCACGCCGCGTTCGGCGGGTACAAGCAGTCCGGCATCGGACGGGAAACGCACAAGATGATGCTGGAGCACTACCAGCAGACGAAAAACCTGTTGGTCAGCTACAGCCCCGATGCGCTGGGCTTCTTTTGAGAAGACGATGGCCAACGTGCAGAAGGTGCTGGCTACCGACGCCGCGCTGGCGCTGATCGAACGGCTTAAAGCCAAGTACGGCCCGCTGATGTTTCACCAATCGGGCGGCTGCTGCGACGGCAGTTCGCCGATGTGCTACCCGGCAGGAGAGTTTCTCATTGGCGACAGTGACGTGCTGTTGGGTGAAATCGGCGGATGTCCCTTCTACATGAGCCGGGCCCAGTACGAATACTGGAAGCACACACGGCTCGTGATCGACGTCGTCGAAGGCCGCGGCGGCATGTTTTCCCTGGAAGGGCCGGAAGGGGTGCGCTTTCTCACCCGCTCCAGCCTGTTTACCCCGGAAGAGTATCAACAGCTTCAAGACGAATGGAACCGCTGAATACGCAGCCCGGATCGCCGTGATCCGGGCTGTTCGCCATCCTCCGGGAGCAGGAGCGCCCCCGGGCAGAAAAAAAGCCGATGTTCCAAATGAACATCGGCTCAGCGTGTAGACAAAGTACCGAAGGTACAAGGTCTACACGCTTTTTTGTCGAATAAACATGACATTCAACGCTTTATAGAGGTGGAAGCATGCTGAACAAGCAACAGGCCGAAGGTCGTTATCAGATATCCGTAGTCTCGTTAGATGAATTGGTTCCACAAGATCATCTCGTTCGCAAAATCGAAAATGCCATCGACTTTTCATTCATCTACGACTTGGTGAAAGACCGGTACTCTCTCGACAACGGAAGACCCAGCATTGACCCCGTCGTCCTCATTAAAATGGTGTTCATCCAATACCTGTTTGGAATCCGTTCCATGCGACAAACCATCAAAGAAATCGAAACGAACATTGCTTATCGGTGGTTTCTGGGTTACGACTTTACACAACCGATTCCCCACTTCACTACGTTCGGTAAAAACTACGTACGACGATTCCAAGGAACGGATCTGTTTCAAAAGATTTTTACTCGTATTCTCGAGGAGGCTTGCCATCATGGATTTGTAGATCCCTCGGTCCTGTATATTGATTCCACCCATGTAAAAGCCAGTGCGAACAAGAACAAATACATCA
>NZ_SDLF01000099.1:0-591 GCF_013096935.1 Brevibacillus sp. MCWH | reverse complement strand
ATTATGGGTAAACCGTTCCCTGCATGGAATGGCTGGAACAACAAGAAAACAAGATAGGGGGAGTTGAATTTGAGTATCCATAGAGTACAGAGTGGACTTATCTTTGACGATAATTTTGACACGCTCAACACCCGTTGGGTCGTGTCTCCCTCTGACTCCTATGTTTATGATGATGTGGGTAAGAAGTTGATACTTAACCACAACCCTACAGATAGAAGTACAAACGCCTTGTTCTCACTCCCTCAAGATGAGGACGAACTCTTACTTCAAGTCCATGCTGACTATACTCCTACGAGATTAGGAGACGAGGGCGGTATCGTCATATGGAAGAACGCACTAGAGAAGGTGGAGTTCCTAGAGAGTGAGGACAGCACCCAAGCAGGGACGTACAGCGTTTGGAGAGCAGTGAAGAGACAAAATCTTTGGACTTTCTACGCTGAAAGAAATAATGCTTGGGAGTTGTTTGACTCTACTATTTGCGTTGACGCTACAATGGCAGGGGTTGTTCTAAAGGGCGTACCTAGAGAAGGGTACGTTCCCCTTGTCATTTATAGGGTTATTTTATGTAGGGGAGCACACATAAGCGTAGGA
>NZ_SDLF01000098.1:0-596 GCF_013096935.1 Brevibacillus sp. MCWH | reverse complement strand
AGTTATTGGATTTACTTTGTAAGTTACAAAAAGAATATATTATACTAATCAAATAATAATAGGAGGAATAAAAATGACTAACAAAAAACTTATTACCGTCACAGCTAAAAAAATAAGAAAAACACTACCTGACCTAGACCTCCCTCTTTCAATTAAACTAGCTAAATTATACGTTAAGCGCGACCCTAAGTTCTTAGATGTTTTAAGCGACTTAGGTTTCGCATATTCATTGGACATTGACGCAGATCCTTATTTGGGTGGTGTGGACACAGGCACTGTAACGGTGACCACACCCAAATGTAAAACTTCTTCACTCAAATACTATGACGGTGTTATTATCGACTAGGGTGTCTTTAATGAAATTATACCACGTTTCTAATAAAAAGGGTTTGAAAGTTATCAAACCCTTTATGCCGGTAAAAAAATCCCCAGAAAAGTATGGGGATTACTTTAAGAATTTTGTTAATAGCAAAACACATTATGCGTGTTTTGCTGTTAACCCCCACCGTGCTTTTTGGTGGGCTGAGGTTCTTTACGGAAGATTCTTGACACGAAGCGCTGAAAAAGTATTTATCTACGAAGTCGAAGTAGATGAC
>NZ_SDLF01000097.1:0-596 GCF_013096935.1 Brevibacillus sp. MCWH | reverse complement strand
TGCCATGATCTGTCAAGTATATATAAACAATCTGTATCAAAAAAAATTAATGAACCAGTTTTATAAAAACCGTATTGATTATCTAAATAAATTAAGTTTCCTAATGTAGTTAGTGGCGGTATAATAATTTGACTATATGAACTAGAATTGTCTAAAGGTACCATTAAAACTTTGTTAATACCTGAAGAACTTAATAAATATGCCAATGTTTGTGTCATATTAGCAGACGAAATTACAGTAGAAATTATTTTTTTACTATTTAATAAATCTGATTCATTGAATAAATAAAAAGTTACATCATTTCCGCTCAAAGCAGCATTATGTTGTCCTTTTTCATCTAATACCGTAGTTTTTTTAGCTTCTTCATATTCTTTCTTACTTAAGAAAGGTGTTGACTCGTCAATAAAAGCAGTAAATATACTGTTAAACACATCTTTTTTAAATAAAACTTTGTCGTTTTCATCAACTACTAACTTTTGAAATCTTAAACGAAATTTTACATCTAGTTTATTTTCAATTATTTCATGATATAGTTCTGTAGTTAAAGATAAATCTAATCTTATTACAGGAAAGTAGTCGTTCTCATAATCTTTTTC
>NZ_SDLF01000096.1:0-602 GCF_013096935.1 Brevibacillus sp. MCWH | reverse complement strand
GAAAATCCTGACAAAATATTGAATATTGTGATTAAATCTTCTCCTACTTTATTAGAATCTGTAAAATAAGAGAAGTCAGTATAAATCTTAGCTGTTTTATCATTGTAATTTCCTGTACCAATATGACAATAAGTTTTTAATGTACCTTTTTTATTTTTTCGCACTACTAGTATAAACTTACAGTGTGTTTTTAAATCATCAAACCCATAAATAATTTTACAACCAGAAATCTTAAGCTTTTCAATTAATGACATATTTCGTTCTTCATCAAATCGAGCTTTAATTTCCAAAAGAACACTTACTTGTTTACCATTTTGGGCAGCTTTACATAACGCTTCAACAATTGGAGATTCAGACGATGATACCCTATAAAGTGTCATCTTAATAGCAAGTACATTCTTATCTTCTGAAGAATGTTCAAGAAACTTTACTACAGTATCGAAAGTTTCATACGGATGATGTAAAAGTATATCTCCATTATCAATAGCAGTAAACATGTCGTGTTCTCCAACTAATTCTTCTGGGTATTGTGGTGAAAAAGGTTCGTACTCAAAAACAGATTTCTTTATATATCCTTTTGTTAAAAACGATAAGTCTACTAT
>NZ_SDLF01000095.1:0-603 GCF_013096935.1 Brevibacillus sp. MCWH | reverse complement strand
TTCTTGTACAGTTTCTACTTTAACACTATTATCTTTATCAAAGTTTTGTAAAGTTAGAGGTACTTTTGTACCATCTTCTAAAACTTCAACAACTTTATAGTTGTTCAACAATAAGACGCTAATAGTGCGAACATCTTCCATATAAGGTGTTTCGATAGGTCCATATACCCCACCTTTAGGGAAAATTGGTCCTGATTGTGGAATGATAATTCGTTTTTTCATTTTGGTTTACCCCTCTCTTTTAATATAAATCTGTTTCTGTCAAACTCTCTACCATAGTTTCAATACCTAAATCTGTTTCAGGGTCATGTTCTTCATACTCTGGAATAGATTCAACTAAACTTTTTACTTCTGGGTCATTTTCAGCACCTAAGATAGAAGTTTCAACATCATCTAAAAATATTGATTTCACTCCATCATCAGTGCTTTTTGTCATTGCTTCCATTACAAATTCAGAAAGCTCTTGTTGCTTAATTTTCATCTTTAAATTATTTAGCATAAATTATCACCTCTCCTTTTCTTATATGCTTTACTTTATTGTTTTGTAAAATTAAATGGAAGACATAAATTTATTATGAGAACTCTTCATTATATAGAAAACGA
>NZ_SDLF01000094.1:0-610 GCF_013096935.1 Brevibacillus sp. MCWH | reverse complement strand
ACCACATGTTATAGCTAACCAGTTCATCAATCCTTTATTTTCAAAGAATAAATCTGGACGAGAGTTAGGAGTTATCATTAAACCACTATATAAATCTTTAACAGAAATTTGAACTTTCACTTCTGTAGGTAAACCATCTACTGTCCAAGATCCTTGTCCACCTTTTTCTATTGATACATTATCAATAACACCCATTTCACAATTAAACCATCCTTTTGAAGATACTTTAACTAAAAATGGTGGTCCAAAACTGTTAGCAGAAGTTTGTCTAGGTAAAGCCAGAGCAAGAATGTGTAAAAGAGGTACAATGATGTTTAAATATACACTTTCTTTATCACCATAAGGCGATACTAAATTTATTGTAATTGTATATGATTTGTTGTAAGCTGCGTCTCCCCATAGTTCAGGGAAAATTAGATTAGAGCCGTCTAAAATTTTAGATGATGAGCTCAAAAGTCTACTGAAAAATCCTTCACCATAGTTACTCATTAAACTTTTACTCCATTTATCAAACGTATCAGATACCCCTCTTCTAAAATCATCTAACTGACTAACCGCAGCTGTTTGCGAGAAGAATGCTAGTTCTTTAACAATACCTTCCATTGTATCC
>NZ_SDLF01000093.1:0-611 GCF_013096935.1 Brevibacillus sp. MCWH | reverse complement strand
CGATATAATTCCCACAAATCTTCAAATGAAGATGGCATTACCAATACGTCATTGTCATTTCTCTCTCGACGCATATCATTGATTAAATATTCAAGTCTCGCTTTATTTGATTTTAACGTTTCCATTTAAGCCTCCGGTAATGCCAGGAATGCTTCTTTATCGACATCATCCAATTTGAACAACCAATTTTCTTCTGGTTTTTCAGAGTTTAAAATTGTCGGTTCTTCTTCCGCTTTTGTATTTCGCTCAATAATCGTTCCTGACAATGGCGTTTGCACATCAATGACCGTTTTCGATGCTTCGATACTCACAATTTCATCATCCACTTTAACTTCATCTGGACGCACGAATTCAACATAACCTACTGTCCCAATATCATCTTGCAATTCAGGTGTCATACTAAACACATACAAATCTCCTACTTTTTCTACCCATAAATAATTGGCTAACTTTTTCATCTTATCTTCATCCTTTCTCTTCTATTTAAAATGCTACAAATAGATTTCCGCGAGTAATTTTAATGTTTTACAACGCTGTTCAATGCCTGGAATAAGTGGTGCTACTAACACCTCATCAACTTCAAACGTAGCAATGAAATCATCTAATTGCGC
>NZ_SDLF01000092.1:0-619 GCF_013096935.1 Brevibacillus sp. MCWH | reverse complement strand
CAACATGAGCGTGAAGTGAAATCGTGTCCGCATTGCCAATGTGTCCAACAAGCGCCGTTCCCCTCACACGCAACGAATCATGTGCAATATGGCCCGCGGCTCACTGCGCTCGTCGTTTATTTGCACCATATTCAATTGATTCCTTACAAACGTGCAGGTAATATGATCGAAGCGTTATATCAACACTCGATCAGCACAGAAACTCTCGCCAATATGGTGAAACGAGGACACGAAGCATTGGAGCCAAACATGGAAATAATCGAAGAGGACTTGCTTGATTCCAACATCTTGCATGTTGATGAAACGAGTTTGCGCATCGAAGGGAAATTGGCATGGGTCCATGTCGCGTACACATCGAAATATACGTACGTGGCTCCTCACGCTTCCCGTGGAAGGAAAGCGACCGATGACATCAGGATTCTTCCCCGATATCAAGGGACGATGATGCATGATGCGTTCAGTACGTATCCGAACTACACTGAAGCCACCCATGCCTTTTGTCACGCTCATCATTTGCGTGATCTAAAGAGCCTCATTGAACAAGGGTATACATGGGTCATGCGCATGACCACCTTTCTGTTAGCCGCCAAACAGGCGGCCGAAGCCCATTACGGTGCAC
>NZ_SDLF01000091.1:0-622 GCF_013096935.1 Brevibacillus sp. MCWH | reverse complement strand
TCTTAAAATTAAACAAGACGGTAAGAAAGCTAATGTTGATGATGAAAAATCAGTTGATTATTTAGCGTCTAAATACTTCCAAAATGTATTGAAATATGGAAGAAGTAGATTTATAAATGATTTAATGGAAAATAGAGACGATGATGATATTGATGATTTAGTAGAACGAATTGAAAGATCTAAATTAGATTATAGTGAAGATGAGATGGAAAGAATTCAAGATTACATTGAACATCGTTTAGAAACAGAAGGAAATCCATTTAGATCAGAAGCAGGATCGAAGTATATTCAATATGAAAATAGAGGGGTTAAAATTTATATTAAACGTTGTGTAGATACGAATGAGTGGGAGTTTATTGCTTTAGATAGAGATAATCAGCAAGTATTTGATTATCCTGTTCCACGTAAGAAAGATGTTGGAAAGGTAAAATTCTCTGAGGATGGTAAATATGCTACTGATGAGAGAGGTCGTATGTATAAAGTAATTGAATATTATTCTTTTAGTGAAGACGAATAGAAAAAAGAAGAATGAGGATTTATCCTCATTCTTCTATTCTAATGTAATATATTCTTTGAGACCGTTTTGATCCAATATACCTAAATCAATTGCTCTCTTTATAAC
>NZ_SDLF01000090.1:0-633 GCF_013096935.1 Brevibacillus sp. MCWH | reverse complement strand
CACTCAAGGCGTCTTCGACATCTTGAGCCGTGTACTTGCGCTTCATGCCCGCAAGAACGCGCGTGTTCGCACTTTGAATGCTCATGTGGAAGTGCGGGCACATGCGCTTATTTTTATAGAGCGCTAAAAGCTCAGGCGTCAGTTCGACAGGCTCAAGCGACGACAACCGAATTCTTGGAATTGTCGTTTGCTCAAGAACAGCTTGCACCAAGTCATGGAGGAACAGTTTCTTCTTTTCGGGTGTGCCGGATGCCGACTGGACGGCAGGCACTGTCACAACATCTTCGTAATCGCCGATGTGAACACCGGTCAGGACGATTTCCGCCGCACCTTGCGCCTGAAGTTCCTGGATCCGTTTCACGAGATCCTTGACCGAAATGCTACGTGATTTACCGCGCGCAAATGGAATCACGCAGTACGTGCAGAAGCTATTGCAACCATCTTGAATCTTTAAAAACGCGCGCGTGTGGCCAGCTTCAATGCCGCCCCCCGCTTCGAGATCGTCTTTGCGGAAAATGTTCGAGCGGAAGACTTTGCCGTCCGTTAGTTGGCCGCTGAAGTGTTTGTCGAGAAGATCTTCGAGAAAACCTTTGTGTGAGTTTGCGACCACGAGGTCTGCACCCGGCATGGTAT
>NZ_SDLF01000008.1:0-177957 GCF_013096935.1 Brevibacillus sp. MCWH | reverse complement strand
GGGATGGGAACAACACAAGTGGGTAGTCTTGTCTATATTACCACCTAAGAGGCATTTGAGTATTCTCTTTCTCTTACTGGGGAATTTTCGCTTGATTTTTTTGAGGAACTTTCTTTTGATCTTGACACTCGGTTTTCCTCCAATCTTCGTAGTGCGATGTACTTGCTTGATAATGGTATAGTCCATGCTGACCTTCTAATAGGCTTGTCCTATCTGCCGGGATCCACCCGGCGTTCGATTCACCCATTTTGAACCTGTTTCAGTGGCTCTTGCTTAGGAGTCGAAGCGAAATACGGGGCGAATGCAGCAATGAATGCCTCCTGTGGATCACGAGTGCCGTAAGTCACCTTGCCGATTCTCAGCCGGGACTTCTTTCGCTTCTTCATGTCACCACCTCCATACAGTGAGCGTATGCTAGATGGACAGGTGGACGGCCTTGCCAAATTCATTGGGTCACCTTCTTTCCAATGACCAACAACTCAAGCAGGTTTCTGGTCGTTCACACACTCTACGTAAGTGTCCTCAGTAAAAAATTTCGTCTATTGTTGGGACTGACCCCCGTCCGTAGGACAGGTTTCAAAACACCTTAGTTTTTAAGCAGCCAGTTGCCGATATTGAATCGGTGACTGGTTGTTTAGTTTTTTTGTAATGAATTAAGTTATAGTAATGAATGTAGTCTTGCACAATCTGTTCATCGATGGCCGTTGTTGTACAGGTAAATATCTTCGAGATATAATGTTTTAGACTTTACACGGAATGGAACGATTCTATCGGGGCATGGCATTTTCAATGCGGAACTAATTCATCTAACGAGACGACGGAAATCTGATAACGGCCTTCGGCCTGTTGGTTATTCAGCATGCTTCCACCTCTACACAGCATTGAATGGTATGTATATTCGAGAAAAAAGCGTGTAGACCTTACCTTTGGTACTTTGTCTACACGATGAAGCAACCTGCCGTTCAGGTTGCTTTTTTCATAGAAATGGCAGGATCATATACAAAAATTTTGACTGAAAAAGAGGTTTTTGCTGAGTGCTGTGAAAGAGAGTACTTGTGCGTATACATAATCAGGGAGGGATATACATGAAAACGCCATTGCCGATGCGCTGGAATCTGGAGGTGCTGTTTTCCGGCGGAAGCGAGTCCGAGTCCTTTCGCGCATTTCTCAGCATGCTGGAAGGAGATATTGCCGCACTGCAGGCGCAGGTGAGCGCCGATCGCGTGCGGATCGACGACAAGGATGCATTTGTTTCCCTGCTCACCCAAGTGCAGAGCATTGCTGTTCGGCTGAAGGAGGCGGGAGCGTTTGTCTCCTGCCTGACCGCCCAAGATGTAAAAGACGAACAGGCCAAACTCCTGAGCGGACGGGTGAAAACCGTATCCGCGTCATTCGCTGCGGCGCTGTCCAAATGGGAGGAACACCTGCTCGCGATCGACGAGCCGGCCTGGAACAAGCTGCTCGCCGCTCCGGAGGTGAAGCCGGTCGCGTTCAATCTCAATGAACGACGCAGACGGGCAAAGGAAAAGCTTCCGCCCGCTCAGGAGGTGCTGGCCAACGACCTGGCCGTGGACGGATACCACGCCTGGCAGGACCTCTACAATACCGTCGTTGGCCGCATGACCATCGAAGTGGAGGTGGATGGCGAGACGAAGCGTCTCTCCGTCGGCCAGGCCGCCAATTTGATGCACCATCCGGACCGCAGCGTCCGCGCTCGCGTTTTTGCCAAATGGAAGGAGGCCTGGGCGCAGGAGGCGGAACTGTGCGCACAGGCGCTCAATCACCTGGGCGGTTTTCGTCTGGCGCTGTACCGGCATCGGGGATGGGACTCCGTGCTGCGAGAGCCGCTGGACATCGGGCGGATGCAGGAAAAGACGCTGGACGCGATGTGGCAGGCGATCGACAACCGCAAGGATCGGCTCGTCGCGTACCTGGAGCGCAAGGCCAAGCTGCTGGGCGTGGACAAATTGAGCTGGTACGATTTGTCCGCTCCGATCGGCCGTCAGCACAAGAAGTTGTCTTATGAGGAAGGCGCTGCGTTCATCCTCGAACAGTTTGGCCGGTTCAGCCCGAAATTGGCCGCCTTTGCTCAAAACGCCTTCGAGAATGGATGGATCGAGGCAGAGGACCGGCCAGGCAAACGGCCAGGCGGCTTCTGCACCAGCTTTCCGGCCAAGGGCCAGTCTCGCGTGTTTATGACCTACGCGGGCAGCATGCAAAACGTGTCCACCCTGGCGCATGAACTGGGGCACGCCTATCACCAGCACGTCATGAACGATCTGCCCCCGCTGGCGCAAAACTACGCGATGAACGTGGCGGAGACGGCTTCTACATTTGCCGAGATGATCGTGGCGGACGCGGCGGTGAAGAACGCCGCCAGTACGGAGGAGCGGGTGGCTCTCCTGGAAGACAAAGTGCAGCAGACCATCGCCTTTCTCATGAACATCCAGGCCCGCTTCCTGTTTGAAAAAAACTTTTACGCCAAGCGGAGAAACGGGCTGGTCAGCGCAGAGGAGCTGAGTCGCATGATGCTGGAAGCGCAGAAAAAGGCGTACAGCGACGCGCTGGCCGAATACGAGCCGCTTTTCTGGGCGTCCAAGCTGCATTTTTACATCACGACGTATCCCTTCTACAACTTCCCGTACACCTTCGGCTATTTGTTCAGCTTGAGCGTGTACGCGCGCGCCCTGCAGGAGGGACCGGCCTTTGCCGACAAGTACGACGCCCTGCTGCGCGATACGGGACGGATGACCGTGGAAGAGCTGGCAAAGCGGCATCTGGATGAGGACATTACCGACGTCCGGTTTTGGCAGAAGGCCGTGGATCGGGCCGTCGCCGACATCGACGAGTTTCTCCACCTGACGAAATAAAACGGGGAATATCAGCGCGAGCGGACGTCATCCCGACGATCGGATGGGAATTGATCCCGCGCCCTGCACATCAGCACATCCGCCAGGCGTCTGCCGGCGGCGTGAGGGTAACCCTCGCTGGTGTCTCAAGCTCCGGCGGGGGTTTTTATGGGACGAACGGAGCAAAAAAATTTAGGCTTGGGGTGAATGGGAAAGTACGTTAAAATGAAGGGCGTGGCGCAAGCGATCATGCGCGAGACAAGCGAGGAGGCAAACGGCGTCGTCAAACTGCCTCTTTTGCCAGAAAGGTGAGTACAATGGATCTGTGGTCAATGTTCGTAGCATTCGTGTTAGGGCTTGTGGAGGGACTGACGGAATTTGCGCCCGTCTCCTCGACCGGGCATATGATCATCGTTGACGATATGTGGCTGAAATCCAAGGAGATGTTTTCCCCCGAGGTGGCCAACACCTTCAAGGTGGTGATACAGCTCGGATCGATCCTGGCTGTGGTAATCGTCTTTCAAGAGCGCTTTTTCGATCTGCTCGGGCTGCGGAGACGCGCGACAGGCGGACAAGCCTCCGGCCGCAAACTGAAGCTGGGTCAGGTAATCGTCGGGCTGCTGCCGGCTGCCGTATTGGGCCTCCTGTTTGAGGACTACATCGACCAATACCTGTTTTCGGTGAACACCGTGCTGATCGGATTGGTGGCGGGCGCTTTCCTGATGCTGGCCGCTGATTGGTTCCGCCCGGGCAGGCCGAAAGTGGAGACGGTTGACCAGCTTACGTACAAGCAGGCCTTCTTGATCGGGTTGTTTCAATGCATTGCGCTGTGGCCGGGCTTCTCCCGTTCCGGTTCGACGATTTCAGGCGGGGTGCTGTTGGGATTGAGCCACCGCGCTGCGTCCGATTTTACCTTTATCATGGCTGTCCCCGTCATGTTGGGGGCAAGCTGCCTGTCGCTCTTGAAGCACTGGGATTCCTTCACCCTTGATGCCCTGCCGTTTTTTGCGGTCGGCTTCATCAGCGCATTCGTTTTTGCGCTGTTCTTCATCCGCTTCTTCTTGAAGCTGATCAACCGGATCAAACTGGTTCCGTTTGCCCTTTATCGCATCGTGCTGGCAGCGGTGCTGTATCTGGTCCTGATGTAAGAAAAACGGCTTTGGAGGTATCGGCGAAAGCGGACCTTCGCCGGACAAGCGTAAAAAGCAGTCGGGAACAATTGGGTTTTTCGACTGCTTTTTTTGTTGGCGGGGACGGATATCGTGATGCTGTTTGTCCGGGCATCGGCATATGCTGGTGGTGAGGAGGGAGTCGGATGCGGGAGAAAACGGCGTTCGTCGTCCTGCGGATGGTGACGGGCTTGATTTTCTTTGCCCACGGCCTGCAGAAGCTGCAAAAAGGATTGGGAGTGGTGGCTGAGTGGTTCGGGAGTGTCGGACTTCCGACATGGTTGGCCTATCTGGTGACGCTGGCGGAACTGCTGGGTGGGATGGCGCTTGTGATCGGGCTGGCGGTACGGCCTGCGTCGCTGCTTCTGGCTGTGATCATGGTCGGTGCCATCGTTACCGTCAAATGGTCAAACGGCCTGATCGGTGCGAACGGCGCAGGAGGGTACGAGCTGGATCTCATCCTGCTGGCGGTGACCATGTATCTGGCCGTCACGCAAAGAGAGGATCAGGGAGGCAAGCCTTGTGACCCTCGTTTTCGCCCAAAAAACCGCTGATTCAGCGGTTTTTTTCGTGCATCCGTACACCGGCTGTTCCAGCAGCAGCAGCCAGCTAGACGTGTCTAGGTTTCATTTGCAAATAGATCAACGCCCCGCGACTGCAGGATCTCCACCGCCTCCCTGACCGGCAAGCGGGGCAGGCGGAATTCGTCCGCCACCGTCTCTTCCAGCTCCCGGATGGAACCGAGCGTCAGCCGGCGCTCGCCGCCGTCAGCGTGCGTGATCAGCAGTGTGTTGTTTTTCAATGAGAGGCTGCGTTCGCTGTCCCATTGATACACATGGATGCGCAGGCAGTTGAGAAAGAAGGCGCCGGGGGCAAACGAGCGGTCGATCGCTTCGGCGAAATCGTCCGGCTCCCGCCGCTCCTCCGGGTCAAAGTGCCAGTCTTCGTTCACCAGCTTCTCCCCCCGGTAATGCAGGTATTGGTAGCGGCCCGGCCGCTCCGCATCCGGTGTGATTCGCACCGTCTCCGGGCCAAAGCGGATGCAGTTGTCGGGATCGCGGCGAAAGCGGACCGGCTGATACACGGGGGCGGTGGAGCCCAGATCGACGTAGACCGGCTCTCCTCCCCATTCCGGCAGCCGGACGATGACCGCCGTATGGGAGGTTCCCACCGGCACGAGATGTGCAGAAAAGCCCAGCTCGCGCAGCAGCCAGAGGAGATTGGCGTGGATGGCGTAGCAGGTGCCGCCAAACCCGCAGCGGACGGCGTCGGCAACAAACTGTTCAGGCGAGGGGAGGCTCTTGTGCCCCGGCCGCCGGGCCTGCAGCAGTTTGCCGACGTTTTCAAACGGAAACGCCTGCAGATGAGCGCGGCACAGTTCGCTGAGGAAGGCGTAACTGGCCGGGCGCGGCGCTATTCCCAGATGATGGAGATAGGCAGATGCCCAAGCGGGTAACCGCGACATGGAAAACCTCCTTACGAGACAGATTTCCAGGCGTGCACGGCGAGAAGCGCCCAGCCGGCCAGGAACAGGACGCCGCCAAATGGCGTGATTGCCCCGAGCGCTTTGATGTTGGTGAAGCTGAGGGCGTACAGGCTGCCGGAAAAGAGCAGGGTGCCGACAGTGAAGCACCAGCCCGCCCAGGTCAGGACAGACGATTCAGGGTACCATTTGCACAGCAGGGCGACCAGCACCAGCGCCAGCGCATGTGTCGTCTGGTAGGTAACCCCGGTGTGGTAGACGCCGAGCAGGTAGTCGTTCAGTTTGCCTTTCAGCACATGGGAACCAAATGCGCCCAAGGCGACGGAGAGAAAACCGCTGATAGCGCCAAGCAATAAAAAGATACGCACGAAACATTCGCTCCTTTGTGTAACGATATGCATATATAGCGTTATTGTACCGCAATCACGGCGTCCATGCCCAATTGCAAATTGTTGAACGCGAACTTTGGCCTTTCGTCCAGACCGTCTCACAACTTGCGACATAGGATGCAGTAAGGCGGCAGCTTTCTGATGTCGCCGCCGCAGGAGGTGAGCAGCATGGGCAAATGGACAACGCTGGTGGGCGGCCTCGTAGGCGGTTGGTCCTTTTTGAAAATTCCGCTGGAAGGCACGTTCCTCTCCTTTATCGATCCTGTCGTCGATGGTGTTGGTATCGTGGCGGCAGTCGTGTTCTCGGGTGCACTCATTTATTATGGCGTACGCGACTGGATCCAAGGTTAACAACCGGATTAGTGCAGACAGCGGCAAAGACGTCCCGGCAAAAGGGGCGTCTTTGTCATTGGCCAGCTCAAAGGTGGTCGGCTTTACATCGTCGTCTTGTCGAGTGCTCTCATGCAAGCTGCTCCCATATACATAGTGGAGAGAAGAAATGGGGGGAAGCGACATGACCAACGACGAACGCAAGGAACTGGAGCGCTCGATTGAAGAAATCACGGAAATCGCCAAAGGCTTCGGCCTTGACTTTTACCCGATGCGCTACGAGATATGCCCGGCTGACATCATCTACACGTTTGGCGCGTACGGCATGCCGACGCGGTTCTCGCATTGGAGCTTTGGCAAATCCTTTTACCGGATGAAGCTGCAGTACGACCTCAATTTGAGCAAAATCTACGAGTTGGTGATCAACTCCAACCCGTGCTACGCATTTCTGTTGGACGGCAACACGCTGATCCAGAACAAGCTGATCGTCGCCCACGTCTTGGCCCACTGCGACTTTTTCAAAAACAACGTGCGGTTCTCCAACACCAACCGCGACATGGTGGAGAGCATGGCGGCCAGCTCGGAGCGGATTCGGCAGTACGAGATCAAGCACGGCAAGGAGGCAGTGGAGTCGTTTTTGGACGCCTGCCTGTCCATTCAGGAGCACATCGATCCCAGTCTGCTGCGGCCGAAACTGCGCTGGAAGCGGGAGGTGGAGGAGACGACCGGCAAACCGGGCAAAACAGAGCGGACCACGCCGTACGACGACCTGTGGCGGCTGGATCGCACAGACGAACAGCCAGCCGATCAAGGGAAGCCGACCCGCAAGTTCCCGCCCGAACCGGAGAAAGACCTGCTGTTGTTCATCATGGAGTACAGCACTGTTCTGGAGGACTGGCAGCGGGACATCATGACAATCATCCGCGAAGAGATGCTCTATTTCTGGCCGCAGTTGGAGACGAAGATCATGAATGAAGGCTGGGCCACCTACTGGCACTTGCGCATCCTGCGGGAGTTGGACCTGACGGAAGCGGAGACGATCGACTTTGCCAAGCTGCACGCCTCGGTGATCCAACCGTCGCCGACCAGCATCAATCCGTATCATCTCGGGCTGAAAATTTTTGAGGATATCGAGGAGCGCTGGGATAACCCGACCAAGGAAGAGCAGGAGCGCTATGGACGCAAGCCGGGACAGGGAAGGGCAAAGATTTTCGAGGTGCGCGAGTTGGAGTCGGACATCAGCTTTCTGCGCAATTACCTGACCAAGGAGCTGGTCGAAAAGCTGGACTTGTACCTGTTCGGCAAGCAGGGAAACGACTGGGTGGTGACGGAAAAATCCTGGGAACAGGTGCGGGACGGCCTGGCCGCGACGCGTGTCAACGGCGGCTTTCCGTACGTCATGGTCGAAGACGGCGATTACCTGCGGGCCGGCGAGCTGTACCTGAAGCATTACTACGAAGGATTGGAGCTGGATGTCAAGTACCTGGAAAAGACGCTGCCGTACATCTACCAGCTTTGGGGCAAAAACGTCCATCTGGAGACGGTGATCGAGGAGCGTGCGGTGCAGTTTACCTACGATGGAAAAAAGGTGCACAAACGGTTTTTGTAAATGAGTAATGATATAGATAGAAGACAAAAAAAGGCACAGCCCAGACTCCCCCCTCACCGCGGCTTACAAAAGCAAAGCCCCAAACCCCCTGATCAGCAGGGAAGTTTGGGGCTTTGCTTTGCCACAATTTCCCTTTGTTTTCCAAGCGGACTCAAGTATTTTCAATAGCACTTGGTCACGCTCGGGCCTTTGCCTTCGTCTTGCTTGTCAAGAGGAAGGCGGGTATGGCCATTGCCGCGGTCATCACGGTAGCGACAAGAAAGCCGGTGTGATAGGCGGCGGCTTCATGCGGGAGAGCGGGAACGGCTTGCCGCAATTGCAGGGCCACGACCGTTGCCAGTACGCTCGAACCGAAGGCACCGCCGATATTCTGGATAATGCGCGTGGCGACGCTCGCTTGCGGAACTTGATGGCCGGAGAGCCCCGTATAGGAATCCGTCATCACCGGAATCGTGATGCCGCCGACACCGATTCCCCGAATAAACAGTGCAAGGCCGATCTGCCAATAAGGAACGTCCGGCGGGAAAAGGATGAACGGAACGGTTCCCGCGACCGTAATCGCCGTAGCGGCCAGGACAATAAGCCGGGCTCCGATCCGGTCGGTGAGCGTCCCAATAACGGGTCTGGCGAGCAGCATGCCCGCACCTTGCGGAATGAGCGCGAGCGCGGCGGAGATGACGGAGTCGTGCCGAACATTTTGAAAGTACAAAGGCAGCAGCAGCATGGCGCCGTTCGTCCCGAAACCGGCCAGGAACAAGGCGATGACGGACCCGGTGAAGCTTTTGTATCGGAACAGGCTGAGGGGCACGATGACGGCCGAGGAGCGGACAAGGGCGTAAACGATATAGGCGATCGTCAAGATAACGCCCAGCGCGATAAAGCCGATCGAAGCCCCGCCGCCAAAACTGCCGCCTTCCGCCCCCCGCGAGATCCCGTAGATGAAACTTGCGGAAAGTCCGCCCAGCAGCAGAATGCCGGTCCAATCCAGCGCAGCGCGTCTGTTGGTGGCGGGAAATCTCGGCATTTTCATGGAAATCAAAGCCAGGGCGATGATTCCGATCGGGACATTGATGTAGAAAATCCAGCGCCAAGAGGCATACTCCACGAGCAGTCCACCGGCGACCGGGCCGAGGATGGGGCCGAGAATGATGGGCAAGCCCACGATGGCCATCAAGCGCCCCATTTGATCCTGTCCCGCGGCTTGTACAAGCAGCGTGGTCAGCAGGGGAATGATCAGCCCGGCGGCAAACCCTTGCACAATGCGGAACGCAATCAGGCTTTCGATGTTCCAGGACAACCCCGCCAGCAGGGAACTGAGCAGGAACAGCAGCTCCGCGATGAAATATACGGATTTACCCTCAAACCGCTGAACCAGCCAGCCGGAGAAAGGGACGGCGATGGCCAGGGCCAACACATAGCCGGTCATGACCCACTGCACCGTTTCCAGCGAAGTTTGAAAATCCCGGCTGAAATGATTCACCGCGATGTTCACCATGGTGGTGTCCAGCATGGGGGCGACCGCTCCGAACACCAGCACCAGTGCGACGCGGACAAGATCTTTCGGCAGTGTTCCGTCGGTTTGATTCACGTGCGTCCACTCCTTAGTTAAGGTACATGATGTATCTTATTTTCGAAATAAGTATACATGCTTTTTGAATAAGGTGCAACATGTATCTTATTTGTTGTATAATGATTGCAGCATCTTTCGGGAGGAAAAGTCATTGAAAGCGGAACGAAGACGGGGAGAAGAACTGGAAAAGGCGATTCTGGACGCTGCGTACGAAATCATCGAAACATCGGGGTACGAGGAAATGACCTTTCAACGCGTTGCCCGACAGGCGCAAACCAGCCGAACGGTCATTTACCGCCGGTACGAAACGCCCGTTGATTTGCTGCATGCCCTGGTCCAGTACAGGTCCACCCGGGCGATGGGCGGCAGAATGATCGATTTGCTCAGGGACCAGGGAAGTCTGCGCGCCGATTTGCTTGAGGTCGTCCGCATCTACCAGCGGTTTTTCGATGCCATCGGGCAGAAGCTGATGAGCGCCGTGATGACCGAATTCAGCAGAGATTATGAACGGTTCCGGGACTGGTTCGAACAGGCGCTCGACAGCAATGTGAGGATTATGAAGACGGTGGAAGAAAACGCCAAGCGGCGCGGAGAAATCACCCATGATTTTACCGAGTTGCAAATGCGTCTCCCCTTCGATCTTCTGCGTGTCGAAAATGTTATCCGCCACGAGAGGATCACTGCCGCGTATTTGACCCGTCTGGTGGATGAGGTGCTGCTGCCGGTGTTCTCCAAAGATCAGAAACATTAAGCTGCCCGCGTTGACGGATGAGAAGCATCTTAAAGAGCATAATGGGGTCTGCAAAAGCACATAAAAAAGAGAAGGCATTCTCAAGGATGCCTTCTCTTTTTATGCGCGGTGTTGCTCAGCTTATTTTCCTGCCGGTGAGAGTCCGGTCACAGGAGGGGCCAAGCCCCAGTTATGCTAGAACTCGGTCGGAAGGTCAATATCGTTTAAATTAGTTGGTATTGCCAAGAGAGTTTGAGGATTTCGGGAATGCGGGCAGTTCTCTGTCTGGCTCCTTTTTGGAACCGATGAAAAGTTGCAAGAAAATCATCGCTGTGCAGATCACGGCTAGTCCGACGAAGGCGAACACAATGCTGTTTGTCATGTCTTGTATCCATCCAACCAAAAACGGTCCAAGTGCTCCAATCGCATATCCCACCGATTGTGTCATGGCGGACCATGAGCTGGCATCTTGTGCGTTCGATGTTTCGTCAATCGGCAGCATCAACCCTAGAGGGAAGAGACCACCACAGCCAATACCGAGAAGAATCGCAGAAATCCATGGTGAACCAGAAAGGATGACAAGCAGTAACCCTGCCAATTCAAGCAAAGAGCATGCAACCATCCATAGAAGTCGATTTGGATAACGATTAACCAGCATCGGAATCAAGAAGGTTGCCGGAATTTGAACCAATGTGAAAAGTGTAAGCATGTTGCCAGCGTAAATCTTACTGTACCCCATGTTTGAGACGGCTGGTGCAAGCCATGCTGTAATGGAGTAGAACAAAAACGCCATCATTCCGAAAAATACTGTCAAAAGCCATGCCCTATGATTTCTCCAGGGCAACTGCCCCGCGTTTTTCAGAGAAGATGATTGATCAAGATTCGGCTCTACACGTCTTGGTACAAATAACCACCAGGCAGGCAAAGCGATAACGGCAAGTATTGCCCATAAGCCTAATGCTGATCGCCAGGAGCCATTTAAGGCATTTTGGAAGGGAACGGATAGACCTGCGCTTAGGGCTGCTCCAGCCACCATTGCTACGGAATAGACACCGATCATGGCAGCCACCTGGCTGGGAAAATAACGTTTAATGAAACCAGATAGAAGCGGACCCGCAGTCGCAATACCGATGCCAGCGATCAGTGAGGTCAGTAGCAGGAATGTATAAGAAGGCGTAAACCATCGGAGAACAGTAGCTCCGCCCACGAGCACTAGAGCTAACGCTATCATCCGTTCGATTCCATGACGAATTCCCAACTTGACAGCTATCGGAGAGAAGATTCCCATACATAGAACCGGTATAGAGGTGAGAAGACTGGCAGAGGATGCGCTCATTCCGAGATCGCTCCGAATCGTCTCTAATAGCGGCGAAATCGAAGAAATAACCGGCCGCAAGTTTAGAGATGCCAAAAATAGGGCGATTACCAAAAGCGTTGAACGAGGTTTCATTACACTCACTCCTTAAAACATCACTGGCGTGAATACTTTCTTGTGAATGAGGTTAAGTTTAAAATACACAAGTTAATTGATCAATATTATGATTTCTATTAAAATGATAGAAAAAAAAGAATGATTGAAATGGGATGGGGCCATTATGGATCTTAGACAACTAGAATACTTTGTCGCTGTATGCGAGGAACTGCACTTTACCAAAGCAGCGGACAAATTGGGCATATCGCAACCGACGCTCAGTCACCAGATTCGATCGTTGGAAGATGAAATTGGGATGCCGTTGTTTGATCGGATTGGCAAACGAATCGCACTAACCGAAGCAGGCAGACTGCTGCTAGAATACAGTATCCAGATGTTCAGAACCCGAAAAAATGCAATCGACGCCATTGATGAACTGCGCAATCAACAGCGTGGAACACTGGTCATTGGCGCGATCCCATCTGATCTCGATTACAGAATTACACAACTATTAATC
The DNA here is from genome assembly GCF_013096935.1 of Brevibacillus sp. MCWH. Lineage (NCBI taxonomy): Bacteria > Bacillati > Bacillota > Bacilli > Caryophanales > Paenibacillaceae > Brevibacillus > Brevibacillus sp. MCWH. The sequence continues at coordinate 165,900 of NZ_SDLF01000008.1, read as the reverse complement.
GATTTTCACCATGAATTTCCTCATATACGACTAACCGTATTGACATCAATCGAAATCTTGAAGCAAGTATTGGATATGGAAGTGGATATTGGAATTGCAATCCTGCCTCTCCCAGATGAGCGGATTGTGAGAATTCCCTTATCCCGCGAAGAGTATGTGCTGGTCGTATCGGTGAACCACGAATTGGCGGATCGAAGCTCCATCGAGTTGGAGGAACTTCGACATATTAGAACCGTGATGTACCCGAAAGGCACGCTTGGACGCGAGATAGTCGATGATTGTTGTAGAAAGCGTGGCTTCAGCTTAGATCCTATTATTGAAACGACAACACCTTTTTCGCTTATTCGATTAGTCAAAGCGAATATCGGTGCGACAATTCAACCACTGCCACTAATTTTATCCATGAATGATCCCGACTTGCGTGCCATCAAGATCGAGGGAGGCCCAACTCGGGATATCGGTATTATTTATCGCGTTGACAGGTTTCTTAGCCATGCGGCGAAAACATTTATCAAGAGATTACAGGATGAGTTACAAGGGGGAAACTGGGCCAATCGTTGAAAGCATATCCGGTGTAGTCTCCGGCTTGCACATCTCAAGGCCTCTCCGGGTATACACATGCCATCGCTCGCGAACTTTTCCAACCCGCCCCAGCTCGTCAAACCTGTCCGCATAGTATGTAACATGGAAATGGCGATCTCTGCTCTGCGTGTAACAGCTGTTCCGTCCACGAGATTGGAAACGTCCCCCATCCTCTCGAAAAAAACGACATTTTTTTGAGAAAAAATTGAACAAAACGTGAACAAAGTGTGAAAAATGTGTTACAATAGAGCCATCAATCAAAGAAAACGGACAGGGGTTGGATGCGATGGACCAATTGAGCAATGGTATCAAAGCTGCGACAACCTTGAAATGGCTCGCGTGGGCAGCTACAATACTTGGTGCTGTTTTGCTTATGATGAATGTAAGCGATTTCCGTGCGGATAATTTTGGACTGATGGCGGCGATTGGATTGCTGATCGGCGGCATGAACATCTTTTTGCTGAGCACGGTGTTCCAGTTACTTCACACCGAATCGTAGGAAATATACGGCAATTCATGAACTGATCAAATAAAATAATGAAGAATTTGGGTGAAAGCCCTCTCAAGACGAGCGATCTTGAGAGGGCTTTTCTCTTGAAAAATCAACCATTATTAGGTGGCGGTTAGAAAAACAGGATATTGGTAACAAAGTTTTGAGCAAAAAGTGAAGTATATGTGAACACTTTGTCACGAAAAAGCGGCGAATTCTTGAACGGTGTGCAAACGAAGGTACAAAACAAATGCGCTTTTGATACGATATGAAGGCAAAAAGCAAGTTTATTAAAACTGAATGTGAACGGTCGTTTCCTTTCTGTTGGAACGTTAGGAGGGGTAGGAAGAAATGGCAGCTAGAAAGTGGCTCGGACGGGTCCAGTTTTGGATCATGGCGGTATTGGCCTGCGTCCTGTTGAGCGGATGCGGGAGCGAATACCTGGTCCTCAATCCGAAGGGGCCCGTTGCTGAAACGCAGTACAATCTGATTATTACTTCCATTATTCTCGTCTCGATCGTGATCCTGCCGGTGTTTGCGATCACCTTCTACATCGTATGGCGCTATCGGGACAAACCGGGGAACAAGGCTCCGTACCAACCGGAATGGGCGCACAACACCACGCTGGAGCTGATCTGGTGGGGGATTCCTGTCGTCATTATTGCCATTCTTGGTTATTTTACGGTGCGCGATACCTATGCGCTGGTTGAGCCTCCCAAAAAAGACGTAAAGCCGATCACGGTACAGGTTACGTCGCTCGACTGGAAATGGTTGTTTACTTATCCTGAACAAAACATCGCTACTGTCAACTACGTGCATATTCCGACGGACGTTCCCGTTCAATTTGAGCTGACCGCCGAGGCGCCGATGAACTCGTTCTGGGTACCGCAGTTGGCTGGCCAGATCTATACGATGCCGGGCATGGCGATGGGCTTGTGGATGCAGGCGGATGAGCCGGGTGAGTACTACGGCACCGGGGCCAACTTCACGGGGAAAGGCTTTGCCCACATGCAGTTCAAGGTAATTGCCGAACCGCAGGAGAAGTTTGACCAGTGGGTGCAGCAGGTGAAAAACACTGCGCCGGGCATGACCAAACAGGATTACGAAAACCTGGTGAAACCGGGTCTGTCCGACCGCTTGACGTATTCGGCTTTCCCGAAAGGGCTGTTCGAGGAAATCGTGATGAAATACGGCCACGTACACGGCAATCATCCAAACGGCATGAACCACTACAAGAACAATCTGAAAAACAACGACAATCAACACGAAGGACATCAAGGCGGTGGAGCGCACAGCAGCCACGGCGCGAATGACGCCCAGGCTTCACACCAGCATGAAATGTCCGTATCGAACCAGTAACACATAAACGGAAAGGGAGGAGGATCACCGTATGTGGGAGGACATCAAGTCTTTTGCATCCACGTTTTTTGTCACCGGTGACCCGTTGATTTACGGGGCGGATGTGGCTATTGTGCTGACCACCCTGGCCATCGTGTTTGTCCTGACCAAGTACAAAAAATGGGGCTGGCTGTGGCGCGAATGGTTGACAACCGTCGATCACAAGAAGATCGGGATCATGTACCTGATCTGCTCGCTCTTGATGCTGTTCCGCGGCGGCGTGGATGCGCTTCTGATGCGGATGCAGCTCACCATGCCCAATGTGGAGTTTCTTCACTCCGAGCACTACAACGCGATCTTTACGACGCACGGCACGATCATGATTCTGTTCATGGCGATGCCGATGATGTTCGCGCTGTTCAACATCGTCGTGCCGCTGCAGATCGGCGCGCGCGACGTCGCGTATCCGTTTTTGAACGCACTCAGCTTCTGGCTGTTCTTCTTTGGTGCAATGCTGTTCAACCTCTCCTTTGTGATCGGGGGTTCTGCAGAGTCCGGCTGGCTCGCGTATCCGCCGCTGTCGGAGAAAATGTTCAGCCCGGGTGTCGGACAGGACTTCTACATCTGGGGGATTCAGATTTCCGGTATCGGTAGTTTGGCCACCGGGATCAACTTCCTGGTGACCATCCTGAAAATGCGTGCACCGGGCATGTCGCTGATGAAGATGCCGCTGTTCTCCTGGTCGGTTCTGTCGAGCTGTATCACGATTATCTACGCGTTCCCGATCCTGACGGTGACGCTGGCACTGCTCTTCATCGACCGCTTCCTCGGCGCTCACTTCTTCACGATGGACGGCGGCGGGAACCCGATGATGTACGTCAACCTGATCTGGATGTGGGGCCACCCGGAAGTATACATCGTGGTGCTGCCGGCCTTTGGTATCTTCTCTGAGATCGTGGCAACGTTCGCCAAGAAACAGGTTTTCGGTTACAAGTCGATGGTCTTCGCAATGGTGATCATCAGCGTGCTGTCCTTCTTCACCTGGGTGCACCACTTCTTCACCATGGGTGCGGGGGCAAACGTCAACGCGTTCTTTGCGATCACGACGATGGCAATCGCCATTCCGACCGGGGTGAAGGTGTTCAACTGGCTGTTCACGATGTACCGGGGACGGATTCAGTTGAAACAGCCGATGCTGTGGACGATCGCATTTATCCCGTGCTTCCTGGTCGGGGGTGCGACCGGTGTGATGCTGGCTGTCGCTCCGGCGGACTACCAATACCACAACAGTTACTTCCTGATCGCGCACTTCCACCAAGTGCTGATCGGCGGGGTCGTGTTCGGATACCTCGCAGGGATTTACTACTGGTGGCCGAAAATGTTTGGCTTCAAGCTGGATGAACGCTTGGGCAAATGGGGCTTCTGGCTCTGGAACATCGGTTTCTACGTCTGCTTCATGCCGCAGTACGCACTTGGCTTCATGGGCATGACCCGACGCCTTTACACGTACGGATGGGACCTCGGCTGGGCACCGCTCAACATGGTTTCTACCGTCGGCGCGTTCTTGATGGGATTCGGCTTCATCTTCCAGGTATGGCAGATCGCCTACAGCATTAAACACGGCGAGCGCGACACCACGGGCGACCCGTGGAACGCACGCACGCTGGAATGGTCGATTCCGTCTCCGGCGCCGCTGTACAACTTCGCTGTCATTCCGCAGGTCAAAGAGCGGGACGACTGGTGGGCGACCAAGCAGGCGAGAGCAAACGGCACGGCAAACGAAACGCCGGCCAAGCTGGAGCCGATTCACATGCCGAAAAACTCGGGCATTCCGTTTATCATGTCGTTCTTCTGGTTCATTGCCGGATTTGGTTTCGTATGGGGCTGGACCTGGTGGATCGTGATTGGTCTGGCAGGTGTCGGCATCTCGATGCTGGTGCGTTCGTTCCAGTATGACACGGACTACTACATCCCTGTGGACGAAGTGAGACGCACCGAGGCTTCTCTGGGGAGGGCTGTATAATGCAACAAGCGATGGCACATCATGACCACGACCACGGACACGAGGACCACGAATCTCTCAAGGTCGTCGGGTTCTGGATCTTCCTGGTTACGGACTGCGTTCTGTTTGGCACGTTGTTTGCCACCTATGCCGTATTGATGCACAGCTACGCGGGTGGGCCGACCGGTAAAGAGCTGTTCCAACTCCCGGGCGTGATTGCTTCTACGTTTATCCTGTTGACCAGCAGCTTCACCAGCGGGGTGGCGATGCTGGCCATGCACAAGGGAAAAGTGAAACAGGTGATTGGCTGGCTGGCGATCACTGCCATCCTGGGTCTGTCGTTCGTCGTGCTGGAAGTGACCGAGTTTGCACATCTGGTCTCGGAAGGCGCCGCCATTTCCACCAGTGCATTCTGGTCCGCGTTCTACGTGCTGGTGGGTACGCACGGTCTGCACGTGACGCTCGGTCTGTTCTGGATGGCTGCGCTGATGATTCAGTTGGGCAAACACGGCATCACGGCGGTCACCAAGCGCAAAGTCACCAATCTGGGCCTGTACTGGCACTTCCTTGACGTCGTCTGGATCTTCCTCTTTACGGTCGTCTATCTCATGGGGGTGATGTAAGATGATGCAACACGACAGTCATGGTCACGGAGAGGGGCACGGCTCCCTCAAGTCGTACGTCATCGGGTTTGTTCTGTCGATCGTGCTGACCATCATCCCGCTGGTGCTGGTCATGAACAAGGTGCTGACCGGTACTGCACTGGTTGTTGCAATCATGGCGATGGCCGTTCTGCAGCTGTTCGTACAGTTGTTCTTCTTCATGCACATCCGCGAAGGGGAGAAACCCCGCTACAATGTGCAGGCACTGATCCTGGGCGGAGTGATCGTGCTGACGATCGTCGCCGGCTCCATTTGGGTCATGAGCTTCAACACCATGGTGCAGTAAGGTCGAAAGACAAGGCGAAACGAGGCGAAACCTCTTGGGCTATCAAGCTCAAGAGGTTTTTTTGTTGAGACTGGCCCCGATGTGCCCGGTGGATTTTCTTTTTTCCATACTTGGTATATGATTAAGTTGGGTATCATAAAAACTGGAAGGGGGCATGTCAGAATGTACGAGATTGCGATTATTGGGGCAGGACCGGCAGGAGCCAGCGCGGCGCTGTTTACGGCGAAGGCTGGCAAAAAAACGCTGCTGATCGACAGTGACAAGAGCATCACCAAACGAGCCTGGGTGGAAAATCACTACGGCGTAATGGAGATCACCGGGCCTGACCTGGTGGATATCGGGAAAAAGCAGGCGGAAAAATTTGGCGCGGAATTGGTGTCCGGCCAGGTGACCAACATCGTCAAAACGGAACAGGGCTTTACGCTGGAGACAGACAGCGCAGGGACGTTTGAAGCGAAACACGTGATTCTCGCTACCGGCATCCTGGTCGATCTGGCGGAAAAGATCGGCGTGGCGACCAAGCCCGGCACCGAGCCGCGGATCAAAACGGTGATTGACGTCGACCGGGACGGCAAGACCAGTGTGGAGGGCATTTGGGCGGCCGGAACGTGCGCCGGCGTCAGTGTGCATACGATCATCACCGCCGGTGACGGGGCCAGGGTGGCGATCAACGTCATCAGCGAGCTGAACGGCGAGCGCTACGTCGACCACGACGTGCTAAAAAGCTGATACTTGTTGAAATTTCCATATCCTTCTCTCCGTATAGACCAGGAGGGAAGGTTTATTTTTTCCGGGCCACATTGGCAATAATCAAGTTCATAGAGAAGTTGAAAGAGGAGGAGATCGGCGTGATTGCCAAGAAGTCGAATGTGAAATTTGTGGTTGCCGGGCTCCTGCTCGGTCTGTTGATGGCGTCCATGGACAACACGATCGTCGCCACCGCGATGGGTACGATCGTCGGCCAGTTGGGCGGTCTGGACAAGTTTGTCTGGGTCACGTCGGCGTACATGGTGGCGACGATGGCGGGGATGCCCATCTTCGGCAAACTGTCCGACATGTACGGCCGCAAACGGTTTTACGTGTTTGGGTTGATCGTGTTTTTGCTCGGATCGATCCTCTGCGGGACGGCAGGCAGCATTGTTCAGCTCAGCATCTACCGGGCCATCCAGGGGATTGGCGGTGGAGCGCTGATGCCGATTGCCTTTACGATCATTTTTGACGTGTTCCCACCGGAGAAGCGGGGGAAAATGACTGGCCTGTTCGGAGCGGTGTTCGGCACGTCCAGCGTTGTCGGTCCCCTGCTCGGCGCCTACATCACCGATTACTTTGGCTGGCACTGGGTCTTTTACATCAACGTGCCGATCGGTCTTCTGTCGCTCTGGTTCATCTCCGCGTACTACAAGGAGTCGCTGGAACACAGCAAGCAGAGCATTGACTGGTGGGGTGCGATCACGCTGGTGGGAGCGGTGGTCAGCCTGATGTTTGCACTGGAGCTGGGCGGCAATCAATTCGCCTGGGACTCTGCGGTGATTCTCGGTCTGTTTGCCGCGTTTGCCGTGCTGTTTGCCGTGTTTTTGTACGTGGAGAGACGGGCGGCCGAGCCGATCATTTCGTTTTCCATGTTCAGACAGCGGCTGTTTGCCGCGAGCAATATGGTGTCTCTTCTGTACGGCGCGTCCTTCATCATCACGACCGTCTACATTCCGATCTTTATCCAGGGAGTGTTTGGCGGCTCGGCGTCCAACTCGGGGCTGCTGCTCACTCCGATGATGCTCGGATCGGTACTCGGCAGCCAAACGGGCGGGATGCTGACGACGAAGACCAGCTACCGCAACATCATGCTGCTGTCCGCCGCCTTTTTCCTGTCCGGCTTGTTTTTGTTGGGGACGCTGACACCGGAGGTCTCGCGCAGTCTGGTGACCGTCTACATGGTCCTTACCGGGTTTGGCGTCGGTTTTTCCTTCTCCGTCCTGGGCATGGCTGCGATCCACAACTTTGACATGCGTCAGCGCGGTTCGGCCAGCTCGACCAACTCGTTTTTCCGCTCGCTGGGCATGACGCTGGGCGTGAGCGTGTTTGGAATCGTACAGCGCAACCTGTTCCAGAGCGGCTTGGAAGAGGTATTTGCCGGTGGAAGCGGCATTCCGGCAGGGGGGCTGGTTGACCCGCGGGCGGTGCTGACTCCGGAAACCCGGGCGTCCATTCCGGCACCTGTCCTGGAGCAGATTACCGCAGTCCTCTCCTCGTCGATTGCGCAGACGTTCATGTGGGCGCTGATTCCGGCCTGTCTGGCGGTCGTAGGGATCCTGCTGATGGGCAAAGAGCGGATAAGCATACCCGCTGCACAGGTACGGCCCAAAACAGCGGAGCGGGGAAGAAGATAAACTAAAAGGCGAACACAGCCCTCGTGCACCGGAATGATCTCCGGCTGCATGCAGGGCTGCTTTTTTGTGCGTGGAGCATTATCAGATCAGGCCTGATTGGTTCGGGCGGGTTCAATAAATTCCAGCAATATAATATTATAGTAAATATTGGTAGAAGGTAAATGCAAGCGTGACGTGTTTTCGCTGCTGTTCAAAGAACGAAGGGGGACAAACCATTTTGCAAGGAAAAACGTACCTATATCTGATTCCCGCAGTCATGGCCGCGATCCTGGTCGCCTGTTATCCCTTTGATTTATTTGACAGAATCTTCGTACTCCCACCCGAAAGACAGACGGTCCGTGAAGAAGAAGTGCTGCAAACCGTTGCCAGGATAAAAGACAACGTAACAATCGGCTCAACCAAACAAGAAGTCGCCGCACTGTTCGGTGACAGGTACGTTCTCGTGGATGACCAGGGGGATCTCGAAAACGGCTGTGATGAATTCTGGCTGTACCGCTTTTTCACCGAGGAGGATTACCAGTCCTCTGTGCCCGACCATGTCATTGATCAAGAGGGGATTCGCAGCGGAAAAGTAGGAGCCGCCTTCTTCATCGGCTGGAAAGATGAACGAGTCTACCTGTACACCATCGCTTACCTTCAAGGCCCCAATCGCAATCTGCATGTTTACTCCAATGTGAATGGAACCAGAGCAGAAGAAATTTTGAATCCAGATGGCTCGATGGCGCCCGTCGATTAAAAGTCAGCCCATTGCCCGCTCGCTTTTTCCTTCCTATCCACGGCCACTTTTGTTATGATGGAGACAAGTGCCGGTCATGTGCGGCACCGACAACTGCATACGGCAAACAGGTCTTCACCTGCGCGGACGCTTCCGGGCGGGTGAAGTTAAAAGGGAAGTTTGGTGAAAATCCAACGCGGTCCCGCCACTGTAAGAGGGGAGTTTTCCTTCGCGGCGACAGCCATCCACTGCTCCAGCGGGAGTGGGAAGGAGAAGGAAAGCGGCGATCCTCAAGCCAGGAGACCTGCCTGTTTTGCGTGAGCACTGATTTCCTTCGGGTCAAAGGAAAAGGTGAGGATTGTCGTGGACGTCGTGTCGACGCTTTGCTTCCTTTGGTTTTCGAGGAAAGCAAAGCGTTTTTTAATTGTATCTGAAAAGACACCGTGAACGGTAGATGAGCTGGCACAAGGGGCGGACCGTTTGGCATCGCGTCCCTGGTTGGCCGGCCAGAGGGGGAGGAAATGGTCGATGAACAAATCCGACAACAAGCGAGGACTGGTCCTGGTGTACACCGGGGACGGAAAAGGGAAGACAACGGCGGCGCTGGGGCTGGCCGTACGGGCGACCGGCCGCGGCAAGCGTGTGTTGGTGGTACAGTTTATCAAGTCGCCGGAACGCACCTACGGGGAAAAAATCGTCTTTGACCGGTTGGGCATCGAGATGGTGCAAAAAGGCATCGGCTTTACCTGGACGAAAACGCCCGAGGAGCACCGCGCCGCTCTGCGGGAAGCGTGGCGATACGCCAAGGAGCAGGTATTGGGCGGCGAATACGACATGGTGATTCTCGACGAATTGAACAACGCGCTGGCGATTGATCGTTTTCCCGTAGCGGACGTGCTGCCGCTGGACGATGTAGTGGACACGATCAAAAACAGGCCGAGCCACGTGCATCTGGTGATTACGGGACGGGACGCGCGGCCGGAAATCATCGCGATTGCCGATCTGGTAACGGAGATGAAAGCGGTCAAGCACTACTATGACGAAGGCATCCCCGCCGTGCTGGGGGTGGAGTATTGATGACCGCCGTGTTGGAGGTGTTCGGTCACGGCGGCGATCTGGTTACGGCGGCGGAGCGCTTCGGTGTGGAAGTCGGGCAATTTGTCGATTTCAGCGCCAACATCAACCCGCTGGGCCCGCCTGCCCGCGTGCTGGAAGGACTGCGGGAGGTGCTGCCTCGGGTGGTTCACTATCCCGATCCGGGGCACCGGTCGTTTCGCAGCGCATTGGCGGCAAAGCTGAACCTGCCGGCATCGTGGCTTCTGCCGACCAACGGGGCGGCCGAGGCGATGGCCCTGGCGATCCTCGCACTGAAGCCGCAGACGGTCGGCATCGTCACGCCTTGTTTTTCCGAATATGCCCAACTTTCCAGGCAGTTCGGCGCCCGCGTGCTGACCTGCCCGGGGCGGGAAGATCGCGGCTTCAAGCCGGACGAGGCGGAGCTGGACCGGCTGTTTGAACAGGCAGACCTTGTCTTTGTCGGTTCTCCCAACAACCCGACCGGCCTCTTGTATGAACCGGAAGAACTGCTGCGGATGGCCGGCTGGACCGACAGGACAGACACGCATCTGGTGATCGACGAGGCGTTTCTCGACTTTGTCGCGGAGGAGCGTCAGTTTACGCTGGCAGACCAGCTTTCCCGGTTTCCGCGCGTGCTGGTGATGCGCTCGCTGACGAAGATGTTCGCCATTCCCGGGCTGCGCCTCGGCTACGCCGTCGCCGTGCCCGCGCTGATTGAGCGGCTGCGGGAAAAGCAGGTCAGCTGGAGCGTCAACAGTCTGGCGCTTGCGGCCGGGGAGCTTTGCCTGGAGGAAGCGGACTACGAAGCGAAAACCAGACGGCTGATTGCCAAAGAGCGTTCCTATCTGTCCGGTGCCATCGCGCAGGAACTGGGCTGGCGCGTCTGGCCGGGCGAAGCCAACTTTCTGCTCGTGCGCTGTCCGGCTCAGATAACGGCGGCGGAACTGCAGGAGCTGCTGGGCAGACGGGGCATCTTGATTCGCAGTTGTGCCATGTACCCCGGCTTGACGCCCGGTGATTTTCGCATCGCAGTCCGCACCCGGCCGGAAAACGACCGCCTGTTGACGGCCTTGCGGGACGTCTGGCGTGAAAGGAGGGAGCGGCGCTGAGCCTGATCGTCGTTACCGGAGGCGTCCGCTCGGGGAAGAGCCGCTTCGCCGAAAAACTGGCTGCACAGGCGGGAGGCCCCGTCTTGTACGTGGCCACCGGCCAGGCATGGGACGAGGAAATGAAGCAACGGATTGAGCGGCATCGGGCGCGGCGGCCCCGCAATTGGGGACTGGCCGAAACAGATGGCACCCTGGCTGTGACCCTGCCGCAACTGAAGAGGTATCCGGTGGTGCTGTTGGACTGCCTGTCGACGTGGGTCAGCACACGGCTGATGAGTGTGCCGGAAGCGTCCTGGCGGGACGAAGCAATCGGGCGGGCGCTCCTGGAGGAAGCGGAGCAGTGGCTGGATGAAGCCTGCAGCGACGGCCGTACCGTTATCGCCGTGACCAGCGAGGTGGGTCTGGGCGGCGTCGCGATGACCAAGCTGGGCCGCTGGTTTGCCGACGTGCTGGGCGACGTCAACCAGCTGGCCGCCAGCCGGGCTGATACGGTCTATGCCGTTTTGGCAGGCATTCCCTGGAGGATAAAAGGATGAACGCGTTTTTTCATGCACTGTCGTTTTTTTCCCGCATCCCTGTTCCCTGGCTGCGCCCGTCGGAAGAGGCCTGGAAGAAGAGCGTCGTCTGGTACCCGGCTGTCGGACTGGTGATCGGCCTCGTGCTGTGTGGGGTGCATCAGGCGGCCTTGTGGGCGTTTGCGCCGCTGACTGCTGCCGTGTTGACGATGGCCTGCTGGGTCTACATCACCGGCGGACTGCATCTGGACGGCTGGATGGACCTGGCCGACGGTCTGGGCAGCAGCCGGCCGCGGGAACAGATGCTGGCGATCATGAAAGACAGCCGGACCGGAGCGATGGGGGTGCTGGCGGCGATTGTGCTGCTTCTGGTCAAGACGGCGGCGCTGGCCGAGCTCGACCATTGGCAGCTTGCCGCCTGTCTGCTGCTGGTGCCCGCCGCCGCACGCACGCATGTGCTGCTGGCGATCCGCTGCTGGCCGTACGTCACCGGAGAAAAGGGCGTCGGCAAAAGCATCGGCGAGGCGCTCCGTCCTTTCCACATCGGCGCCGGTTATCTTTTTGTGCTGGCGTTGGGCTGGTGGCTTGCCGACATCCGGGCGGTGACGGCTGTCGTGCTGTCGCTCGTCATCAGCCTGCTGTTTGCCCGCTCGGTCGCCGGCAAGCTGGGCGGCCTGACCGGCGACTGCTACGGCGCCCTGATCGAGAGCGCCGAAGCCGTGATTCTGCTCATCCTGATCGGGAGCTGGTGGCCGTGAGGTGGATCTGGGTGAGACACGGACAGACGGAGGAGAACCGCACCGGCCGCTACCTGGGACACAGCGATGTGCCGCTGAACGAACACGGCTGCGCCCAGGCGGAGCAGGCAGCCCGGATGCTCGCTTCGGAACGCCCGGCGGCGCTTTACACCAGCGATTTGCTCCGCTGCCGGCAAACGGCGGAACGGCTGGCAGCTGTCTGGGGACTGGGGCCCCGCGCCGTGCCCGCCCTGCGCGAGCTGTCGTTTGGCGCGTGGGAGCGGCTCACCTATGACGAGCTGATGGCACGGGACGGCGAACTCGCCCGCCGCTGGTACGACAATCCGTTTGACTGTGCGCCGCCGGGCGGGGAAACCCTGACCCAGTTGGGGGAGCGGGTGGATCGCTGGCTGATGCAGCTGATGAGGTCTGTTTCCATGGACGATACCGTCTGTCTGGTGACCCACGGCGGTGTTATCCGCTGGTTTCAGGCGGCCTGGGTGGAAAACGATCCCCGCCGCTACTGGCAGGTGGACGGCGTGGGCCACGGCGGCGTTATCGTCGCTAAGTGGGACGGACGCCGCTGGACGGCGGCACGGATGGAAGACAATCCTTCTGCATCGGGCGAGAAGCATGTTTCCATGCAGAGCAGCTTGTGAGCCCTGCCGCAGAGCGGCGATTTGCGGGAAAAAAAAGCCCATTCCTGCCTCCCGCATGGGTAATAGAACGGAACCACCGCGTGTGGAAACAAAGAGAGGGACGAGATGAACGAGGCATTGATATTGCTGGCAGCGTACGGGATAGACCGGGTGGTGGGCGATCCGCGCAGTCTGCCGCATCCGGTGGTCGGAATAGGCTGGTGCATCATGGGGCTGGAGCGGCTGCTGCGCGCGCTGGTCAAGCGGGAAGAGCACCTGAAAGCGGCCGGTATTTTGTTCCCGCTGTTGATTGCAGGCGGCAGCCTTGTCGTCACCTGGGCACTGCTGTACGCGGCGGGATGGGTCCATCCCTGGCTGGCCATCGCTCTGGAAGTCTGGCTGATTTCCACCACCATTGCCACCAAAGGCTTGGCCGACGCCGGCATGGAGATTTTTCACCACCTGCAAAGAGGTGATTGGGCGGCGGCCCGCCAGTCGCTCTCCATGGTCGTCGGCCGGGACACGGAGCAGCTGGATGAATCGGAAATTTGCCGGGGGGCGGTGGAGACCGTGGCGGAGAACATCGTCGACGCGATCATCTCTCCGCTGGTGTACGCCGCGCTGGGCGGCGCGCCGCTGGCGATGGCCTATCGGGCGGCCAATACCCTGGACTCGATGGTCGGCTACAAGAACGAGAAGTACCGCAATCTCGGCTGGGCGTCGGCGCGGTTTGACGATTTGCTCAATTACCTGCCCGCCCGCCTGACCGCCCTTTTGCTCGTCGCCGTCAGTTGGCTGATACGGCTGGACTGGCGCCAGTGCTGGGCGGTAATCCGGCGCGACGCCAGGCTGCACCCCAGCCCCAACAGCGGGCTGCCGGAAGCGGGCGTGGCGGGCGCGCTCGGCGTGCAGCTTGGCGGACTCAACTACTACCAGGGCGTGCCGTCCAACCGGGCCAAGCTGGGCAATCCTCTCCGGCCGCTCCGCCCGGACGACATCGCTGCGGCGGTCCGGCTGATGAAGCTGGTGTCGGTCCTGGGGCTTGTCTTCTGCATGGCGGCGGCCTTCGCGATTTCGGTGAGCACGGGCCCATAGGGACCGTTATGGAAAGGAGGCTCCTCATGAGCGGAAAATTGTTTGTCGTCGGCTTCGGGCCGGGCAGTTTCGAACACATTACCAAGCGGGCCAGGGAAGCGATCGAGGAAAGTGACGTGATCATCGGGTACACCACCTATGTGGACTTGATCTGCGGCCTCTTGACCGATCAGGAGATCGTCAGCACCGGCATGACCGAAGAAGTGAGCCGGGCGCGGGAAGCCGTCCGGCAGGCGGAAGCAGGCAAAACAGTGGCGGTGATCTCCAGCGGCGACGCGGGCGTGTACGGCATGGCCGGGCTGATCTACGAAGTGCTGGTGGAGCAGGGCTGGTCGCGGGAGGGCGGTGTGGAGGTGGAGGTGATCCCGGGCATCTCTGCAATCAACTCCTGCGGGGCTCTGCTTGGGGCACCGATCATGCACGACGCCTGCACCATCAGCCTGAGCGACCACCTGACGCCGTGGGAACGGATCGCCAAGCGTATCGACGCAGCGGGACAGGCAGATTTCGTCATCGCCTTGTACAACCCGCGCAGCGGACGGCGGACGCGCCAAATCGTGGAGGCGCAGCGCATCCTGCTCAAGTACCGCTCGCCCGACACCCCGGTCGGCATCGTCAAAAGCGCCTATCGAGAGCGGCAGCGGATCGAGCTGACCACGCTGGGCAAGATGCTGGAGCACGACATCGGCATGCTGACGACGGTCATCATCGGCAATTCCTCCACCTTTGTCTACGACGGGCTGATGATTACCCCGCGCGGCTATCAGCGCAAGTATACGCTGTCGTCAGACGAACAGGCGCTGAAGCCGCACCAGCGACTGCGGGTGGAAAACGAGCCGTGGTCGCTGGAAGCACAGGCAGGCAGCGGCCTGGTTCAGGCGGCGCCATCTCCTGCCGCGGAGGAGTCCGCCGCGGCTGTCGCGGACATGTCGGCCGGTCAGCGAGAGCAGCCTGACGCCGTCCGGACGCCGTACGACTGGGCGATGCAGGCACTTGCTGCGCTTCATGGGGACGAGGGAGCGGCAACCGCTGCTCCGCCAGCTGGCAGGCCCCCCAGCGGGTTTGTGCCCGAAATGATTTTCGAGTGCGCAGTCAGCCCGGGGGTGGCAAACAAGAAGTTTACGCCTCGGCAGATGCTCGCGCTGGCCGAACTGGCAGGAGAAAAAGGGGAAATCGAATACACGCCGCATCACCAGATCATCCTGCGCGTCCCGACCGCCGATCCCAATACGGTGACAGAACGCCTGCGCCAGCTGGGGCTGCTGCTGATGCCGACCGGTGACGTGGTGCAGGTGAAGGCGTGCGACTTCTGCGACGGGGAGAAAAAGGACGGGATTCCCTACGCAGAGGAGCTTCAGCAAAAGCTGGGCGGCCAGACGATGCCCAAGGAACTGAAGATCGGGGTCAACGGCTGCGGCATGGCCTGCTACGGCGCAGTCAAGGAAGACATCGGCATCGTCTTTCGCAAGGGAAAGGTTGACCTGTTCCTCGGCGCCAAAACGGTGGGGCGCAGCGCTCACGCCGGCATACCGGTGGCGGAGGGTATTGAGCCTGAGGAGATCGTGCCGCTCATTGAGCGGATTGTGGCGCGGTACAAGCGGGATGCCTTCCCGAACGAACGGTTTCACAAGTTTTTTCAGCGCGTCGGTGAGATTGAGGGATTTGTCTGGCAGGAGATGCCTGCGCCAAAGATTGAAAACGCCGTCTGCGGGGATTGAGTCTGCTCGCCGGTCTGGAGCGTGCCCGCGGGCGAATAAGGAGGACGAGACATGGACGCGGTGTTGTTTGTCGGCCACGGGAGCAAGGACCCCGAGGGAAACGAAGAAGTCAGGCAGTTTGTGGCCGCGTTGGCCCCGGAGTTGGACATACCCATCATCGAAACGTGTTTTCTGGAGTTTGAACAGCCGGACGTGCTGCAAGGACTGGACACCTGTGTGAAGCGAGGGGCGACCCGGGTGGCGGTCATCCCGATCATCCTGTTTTCCGCCGGCCACGCCAAGATTCACATTCCGGCGGCCATCGACGAGGCGAAGGAAAAGCATCCGCACGTGCAATTTATCTACGGGCGGCCGATTGGCGTCCACGAGCAGGTGCTGGACATATTGGCGGCGCGCATGGCGGAAGCCGGATTCGCCTCCGGGGCGGATGACGAGGAGCTGGCCGTGCTGGTCATCGGCCGGGGCAGCAGCGATCCGGACGCCAACAGTGACATCTACAAGATGTCCCGCCTGTTCTGGGAGCGATGGCGGGCGAAATGGGTGGAGACGGCCTTCATGGGCGTCACCTTTCCCCTGTACGAAGAAGGAGTGGAGCGCTGTGTCAAGCTGGGGGCGCGCCACGTGGTGGTGCTGCCGTACTTTCTGTTTACCGGCGTGCTGATCAAGCGGATGGCGGATCAATTGGGGCACTTTCGCGCGCGTTATCCCGAAGTCCGCTTTACCCTGGCGGAATATTTCGGCTACCACCCGCTGCTCAAGGCGGTGCTGAAAGAGCGGGTGGAAGAGGCGCTGCACGGCGAAGTAAGGCTGAACTGTGACACCTGCCAGTACAGGCTGGCGGCGATGGAGCACATCGGCCATCATCACCACCATCATCACGACCACGATCATGGCCACGGGCATCATCACGGCCACAGTCACGATCATGACCACAGCCACGATCATGACCACAGCCGCGGCGGCAGCCATGACCACCATCACGAGCACATGCCGCAGGGGGCGAAGTAGGAGGGACGAGCGATGATTCTCATATTGGCCGGAACCAGCGACGCACGGGAGTTGGCCCTGCGGATCATGGCGGCGGGATACGACCTGTTGACCACCGTCGTGACGGAGAACGCTGCCAAAAGCATGGCCGAAGCCGGTTTGCCGGTGCAGGTGGGCCGTCTGAACGCGGAGGACATTTGCCGGTTGATTACAGCCAAAGGCGTGCAGGCCGTGGTGGACGCAAGCCACCCCTACGCGGAAGAAGCGTCGAAAAACGCCATGGCCGGCGCCAGGGAGGCGGGTGTCCCCTACATTCGCTACGAGCGGGAAAGCGTCGCCTCACCCGGGCATGACAACATCACCGTGGTGAAGGATTACGTCGAGGCGGCCGAAGTGGCGGCGCAGAAACGCGGCGTGATCATGCTGACGACCGGCAGCAAGACGCTGAAGATTTTCACCGACCGGCTGCTCGGCCTGCCGGACACGACGCTGGTCGCCCGGATGCTGCCGCGCGTGGACAACATGCAGAAGTGCGAGGAACTGGGCATCGAGCAAAAGAACATCGTCGCCATGCAGGGGCCGTTTTCCAAGGAACTGAACAAGGCGCTCTACAACCATTACGGCGTGACGCTGATGATCACCAAGGAGAGCGGCCGCGCAGGCGCGTTTGACGAAAAAGTGGAAGCGGCCCTGGAAATGGGCATCGAGACGATTGTGATCGCCCGGCCGCAGATTGAGTACGGCACTGCGTATACCGATTTTGACGGCGTCATCGGGCAGCTGCGGGAATTGGCTGTCCCTGCCGTGGGATAAACAGCCCCGGGACCCGGGATCCGGGGCCGCTTTCGCGGGACGGGCCCGCTGACGAGATCGAAAGCTGCCTGCAAAGAAAGGGAGGAGCGCGACATGGACTTTCGCACGGAGTTTAGACCGCTGACGGTGCAGCCGCAGGAGATCGAGGACAAGAGTTTTCAGATCATTACGGAGGAACTGGGAGAGCATCCGTTTACCGAGGAGCAGTTCCCGGTGGTGCAGCGCGTGATACACGCTTCTGCCGACTTTGAGCTGGGACGCAGCCTGGTCTTTCACCCGGACGCCGTCCGCGCGGGCATTGAAGCCATCCGCAGCGGCAAAATCGTTGTGGCCGACGTGCAGATGGTGCAGGTGGGGATCAGCAAACAACGGATCGAAAAGTTCGGCGGTCAGGTGAAAGTGTACATCTCCGACAAGGACGTCATGGAAGAGGCGAAGCGGCTCAACACGACGCGGGCGATCATCTCCATGCGCAAGGCGGTCAAGGAGGCGGAGGGCGGCATTTTCGCCATCGGCAACGCGCCGACCGCATTGTTGGAGCTGATCCGCCTGGTGAAGGAAGGAGAGGCCAAACCGGGCCTCATCATCGGTATGCCGGTCGGATTCGTCTCCGCCGCCGAATCAAAGGAAGAGCTGGCCAAACTGGACGTGCCGTTTATCACCAACATCGGGCGCAAGGGCGGCAGTCCGGTCACCGTGGCGGCGGTCAACGCACTCTCGCTGATGGCGGAACGGTTGGGATAGGTCATGGCGGCAAAAGCGGCGACGGAAGAAAAGGAAGCCAAACCGCTCCGCCACGGCTACACCACGGGCGCGTGCGCGGCTGCGGCGACCAAGGCGGCTCTCACCGCCCTGATCACCCAAAAGCGGCAGACGCAGGCCACCATTCCCCTGCCGGCCGGCATGGATGTGACGTTTCAACTGGAGAGCTGCGAGTGGACTGCCGACGAGGCGACAGCGGGCATCATCAAGGATGGCGGAGACGACCCCGATGCGACTCACGGCGCCTTGATCCTCAGCACGGTCACCTGGCGGGACGAGCCAGGCATGGAGCTGGACGGCGGCGTCGGCGTGGGCCGGGTGACCAAGCCGGGACTGCCGGTGCCGGTCGGCGAGGCGGCGATCAACCCTGTCCCCCGGAAAATGATTCGAGAGGCGGTTCAGTCCGTGCTGGGAGAGTACGGCGTGGAGCGGGGCGTGCGCGTGGTTATTTCCGTGCCCGCCGGAGAGGAGATCGCGAAAAAGACGATGAACGGGCGGCTCGGCATCGTCGGCGGCATTTCCATTCTCGGCACGCGCGGCATTGTCGTCCCCTTTTCCACTGCCGCCTACAAGGCCAGCATCGCTCAGGCGATCAACGTGGCCCGCGAGGCGGGATGCGCGCACCTCGTGCTGTCCACAGGCGGCAAAAGCGAGCAGTTCGGCATGCAGCTGTACCCCGAACTGCCGGAGGAAGCATTCATCGAGATGGGGGATTTTGTCGGGTTTTCCCTGCAGCAGTGCAAGCGTAAGCAGGTGAAAAAGGTAACCCTGGTCGGGATGATGGGGAAGTTCTCCAAAGTGGCCCAAGGGGTGATGATGGTTCATTCCAAGAGCGCGCCGGTCAATTTTGATTTTCTCGCCGGGCTTGCGGCCGAGGCGGGGGCGCCCGACGAGCTGGTGCGGCAGGCGAAAGAAGCCAATACAGCAGCACAGGTGGGCGACTTGATGGCGGATTGCCCCGCTTTTTTTGCCAAGCTGTGCGAAAGCTGCTGCCGCGCCGGCCTGAAGGAAGTGGGCGGCGGCATGGAGATTGAGACTGTGTTGATTACGATGAAAGGGTCCCTGTTGGGAAGGGTGACAGTGAATGACACAGGCGATTAAGGTGATCGGAATCGGGGACGACGGACAGCAGAGCTTGCTGCCGTTGTACCGCACATGGATCATGGAGAGCGAACTGTTGGTCGGGGGAGAACGGCACCTCTCCTTTTTTCCCGAGTACACGGGCGAAAAGCTGGTGCTGAAGGGAGGCCTCATGGCGCTGGCGGACCGGTTGCGCGAGGAGAAGCGGAAAACGGTAATCCTCGCCTCGGGCGATCCGCTGTTTTACGGCGTTGGCAGCCTGCTGGCCAAAAAGCTGCACGTGGAAATTTACCCGCATCTCAGCTCGATTCAGCTCGCCTTTGCCAGAATGGGCGAATCGTGGCAGGATGCCTACTTTGCCAGCGTGCACGGGCGCAGCATGAAGGGACTGGCGCAGCGGATCGACGGCAGGGACAAGGTGGCCCTTTTGACCGATCGCCAGAACAATCCCGCCGCCATCGCCCGCTACCTGCTTTCGTTTGGCATGACCGAGTACGACGCGTTTGTAGGCGAAAACCTGGGCAGCCAGGAAGAGCGGAGCGGCTGGTACACGCTGGAGGAGATGGCGGAGGGCACCTTTTCCGACCTGAACGTGGTGATCCTGCGCAGGCGGCGGGAGAGTCCTGTCTGGCCGCTCGGCATCGCCGACGAAGCGTTTGCCCAGCGCAAGCCGGACAAAGGGCTGATTACAAAAAAGGAAGTGCGCATACTCAGCCTGGCGCAGATGCAGCTTCACGTCAAAAGCGTCGTCTGGGACATCGGCACCTGCACCGGTTCGGTGGCGATTGAAGCGGCGCGGATCGCCCGGGAAGGCGAGGTGTACGCGGTGGAAAAAAACGCGGACGATTTGGAAAACTGCCGCCAGAACATGGCCAGGTTCCGCACCGATTTCACCGTCGTGCACGCCAGAGCGCCGGAGGGCCTGGAGCAGTTTCCCGATCCGGACGCGGTTTTTATCGGCGGCAGCGGCGGCGAACTGCGGGAGCTTTTGCGCGTATGCTGCAGCCGCTTGAGGCCAAACGGCCGGATCGTCGTCAATGCGGCCACGATCGAGACGCTGTACGCGGCGCTGCAGGCGTTTGCGGAGGAACACTTTGAGACGGCGGTGACGCTGACGCAGCTGTCGCGCAGCAAGCCAATCCTGAACATGACCCGGTTCGAGGGGCTCAACCCCGTCTACATCATCACTGCCTGGGCCAAGCAGGAGTGGAGACAGAGAGGAGGAGACAGCGCATGAGCGGGATTGGAACCCTGTACGGCATCGGCGTCGGCCCCGGCGATCCGGAGCTGATTACGGTCAAGGCATTTCGCCTGCTGCAGCAGGCGCCGGTGGTCGCCTACCCGAAAAAGCGGATGGGCAGCAAAAGCTACGCCCACCAGATTGCCGAGTTGTACGTCAAGCCTTCGGACGGCAAGGAGATGCTCGGACTGGTCTTTCCGATGACCAAGGACAAGGACGTGCTGGAGCGGGAGTGGGCCAACACAGTGAAGATTGTCTGGGAGCGGCTGCGCCAAGGCAAGGACGTCGCCTTTGTCACCGAGGGCGATCCGCTGTTTTACAGCACGTTTATTCACATGATGCGGGTGATGCAGGCGGCACATCCCGAGGTGCGGATCGTCTCCGTGCCGGGCGTCTCCTCGTTTCTCGGCGCCGCTTCCCGGCTCGGCCTGCCGCTTGCGGACGGCGATGAGCAGATCGGCATCATTCCGGCCACGGACGACCGGGAGGCGATGCGACAGTCGCTGCTTTCGCACGACTGCGTCGTCTTTTTGAAGGTGGCCAAGGTGCTGCCGATGATCATCGAGCTGCTGCGCGAGCTGGATCTCGTCGACAAGGCGGCCGTCGCCACGAAAGTGACCTCCGCCGAAGAAATGGTGTGGACGGACGTCCGCGAGCTGGAGCGGGCAGAGCTTGGTTACCTTACACTGATGGTGGTGAAAAGGACATGAAACTGTACATCGTGGGAGCGGGTCCTGGCGATCCCGATCTGATTACCGTAAAAGGGCTGAAACTGCTGCAGCAGGCGGATGTCGTCCTCTACACCGACTCGCTCGTCAGCGGCGAACTGGCGGCTAAGGCCAAGCCGGGCGCGGAAATCCTGCAAAGCTCCGGCATGGCACTGGAAGAAATGGTGGACTTGATGGTCGACCGCGTCCGCCAGGGGAAAACAGTGGTCCGACTGCACACCGGCGACCCGTCCGTCTACGGCGCGACGATGGAGCAGATCGCTCTCCTGAAACAGGCGGGCATAGACGTGGAGATCGTGCCGGGCGTCAGCTCCGTCTTTGCCGCGGCGGCGGCGCTGGGGGCGGAATTGACCATCCCCGAGCTGACGCAGACGCTGATCCTCACCCGAGCGGAGGGGCGCACTCCGGTGCCGGAACGGGAAAAGCTGCGTGCGCTGGCGGAGCATCACTGCACGATCGCCCTGTTTTTGAGCGCCACCCTGACGAAAAAAGTGGTCCGCGAGCTGACGGAAGCTGGCTGGAGCGAAGATACACCGGTGGCGGTGGTGCAGCGGGCAAGCTGGCCGGACCAGGTGATCGTCCGCACCACGCTGAAAGATCTGGACGAAGAGATGGCCAAGCACGGCATTCGCTCGCACGCGATGATTCTGGCCGGCCGGGCGCTTGACCCGTCGCTACACGAAAAGAGCAGGCAGCACCGCTCCAGGCTGTACGACAAATCCTTTACCCATGGGTACAGAAAAGGTGTGACAGAGGGATGATCATCGAATTGACGGAAGGAGAGATTCCCGCCATCCGGCAGAAAGGGGAGTACGCGATCATCGCCATCACCAAGCACGGTGTGGAGATGGCGCGCCGGCTCTACGCATCGTTTCCGGGGACGGATCTCTACTACATGAGCAAGTTTGCCAAGGGCGACGAGGAAGCAAAGGGCATCCAGCTGTTTTCCGGCAGCGTTCGCCTGCTGTTTCCCGCGCTTTGGCCGGCCTACAAGGGACTGATCGTGATTATCTCGCTCGGTGCCGTCGTGCGAATGATCGCACCGCTATTGACGGACAAAAAGACCGATCCCGGTGTGGTGGTGATCGACGACAAGGGAGAACATGTGATCAGCGTGCTGTCCGGACACCTCGGCGGCGCTAACGAACTGGCGCGGGAAGTGGCTGCGGTGATGGGAGCGCGGCCGGTGATCACGACCGCCTCCGACGTGCAGAAGACGATACCTGTCGACCTGTTTGGCCGCCGTTTTGGCTGGGAGTGGGAGTCCGCAGATAAGCTAACCCCGGTCAGCGCCTCCGTGGTCAATGAGGAACGCGTCGCCGTAGTGCAGGAGTCGGGGGAGCGGAACTGGTGGATGCACGACACGCCGATGCCCCCCAACATTCGGGTGTACGAGACCATACCGGATGCGCTGGCTGACCGGCCGCAAGCGGCGCTGGTGGTGACGCACCGTCTGCTTACCCGCGAGGAACAAGCCATTTTGGACAACGGGGTCCTGTACCGGCCCAAGGTGATTGTGCTCGGCATCGGCTGCAACCGCGGCACGTCGGCGGAAGAGATCGAGGCGGTGATCAAGGAAACGCTGGAGGAGCTGCAATTCTCCGTGAAGAGCGTCAAGGCGGTGGCCACGATCGACTTGAAAAAGGATGAAGCAGGTCTGATCGCCGTGTGTGAAAAATACGGCTGGCCGTTTGTCTGGTATGCGCCGGATGAGCTGAACCGCGTGCCGATGGAGGAGCCGTCGGACACGGTGTTCAAGTACACCGGCGCGTACGGGGTGAGCGAACCGGCGGCCAAGCTGTACGCGGGCGTGGAGAAACTGGTGCTGACCAAGAAAAAATCGGGCAACGTCACCATATCTGTGGGACTGATGCCGTACGGCGAGGAGGGACGTCCATGCGTGCCAACGACCGCCGGATCGTGATCGCCGGAACGGGCAGCGGTGCCGGCAAGACGACCGTCACCATCGGCCTGATGGCGGCCTTGAAGAAAAAAGGGTACGTCGTCCAGGGGTTCAAGTGTGGCCCGGATTACATCGACCCGACCTACCACACGGCAGTGACAGGAAGGGTGTCGCGAAACCTGGACAGTTGGATGCTGCCGCACGACACCGTCCGGGAGATTTTTGCCCGTGGTTCGGAAGGGGCGGACATCGCCGTGATCGAGGGCGTGATGGGCATGTACGACGGCAAGGAGCCGACCAGCGACCGGGGCAGCACGGCGGAAATCAGCCTGCTGACGGCATCGCCCGTGCTGCTGGTGGTCAACTGCCAGAGCATGGCCCGCAGCGCGGCAGCCATCGTCAAGGGCTTTCAAATGCTCAACCCGCAGGTGAAGATCGTCGGCGTGATCGCCAACAAAGCGGGCAGCGAGGGGCACTATCAGATCATCAAGGCTGCCGTCGAGCAGGAGTGCGGCGTGCCGGTCGTGGGCTACCTCAGGCGGGAGGACGGCCTGGAAATCCCCGAACGCCATCTCGGCCTGGTGCCGTC
The DNA here is from genome assembly GCF_013096935.1 of Brevibacillus sp. MCWH. Taxonomy (NCBI): domain Bacteria; kingdom Bacillati; phylum Bacillota; class Bacilli; order Caryophanales; family Paenibacillaceae; genus Brevibacillus; species Brevibacillus sp. MCWH. Next base: position 142,450 of record NZ_SDLF01000008.1, on the reverse strand, counting down.
GGTGGAACGGGGCGAACTGCAGCCGCTGTTTGACCGTCTGGCCGAACGGGTGGCGGAGTCTGTGGATGTAGACCGCGTCTGGGAGCTGGCGCAGGCAGAACCGTTTTCTGCGGAGCGGAAGCTGTTTGCTCCCGTCCCCGCTGTTCCCAAAGAGAAGCGGGTGAAGATCGCCGTCGCCAGGGACGCGGCATTCCACTTTTACTATCCGGAAAACCTGGAGCTGCTGGAGGCAAACGGAGCGGAACTGCTCTTTTTCTCCCCGCTGGCTGGCGAGCCCGTGCCGCAGGAGGCGGACGGCCTCTATATCGGCGGCGGGTTTCCCGAGGAGTTTGCCGCCGAGCTGTCGCGCAGCCGGACGGTGTTGGAGTCGATCCGCCGGGCTGTGCGCGATGGACTGCCGACGCTGGCGGAGTGCGGCGGATTCATGTACCTGACCGATGCGATCGTGACGACGGACGGACACACCTACCCGATGGCCGGAATCATCCCCGGCGCGGTGACGATGCAGAAACGGCTGGCCGCGCTCGGCTACCGGGAGGTGCGGGGGACAGCGGAAAACTTCCTGATCGGCCCGGACGAACTCGTCCATGGGCACGAGTTTCACTACTCCACGTTTGCGCCTGAACACACGATGCCGTACGCGTATCAGACAAAGGGACTGCGCGGCACGAAACCGGAGGGGTACGCCCGCGGCAATCTGGTGGCCGGCTACACCCATCTGCACTTCGCTTCCAACCCTGCCCTGCCCAAGCGCTGGGTGGAGCGGTGTCGGGAGGTGAAGGCGCGTGGCTAAGGCATTGCCGCTAATGATTCAGGGAACCAGTTCTGACGCCGGGAAGAGCGTGCTGGCGACGGCCTTTTGCCGCATCTTTGCCCAGGACGGCTACAAGACAGCTCCTTTCAAATCGCAAAACATGGCGCTCAACTCCTACGTCACCCTGGACGGCAAGGAGATCGGACGGGCGCAGGGCGTGCAGGCGGAGGCGGCCGGCATCGTCGCCACCACCGACATGAATCCAATCCTGATCAAGCCGACCAGGGACGCGGAATCGCAGATTGTGGTCAATGGCGAACCGTACGCCAACATGAAGGCGCTCGCCTACCGCAGCGATTTTTTTGAGGAGGGACTGCGCGTGATCCGGGAAGCGTACGGCCGGCTGGCTGCTGCGTACGAGCGGATCGTGATCGAGGGAGCGGGCAGTCCGGCCGAGGTCAACCTGAACGATCGGGAATTGGTCAACATGCGGGTGGCTCGCCTCGCCAACGCGCCGGTCATCCTGGTGGCCGACATCGAACGGGGCGGCGTCTTCGCCAGCCTGGTAGGTACGCTGCAATTGCTGGAGCCGCAGGATCGGGAGCGGGTGATCGGCGTGATCATCAACCGGTTTCGCGGCGATTTGTCCCTGCTCAAGCCGGGGCTGGACTGGTTTGAACAGTATACGGGCAAACCGGTGCTGGGCGTCGTTCCGTTCATTCCCGACCTGTGGATCGACGCGGAGGATTCGCTCATCCTGCACCGCTACCAGGGGCAAACGGAAACGGCCCGGGAGATTGATGTCGCCGTGATCCGCTATCCGCGCATTTCCAACTTTACCGACGCCGATCCGTTTTTCGTCGAGCCGGACTGCACCGTGCGCTATGTCTCCCGGCCGGAAGAGCTGGGGCAGCCCGATCTGATTCTGCTCCCCGGCAGCAAAAACACGCTGGAAGACCTCTTGTTCCTGCGTAAGACGGGTTTGGAGCGGGCAATTCTCGCGCTGCATGAGGCAGGACGCTCGTATCTGGTCGGCCTGTGCGGCGGCTATCAGATGCTGGGCCGGACGATCAACGACCCGGACGGGGTGGAATCCCCGCGTCAATCGGTGGAAGGCATGGGCTTGATCCCGATGACGACCACGCTGGAGCGGCGCAAGATCACCGTTCAGAGCAGCGGCGAAGCGTCATTTGCAGGCAGGCGGATTCGGCTGGAGGGATACGAAATCCACATGGGGCGTTCCGTATTTGCCGACGGGGCGGCTCCGTTCATCCGGCTTGCCGATCGCGCCGAGGGGTTTTATGATCCCAAGCGGCGGGTGCTCGGCACGTATCTGCACGGATTGTTTCACAACGATGAATTCCGCTGGATGCTGCTCGATGAGCTGCGCGCACGGAAGGGACTGGCGCCGCTTGGCGAACGGCCGTCATTTGTCGCGCTGCGGGAGCGCGGCTTCGACCTGCTGGCCGACTGCGTCAGGCGACACGTGCGGCTGGATCTGATCGAGGAGCAGATGAGAGCGTTTCAGGAAAATGGGGTGGGAAAATGAACACAAACAGGACACAACCGTATGGAAAAATAGAACCGCTGAACGAAGCGGCTGCGATCGAGGCCAGACGCCGCGTGGATCAGCTAACAAAACCGCTGGGCAGCCTGGGCCGGCTGGAAGAGCTGGCTGTCCGGCTGGCGGCGATGACGGGTAACGCGCTTCCTTCCGTAACGCCGCCCGGCGTGCTGGTCTTTGCCGCCGACCACGGCGTGGCCGCCGAAGGAGTCTCCGCTTATCCGCAGGAAGTGACTGTCCAGATGGTCGCCAACTTCGCGGCCGGGGGAGCGGCGATCAACGTCTTTTCCCGCCAGATCGGAGCTCTGCTGCACGTGGTGGACGTGGGGGTGGCTGCCGATGTGGAAGTGCCTGGTGTGTGGCGAAAAAAAATCAGGCCCGGCACCGGCAACATGCTGCGGGAGGAGGCCATGACCCTGGATGAGGCGGAGCGTGCCATCCGAGTCGGCCTGGAGAGCGCCGAAGCGATCATCGACGAGGGAGCAAAGCTGTTGATCATCGGTGAGATGGGAATCGGAAACACTACGGCCAGCAGCGCCCTGCTGGCGGCGCTTACCGGTGCGCAGCCGGACGAATTGGTGGGCCGTGGGACAGGTGTCGACGACGCGGCGTGGGAGCGGAAAAAAGCAGTCGTCAAACAGGCCCTCGACCGGCATCGCCCCGACCCGGATCGGCCGCTGGAGGCGCTGGCCAAAGTAGGCGGTCTGGAAATCGGCGCCATGGCAGGAGCCGTGCTCGGAGCCGCGGCACGCCGCATCCCCGTGCTGGTGGACGGCTTCATCTCCACGGTGGCGGCACTGCTGGCCGTCCGTCTCAATCCGGGAGCGGCTGAATACCTGATTGCGGGCCACCGCTCCCAGGAACCGGGTCATCTCCACGCGCTCCGGGCACTGGGCATGGAGCCGCTGATCGACCTGGGCCTCAGGCTGGGCGAAGGAAGCGGGGCGGCGGTGGCGTTTCCGATCGTGGAGGCGGCCACCCGGATGATTCGGGAGATGGCGACATTTGAGTCGGCAGGGGTGAGCAATCGATGACGCAGCGCGGCAAGGTGTACCTTGTCGGTGCGGGCCCGGGCGATTCCAAGCTGATCACCGTCAAAGGGCTGGAGTGTTTGCGCGCGGCGGATGTGGTCATCTACGACCGGTTGGCCAATCCGGCGCTGCTGGAGCACGTCCGGGAAGACGCCGAACGCATCTACTGCGGCAAACTGCCGCGCAACCACACGATGCGGCAGGAGGCGATCAACGAGCTGCTGGCGGAAAAGGCGTTGGAGGGCAAAACGGTCGTCCGGCTCAAGGGCGGTGATCCGTGCGTGTTTGGCCGGGTTGGTGAAGAAGCGGAGCATTTGGCGCAAAGAGGCGTTCCGTTTGAAATCGTTCCCGGCGTTACGGCCGGCATCGCCGCTCCCGCCTACGCCGGCATCCCGGTCACGCATCGGGAGCACGGCTCTTCCTTTGCCATGGTGACCGGGCACTTGAGCGGCGGCAAATCGGCAGAGGAGGAGGAAAGGTGGCGGGCGCTGGCACGCGGCGTGGACACAGTCGCCTTTTACATGGGGATTGCCAATCTGCCGCTGATTTGTGCCCGGCTCCTGGAACATGGACGCCGGCCGGACACGCCCGTCGCCGTGATCGCCAGGGGGACGCTGCCGGAGCAGGCGACAGTGACCGGGAGTCTGGCCACCATCGTGGAAACAGTCCAGCGCCACCCTGGCATCTCCAACCCCGCGATCATTCTGGTCGGAGACGTGGTACAATTGCGGGAGAAGATCAAGTGGTTCGAGGAGTGAGGCAGGGTGCGGCTCTACCCGATGATGGCGAATCTGCGGGACAAACAGTGTCTTGTCGTCGGTGGAGGACGTGTGGCGGAGCGAAAGATTGGCGGCCTGCTGAACACAGGAGCCGTCGTCACGGTCGTCAGTCCCGCCTGCACGCCGACAGTCCAGTCGTGGGCGGAAGCGGGGCGCATTACGCTGCACCGCCGCCGGTTTGACCCTGACGACGTGCGGGACGCGGTCGTGGTGATCGCAGCCACGGACGATCCCGGCGTCAATCTGGCCGTTCACCGGGCGTGCTGCTCGCACCAGTGGGTCAACATTGTGGACCGCCCCGACTTGTGCACGTTTACCGTCCCGTCCGTGGTGGAGCGGGGCGACTTGCAGATCGCCATATCCACGGGCGGACACAACCCCGGTCTGGCAAAAAAACTGCGCCGGCAGTTGGAGGAGCAGTTTGGTCCGGAGTACGCAGAATACACAGCCTTTTTGGGCGCGATGCGGGACAGGGTGCTCGCGCTCGGACTGGACGAGACACAGCGCCGGGCCGTTCTGGCCGAACTGCTGGACGACCGCTTCCTGCGGTTGACTGCGGCGGGAGAAACGAAGCGGCGCGATCAGGAAGCGGAGCAGGTGATCCGAACCCTGGGGAAACCTTGAACGAAATCTCGTGAACCGGAAGCCCGGACAACGGGTGTTCCGGTTCTTTTGCTTTTTCCGGCCAAAGTTGTATAATTTTAGCGATATCTGTTTCATTTCGCAACATATTGGGGGCAAGAACATGGCGAAAATCAAGGTAAAAGGCATCGCGCCGTACCCGGGCTTGCGTGATTTGCTGCTGGACATTGCAAAAGAAGACGACCGGATCGAGATGGATGTGGAAATCGCCGATCTGGAAGAGGCTCTGCCCATTGTGCTGCAGGCCGAGAAGCAAAGGTATGACGCGATTGTCAGCCGCGGCGGAACGGCTCAGCTCATCCGCAAGCACGTGTCCATTCCGGTCGTGGACATCCCCGTCTCCGGATACGACATCCTGCGTGTGCTCACATTGATCAAGGATTCCAACAGCAAGCCGGCCATCATCGGCTTCCCGGGAATCTGCCTGGGGGCGGCGACGGTCTCCAGCCTGCTCAACCTTGAAATTCCCGTTTACCCTGTTCACCATGAGTCGGAAGTCAGAGGCGCGCTGGAGCGTGCGACCAATCAGGGCGCGCAAATCGTACTGGGCGATGTCGTCACGGTGAGGACCGCACAGGAAATGGGTTATCACGGCATCCTCATCACGTCTGGCCGCGAGTCCGTCCAGGAGATGTTGACGGAGCTGGTGTACGTCCACGATATCTACATGAAGGGGCTGGAAAAGGCGCGCTTTTACGAGGAACTCCTGCAGCACGACACGACAGGCGTGCTGGCGGTGCGTGCGAACGGCGACATCCTGTACGCGAATCCGGCGGCGCAGGCGTGGCTGGGCAATGCCGACGCGATTCCGCCGGCAGTTGCGTCCCTGCTTTCCGCCGACCAGCCGGACGGCACAACGGTCACAGCGGAACACGTGGCGATACAAGGCCGTTTGTGCGATATCCGGATTGCTGCCCGCACAAAGGAGGAGCCGTCCGCTTTCATGCTCTACCTGCAGGAAAGCAAGGGCGTGCCGCCACAGCCATTCCGGGAGATACAGACGCCGGAGCGGCTGGCTGCGTTTGCGCAGGTGATCGGGTCCAGCCGGGAGATTGCGAAAACGGTAAAGCGGGCCCAGACATACGCGCAGACGAACAAAAGCGTCTGGCTCACCGGGGAGATGGGCAGCGGCCGCATGCATTTTGCCCAGGCTATCCACGCAGCGAGCAGACAAGGCCGGCACCGATTCTATTCCGTCTGCTGTTCATCCGCAGAGGAAGAGAGGCTGGCGGAAGAACTGTTCGGAACGGAAGGAAAACCAGGTTTGCTTGCAACCGCATCTGGAGGAACCCTGTACCTGGGGGAAGTGGACAAGCTGCCTGTTCGCCTGCAGGATCAGTTGGCGGCCGAGCTGCAAAAAGGGGGGCGGCTGCGGCTGATTGCCTCCTCCCACCTGTCGCCCGGACAGGTCGCGAAACGAGGCGGCTTTTCCCCTCATCTGCTCCACCAGCTCGCCGAGTGCCAACTGCGCATTCCTCCGCTGCGGGAACGCGTTGAGGACATAGGAGAATTGGCGCGTGTGCTCATTGCCCATCACAATTCGGCGTACGGCAAGCACATCGTCGGCATCAGGGAAGAGGTAATTGAACGGCTCGCCGAATACGACTGGCCCGGCAACCTGAAAGAATTCCAAAACGTCGTGGAAGAAATGCTGCTGCTGACGGAGGGCCACTATGTGGGCCTGGAAGAATGGCAGGAAGCGTGGCAGCGGTACAGTGCGGAAACACGGGCCGGAAACGCGGGGCTGCCCCTGGGCGAATTGAATTTGGAGGGAACGTGGGAAGAAATTGAACGGCAAATTTTGCTGCACGTGCTGAAAGAAGAAGGCATGAATCAATCACGCGCGGCCAAACGATTGGGCATCAATCGAACAACGCTGTGGAGAAAATTAGGAGATGTGTTGAAAAAATAAACAGTTTGAATATTGAATCTCCCCTTTGATTCGTCTTACAATGACTATTGAAAACGATTTCAAATAGTTATTGTTTCATTTTTAAACAATGACATCAAAGGGGGCACTTGCGCATGAAAATTAAAGCATCCATTGAACGGATTCCGGGCGGGATGATGATCATTCCGCTGCTGCTCGGTGCGGTGATCAATACCGTGTTCCCGAGGCGGCGAAGACGTTTGGTTCGTTTACAGGCGCGCTTTTGACCGGCTCACTCCCGATTCTGGCTGTTTTCTATGTGTGCATGGGCGCGACCATCGACTTCAAGGCGACGCCGTATATCGCGAAAAAGGGCGGTGCCCTGCTGGCTGCCAAAGTGGGGACGGCTGTCGTGCTTGGCTTTATCGCAGCGAAATTTCTCGGCGAAGGCATGATTGAAAGCGGATTCTTTGCCGGAGTGTCCGTATTGGCGATCGTGGCCGCGATGAACGACACGAATGGCGGCATGTACATGGCCCTGATGGGACAGTTCGGGAAAAAGGAAGACGTCGGGGCGTACTCGATCATGAGTCTGGAGTCGGGGCCGTTCCTGACGATGGTGACGCTGGGTGTGGCAGGTCTTTCCGCCTTTCCCTGGGAAACGCTGGTCGGCGCCATTTTGCCGCTCGTCGTCGGCATGATCCTCGGCAACCTCGACAAAGACATGCGCGACTATCTGGGCAAAGCCGTGCCGGTACTGGTGCCGTTCTTCGCCTTTGCGCTCGGCGCAGGTCTGAATCTTCAGAATGTGTGGAAAGCCGGCCTGCTGGGGGTATTGTTGGGAGTGGCGGTGGTCGCCATCACCGGCATCGTGCTTTTTGCCGCAGACAAATTGACCGGCGGCAACGGCATTGCCGGTTTGGCTGCAGCCACCACCGCAGGTAACGCCGTGGGTGTGCCGGCCGCAGTAGCTGCCGCCAATCCCGTGTACGAACCATTGGTGCCGTCGGCAACGGCGCTGATCGCTTCCTGCGTGATCGTGACCGCCATTCTGGCACCGATCGTAACGGCTTGGTGGGCGAAGCGGATCGGCGTCAACAGCAACACGGCTCAATGATGAGCCATCGAGAAGAAGGGAGGGTCCCGCGGCAGGCGGCTCGGGACGCTCCGCTTCGATCGTCAGACGAAAAAGGCTCCCGGCTGGCTGTCCTGCTATTTCGCTGTGGCTCGGCCGATGATGTGCGGACGGTTTGGCCAGACAGCCCGGGAGGGGAGAAACATGGACAGAAGGCGAGGCAACAGTCATGAGAAAAATAGGCATCATCGCAGACGATCTGACAGGCGCCTCGGATTCAGGCGTTCAGTTTGCGCGGATGGGCTTGGAGACACGCGTTCTTTTTGATTGGAAAAACGCAGCTGCGGAGTGCGTCGATGCGGACGTCGCGGTCATGGATACGGACAGCCGCTCCCTCCCGATGTCAGACGCGTACGCCAGGGTGAGGCAAGCGGCGCAGTATTTGCGTGAACTGGAGTTCCAGCATGTTTACAAAAAACTGGATTCGACGCTGCGCGGCAATCTTGGGGCGGAAATTGACGCGGTGATGGACACGATTTCGTTTGATTTCGCCGTCGTCGCCCCGGCATATCCCAAAATCGGCCGTGTGACGAGAGACGGGAGACACTATCTCAACGGGACGCCGATCGACCAGACGGAGATGGCCCGCGATCCCAAATGCCCGGTAAGCGAATCGGACATCCTCAAGCTGCTCGCCTCTCAATCCAAACGGAAAACGGGACTGGTCCCGCTGGCAGTGCTGCGGGAGGGAGAGGAAGCCGTTCGGGCACAGGTGGACAGACTGCGGCAGGACGGCGTGGACGTGATGGTCTTCGACGCCGAGTCGGACAGCGACATGCAGCGGATTGCGTCAATCATGTCGGGGTACAGGGCACGAATCTTGTGGACCGGCTCTGCGGGTTTGGCCGATGTTCTTCCCGTGACGCTTGGGCTTGCGGGACGCCTCCGGCCGAAGGTGATAATTGCTCCGTCCGGAAAACCGGTACTGCTGGTTGCGGGAAGCATCTCGCAAACGACACAGGATCAGGTGAGGCGCGTTTGCGAAGAGCCGCACGTGGCTTGCGTGGAACTGAATCCCCTCGCCCTGCTGGCAGGGGAGGACGAGCAGCAGCGGGAACTAAAGCGGTGTGTCCATGAGCTGGAGGAAGCGGTCCAGAGCGGACGGAATGCGGCGTTCTATTCCCTTGCCACCTCCGCCCATGTAAAAGGAGCCAAGGCGTTGGGAGAGGCGCGGGGGATGACGGACACGGACATCTCCAACCGGATCGCGGATGCGCTGGGCACCGCCGCCGCAGCCATTGCCGCCCGGCATGACCTGCAGGGGTTGATTCTCACCGGAGGAGACACGGCAAAAGCCGTATGCCGCCACTTGGGTGTCAGCGGCATTCAGCTCCTGGACGAGATTGAGCCGGGGATTCCGCTCAGCCGCATCGTTGGTGCACATCCGCTGTTTGTCGTTACGAAGGCGGGAGCTTTTGGCACCAGGCACACGCTGCTTCATGCGTTACATGTTTTGAAAGGAGATCGGCAACATGAGTAAACCGATTGTAGGCATTACGATGGGCGATGCCGCCGGGATCGGTCCGGAAATTATTGTAAAGGCGCTGGCAGATCCGGCTGTCTATCAGATGTGCCGGCCGCTTGTCATCGGCGACGCGAAAATGTTGGAACGCGCCAACCGCATCACGGGAGCCGGGTTGTCCGTGAGCCGGGTCAGTGATGCGGGCACGGCGAAGTACGAACACGGCGTGATCGACTGCCTCGACCTTGACCTGCTGCCGGAAGACCTGCCGTTTGGACAGGTATCCGCCCAGGCCGGGGACGCCGCGTTTCGCTTCCTGGAAAAGGCGATCGACCTGGCGAAATCCGGGGAGATCGACGCCATCTGCACGGCGCCGCTCAACAAGGAAGCGCTGCACAAGGGCGGGCACATCTACCCGGGTCACACGGAAATACTTGCGGAGCTGACCAATACCAAGGATGTGTCCATGATGCTGTCCGCTCCCAAACTGAGAGTGATCCATGTGACCACCCACGTGGGGTTGATCGATGCGGTGAACATGATCACGCCGGAGCGGGTCTACAAAGTCATCGTCATGGCTCATGAGACCTTGAAGAAGGCGGGGATCTCCTCCCCGAAGATAGCCGTTTGCGGAATCAACCCGCACGCGGGCGAAAACGGGTTGTTCGGATACGGTGAAGAAGAGGAAAAAGTGGTGCCCGCGGTGCGGCAGGCGCAGCAGGAGGGCATTGACGCGGTGGGACCGCTCCCGGCAGACACCCTCTTTTTCCGCGCGACGCGGGGAGACTTCGACATTGTCGTCGCGATGTATCACGATCAGGGACACGGCCCTGTCAAGGTGCTCGGCCTGGAAGCCGGGGTGAACATTACCGTCGGACTTCCGATTATCCGCACCAGTGTCGATCACGGCACAGCGTTCGATATTGCCGGAAAAGGCGTGGCTGACGAGCTGAGCATGAAAGAGGCGATCCGTCAGGCGGTCGAACTGGCGCCGAAACGGGCGTAACGCCCGTTCGCGGTGTCGGCTCTGCTGTAGAAGCATGGTCTGGCCTGAACCGAGGCAACACTCGCAGACTGTCATCAGGCTACGGAACGGAGGGAAACGTCCGGGAGATTTGATATCTCCCGGACGTTTTTGAAAATAATCAAAATAGATAGACAATTAAAAATGGATACAATATCCTAAAAGAAAAATCCTTTTCGTACGAGGGAAAACCTATGTCCACCATTAATCCACAAACAGAAAAGGAACGTGTCGCGGTTCAGCAGAAGAAAAAAGGGATGTGGCTCGTGCTGAAAAAGCCGCTCTGGTTCGCACTTTCGGCACTGGCCTTCCTCCTCGTGTACGTTGGCCTATGGGACTACATGGAGTACGCGCCGCGGGTGACGCTGGCGATTACGCTCGCGGTCATCGTCTTGTGGGTGCTGGAGCCGATTCCGTTTTCCATGACGGCCGTGATCGTCTTATTTGCTTTGCCCATGGCGGGGGCGGTTTCCACCGATTTGATCCTGTCCGGCTTCGCCTCGCCGGCCATATTCCTCATCGTGGCGGGCATGATGATCGCCAGCGCGGTGGAGCAGACCCCGCTTGGCAAGCGGTTGGCGTTCCAGCTGCTGTATTGGTTCGGGGAAAAGAAGGGCGGTGTCCTCGCCGGCATCATCCTCATCCCGCAGGTGATGGCCTTCTTCATCCCGGCGGCTGCGGTTCGCACCGCCATGCTGCTGCCGATCGTGTTTTCAATCACTTCCATCCTGGGCGTGAAGGCGGGCGATGTGCAGGGGAAAACATGGATGATGGGCGTGGTGGTCGGCTGCGGCATCAGCGGAACCGCCGTGCTGCCGGCGGCGATCGGCAACGTCATCACCGTTGATTTGATCAACACCTACCTGCAGCAGCGCGTCACCTACCTGGACTGGCTGCTGCTGGCGCTGCCGATGTGGCTGATCCTGGTTCCCGTCTCCTGGTGGGTGCTGTACCGCTGTTTTCCCGAGAAAGACGGAATCCCCACAGGGCTCAAGGCAAAAATGAAGGAGATGATCGCGGAGCTCGGGCCGATGACTGCGCGGGAAAAACGGCTCCTGGCCATTCTCTGCGCCGTCTGCGCAATGTGGGCGCTGGAAGGCATCCACGGTTGGCCTCCTGTGATTCCGGCACTGATCGGTGCCGTGCTGATGGCCTGGCCCGGCATCAAGGTGGCCGACTGGGACAAAATTCTCGACATCCAATTTGCCCCCTTGATCATGCTGGGAGTTACGCTTTCGCTGGGCAGGGCGCTCTACGAGACGGGGGTGACGGACTACTTGTCCAGATGGATGGAGAACGACCTCACGCTGTACCTCTTTTCTAATCCGGCGTTGGCGGTCCTGACGGTGACGATTCTGACCCAGCTGATTCACAAGGTGACGTCCAACGTGTCCACGGCTGTCATCGCGACGGTTCCGGTGGTGATGGCGCTGTCCGCCCAGGCGCAGAGTGCGCCCGCCCTGCTGCTGGCGTTTGTCGCGGGGCTAACGTGTCTGTTCGGCTTCATCCTGGTGGTGGAGACGATCCCGGGCGTGATGGTGCACGGGACCGGCTGGGTGACGCAGCAGGATTTCTTCAAGCCCGGTTTCTGGCTGACGCTGGCGACGACGGCGATCACCTATCTGATGGCCGTAACCTGGTGGTCCTGGCTTGGCTACATGTAGCCGTTTTTTAATGAAAGCGCTTTAATAAAAGGATTGACAAGGATTTGATGGGAATACTATCATGATCATAAGAATTGGATCCAATATCCATTAAGTCTGGAGAGAGGAGGAGCCATGAGCATACAGGAAGGATGGACAGGGCGGTTTTACGAGGATTTCGAGGTGGGGGACGTGTATCCCCATCCGCTCGGCCGGACCGTGACGCAGACGGACAACATCTGGTTCACCCTGCTGACACAGAACACCAATCCCATCCACTTTGACGCCGAGTACGCGGCCAGGACCGATTTTGGGCGGCCGCTGGTGGACTCCACGTTTACGCTGGCGCTGGTCACCGGCCAATCGGTGGCGGACGTCTCGCAGAACGTGATGGCCAATCTCGGCTGGGACGACGTGCGGCTTCCCGCCCCCGTCTTTGAAGGTGACACCATCTACTCGTACAGCGAGGTGTTGGAGAAGCGGGAGTCCAAGTCCCGCCCCCACGTCGGCATCGTCAAGGTGAAAACGGTTGGCTACAACCAGCGCGACGAGGTGGTCATCCAGTTTACCCGCACCTTCATGGTGTACAAGCGCGGTCACGGTCCCGAATCGGTCAGCGAACGGGTCCGGCGCGTGCGGAATCAGGTGTTGAAGCAGGAGTAGCCTTGGCGCAAATCGTGATGGTTCGCAGGAGACAGCGGATACATCGGGGAAAGCAGGTCGTCTGCGAAAATTTTTCGGAATTTTCAGTATTAACGAACGTCAGGTTGGAAAGCGATCCATACCAAAAAAGGGGGTCTTCGCATGAAAAGAGGTTGGCACGCATGGATGGCAGGCTGTCTCGCTGCACTGCTGCTGACAGCGGCGGGATGCGGCGGTTCCAAGCCGCAGGACAGTAACGCCTACACGAAAGAGAATCCGCTGATCGTCAAGTTCTCTCACGTCACCACGGCTGATAGTCCAAAGGGCAAGGCCGCGAACAGGTTCGCCGAACTGCTGGCGGAAAAGACCGGCGGCAGGGTAAAGGTGGAAGTATATCCGTCTTCCCAACTGTACGGCGACAAGGACGAACTGGAAGCGCTGCAGGCGGGGAACGTCCATGTCATCGCTCCTTCGGCGACGAAGCTGGTCGGCTTCAACCCTTCCTTCCAGATTGTCGACATGCCGTTCCTCTTTAAAAACCACGAGGCGGTCATCAAATTCTGGGACGGGGAGCTGGGCAAAAAGCTGATGAATTCCCTGGAAAGCAAAAATCTGCAGGGGCTGGCCATGTGGGAAAACGGGTTTAAAGTGTTCACCTCCACCAAACCGATTGCCAAGCCGGAAGATTTCAACGGGCAAAAATTCCGCACGCAGGCGGGCAAGGTGCTGGAAGCGCAGTTCAAGGCGCTGGGAGCGGGGGCCGCAACCATTCCGTTCGGGGAAACCTACACCGCCCTGCAGCAGGGAACGGTGGACGGCCAGGAAAACACCTGGAACAACATCGACACGCAGAAGTACGAGGAAGTGCAAAAGTACCTGCTGGTGTCCAACCACGGGCGGATCGACTACATCGTCCTGACCAACAAGCAGTGGTACAGCGCCCTGCCCGAAGACATCCGCAAGGCCTTCGACGAATCGATGGCGGAAGCGACCGCATACGAGCGGGAGCTGGCCGTCCAGTTGGACAAAGGCTCCGAAGAGAAGCTGCGCGGCTCCGGTAAAATGCAGGTGATCGATCTCAGCGAAGCGGAACGGGAAAACTTCGTCAAAGCAATGGAAGCGCTCTACAGCGAGTTTGAAAAGACGATCGGCAAGGAGTTTATCGACGGCGCCCGTCAGCTGTAACGACCGCGGGCGGCTTTCAAGAAACAGACGGGGCACCGTTTCCGCCGGGGACCGGTGCCTTGGGGGAACCAACCAAACCGGGGAGGTTGAAAGTGATGTCCAAATGGCGGGAACGGTATGCTGCTTTTGAAGATTGTCTCGCCGGCTCGCTGATCGTGATCGGCGTTGCCTTGATTTTCTATGGAGTGGTGTGCCGCTACTTGTTTAACAGCCCGAAAGCGTGGGTCGACGAAATTTCCACCTACTTCGTCGTCTGGGGAACGCTGATCGGCTCGGCGGTTGCCTTGAGGGAAGGGCATCACATCCAGGTGGACGTCCTGTACGACCGCCTGCCTTCCTCCCTCCAGAAGGCGTGCAACGTGTTTGCCAATGCGCTTGGCGTTCTCTTCTGCCTCTGTTTCATCTTTTTCGGCGGCAAACTGCTGGCGCTCTACTGGAAGACGCAGCAGCAGTCCACCGATGTGGGGATTTTCCTCTGGATCGTCTATCTGGTGATCCCGCTCAGCGGACTGATGCTGGGCTACCGATTCCTTGACAACCTGCTGGCCAGCCTGAAACAAGAGGTGAAGATCGAGTGGAATGGATAGTGTTTCTCGTCTTTTTTCTGCTGCTGCTCCTGCGGGTTCCGGTGGCGGTCTCGCTGGTGGTGTCGGCCGCGCTCGCGCTCATGGACAGCGGGTTCAACCTGGACGTGCTGCCGCAAAAAATCTTTTCGTCGCTCAACGTTTCCACGCTGATGGCCATCCCCGGCTTTATTCTCGCCGGCGTCCTGATGGCGCGCGGCGGCATCTCCAAAGCGCTGATCGACGCGCTCAGGGCGTGGGTGGGCCATTTTTCCGGCGGGCTGTCCGTCGTCACCGTTCTCGCCTGTGCGGTCTTTGCCGCCATCTCCGGTTCCAGTCCGGCGACCGCCGCCGCCATCGGAGCGATCATGATCCCGGGAATGGTGGAGGCCGGGTACAGCAAGCGATACGCGATGGGCCTCGTGGCCGCCTCCGGCACGCTGGGGATTCTCATCCCGCCGTCCATTCCGCTGATCGTGTACGGAACGGTGGCCGAGGAGTCGATCGGCAAGCTGTTTATGGCCGGGTTTTTGCCGGGACTGTTTCTGACTGCCGTCCTCGTGGTGGTGGCCATCGTGTACGCCCGCTGGAAAAACTTCGGCCGCCTGCCGAAAGCGAGCTGGCACGACCGCTTCGTCTTGAGTGTCAGGGCGCTTCCCGCCGCACTGCTGCCGCTCTTGATCCTCGGCTCCATCTACAAGGGGATCGCGACGCCGACGGAAGCCTCCGTGGTCGCCTGCGTCTACTCCCTGCTCGTCGCCGTGTTCGTCTACCGCCAGATCACGTGGAAGGACGCGCGGACGATCCTGCGGGAGACGGTCAACACCAGTTCGATGGTGTTCTTCATCATCGCCGGCGCCACCGTCTTCGGCCTGTACCTGACCAATGAGCAGGTTCCGCAAAACATCGCCGCCTGGATCATGGAAGGCGACATCAACAAATGGACGTTTTTGATCGCGTGCAACATCCTGTTCTTCATCATGGGCATGTTCCTGGAGCCGACCTCCATCATCCTGATCACCCTGCCGATCTTCCTGCCGATTTTAAAGCTGCTGGGGATCGACGTCATTCACTTTGCAATCATCATGACCGTAAACATGGAATTGGGGATGGTGACGCCTCCTGTCGGCCTGAACCTGTTTGTGGTCAGCGGCATCGCCAGGGCCAAGCTGGAAGAGGTGGTCAGGGGGATCATGCCGTTTATCGCCCTGATGATCCTCGTCCTGGTCGTCATTGTCGTCTGGCCGCAGCTCTCACTCTGGCTGCCGGTGCAGATGGCCAACTGAGCGGGAATTGACTGGAAGCGGCCGATTCTGTAAAAATGGGAGATAGTTGCCAACAGGCGTACGGGAAAAGCACACGATTGTCAGGAGGATACACCCATGAAGCGAAGCCACTTGCGATTACATGACCGTTCCACGCTGCTTGAGCGGGTCGTCTCCCGTCTAAGGGAAGCGATTCTCAGGCGGGAGTTTCAGCCGGGGGAACGGCTCGTGCAGGAGGAGCTGGCCGAAGCCATGGGCGTCAGCCGGATGCCGGTCCGGGAGGCGCTGCGCCAACTGGAAAAAGAGGGGCTGGTCACGCTGGAGCCGCACAAGGGAGCCATCGTGACACCGGTGACATCCGATGACATCGAAGAGATTTACTATCTGCGCTCGGTGCTGGAAGCGATCGCGGTGGAACGCTCCCTGCCCCATCTGACCGATGACGACAAACGGATGCTTGGGCAGTTGGTCGAAGAGATGGAGCAGGCCGTCAAACGGGAGGACGCGGAGCAGTTCATCGCGAAAAACGCCGAATTTCACCGTTTGATCCGCAAGGGATGTCGCTGGCGCAGGGCGCACATGATCCTGGAGATGCTGTGGCACGGCTTTCCGCCGCACACGCCCGGCATGCTGCCGGGGCAGATGGAGCGGTCGCAGGCCGAGCACAAGGAGATGCTGGAGCTGATCGAATCAGGTGATGCCAAGCGGCTGTCCGAAGTGATCCGCAAACACATCTTGCGTACGGGGGAAGCGTTTAAGGAACACCTGGCGCAGGACGAGTAACCGAGCGATACATGTGTGGGGATTGTTTTTTCAATCCTTCACAATTTTTCTTTGCATTGGATCCAATATCCAATATCCGAGTTGAGCCAGAGGAGGAGCTTGTAATGGGAAAGGTTTTGGAACATCACAGCAAACGGTTGATTCGTCAGGTTGGCGTCCCGACGCCGGAACACTGGGTGGCGGACACCGCCGCGGAGGCGGAAGCAATCGCCAAACGATTCGGCAAGCCGGTGGTGCTGAAAGCGCTGGTCCCGGTCGGGAAGCGGGGCAAGGCGGGGGCCGTCACCTTTGCAAAGACGCCGGAAGAAGCGAGAGAGCGGGCCCGGGAACTTTTGGGCATGACGGTCAGCCACTTTCCGGTCGACAAGATCCTGGTCGAGGAAATGCTGGAGATTGCCAAGGAACTGTACGTCTCCATCACCATTGACAAGCAGAAACAACTGCCGGTGATCATCGCCTCGACCGAAGGGGGCGTGGAGGTGGAAGAGCTGGTGGCCGAGCATCCCGACAAGGTGGTGATCGAGCACGTCGATCCGCTGACGGGGCTGGCCGACTACAAGACGAGAGAGGTGTGGAGCCGCCTCGGCTTAAACGGCAGGGAACTGCTGCAGGCGAGCGACGTCCTCGCCAGGCTGTACGCCGCTTTTCTCCGCTACGACTGCCAACTGCTGGAGATCAATCCGCTCGCCGTCACCGCACAGGGCTCGCTGGTGGCCGCCGCATCGGTGATGGCCGTCGACGACGCCGCGATGTTTCGGCAGAAGGGGCTGGAGGGGCTGGTCGAAGTGGGCGGCGAACGGGCGTGGCGTCCGCTGACGGAGCTGGAAAAGCGAATGATCGCCGTGAATGACGCCGATTACCGGGGGACCGCCCGCTACACGGAGATGGACGGCGGGGATATCGGCTTCATGTGCGGCGGCGGCGGGGGCAGCCTGCTCAGCTTTGACGCGCTGGTCGACCTGGGCGGCCGGCCGGCCAACTACTCGGAAACGGGTGGCAATCCCCCGGAAGAAAAAGTGTACGGCCTGACCAGAGGAATCCTCTCCAAGCCCGGCGTCAAAGGGCTGTTTGTCGCCCACAACATCACCAACAACACGCAGATCGACGTAATGGCCCGGGGGATCGTACGCGCGTTGGCCGACATGGGCATCGATCCCCGGACGTTTCCCGTCGTCGTGCGGGAAGCGGGCGTCAACGACGCGCTGGGCAGACAGATATTTACCGAGGCGGGCGTGGAGTACTACGGCGAAGAGGTGACGATTTGCGAAGCGGCAGCTGCGATGATCGCGCGTATGCAGTCCGCCTATCCGGACTTGTACGCGTAAAACGGGAAAACGAGGGGGAGAGAGTATGGCCATTTTGATAGACAAGCGCTCGCGCATTGTCATCCAGGGAATCACCGGGCGGGAAGCGACGATGGTGACCCGCCACACGCTCGATTACGGCACCAACGTTGTGGCCGGGGTGACGCCGGGGAAAAAGGGGCAGCACGTGCACGGGGTTCCCGTGTACAACACGGTGCGGGAAGCGGTTGACGCCCATCAGGCGGACACCAGCCTGGTTGTCGTGCCGCCCGCCTTTGCGCTGGATGCCGTGCGGGAAGCGATCGACAACGGCATCAAGGTGATCGTGGTGACGACGGAGAACATTCCGCAGCTGGACACGGTCAAGATGCTTCACCTCGCCAGGCAGAACGGCGTCCGGATCATCGGCCCCAACACGGTGGGCATGATCAACCCGAAAGACCGGGTGAAGCTGGGCTCGATCGGCGGCGACAACCCCGACCGCTGCTTCGTGCCGGGGCATGTCGGCGTGATCTCCCGCAGCGGCGGGATGACGGCGGAAACGTCGTGGATGGTAAAGCGGGCCGGATTTGGCGTCAGCACCAGCGTGGGCATCGGCGGCGACGCGCTGATCGGCACGACGATCCGCGACCTGCTGGAATTGTTCGAACGAGACCCGGATACGCATGCGGTCGTGACGTTTTCCGAACCGGGCACGACGTTTGAGGAAGAGGCGGCCGAGTTCGTCAAAAGCGGCGGCTTTCGCAAACCGCTGATTTCCTTCATCGCCGGGCGGTTTACAGAGCGGATGCCGGAGGGAACGGTGTTCGGCCATGCCGGGGCACTGATCTCCGGCAATGTGGGACGCCCGTCCGGCAAGGCGCAAAAGTTGCGGGAGGCGGGGGCCCACGTGGTGGAGCGATACGATGATTTGATCGAGGTCCTGCAATCCGTATTGGCGGCAAAGGAGGCGAAGTAAATGTCACTGAGCAGACAACTGGCCGGTTTTATCGCCTGGACCCGCTATGAAGACCTGCCGGCGGAGACGGTGGCGTTCACCAAACTGTGCATCCTGGACTGGCTCGGCTCCGCGCTGGCCGGCGCGGCCAAACCGCCGGTGCGGATGATTGACGAGCTGGCGAGGGAGTTGGGGGGGAGCGGACAGGCGACGCTGGTCACCGGCGGCAGGTCGTCGGTCGCCAACGCGGCACTGGTCAACGGAGCCGCCTCTCACGTCGTTGAACTGGACGACATCCACAAGCAGTCGATCATTCACGCCGCCACCGTCGTCATCCCGGCGGCGCTGGCCGTTGCCGAGTGGCTGAACAGAAGCGGCAAAGAACTGATCGCGGCGGTCGCGGTCGGCTACGACGTCTGTTTCCGCGTCGGCGAGGCGGTCAGCCCGTCTCACTACCGTTTCTGGCACAACACCGCCACCTGCGGCACGTTTGGCGCAGCAGCGGCAGCGGCCTCCCTGCTTCGACTGGACGAGGAGCAGATCGTCCACGCGCTGGGCAATGCGGGGACGCAGGCGGCGGGACTGTGGGAGTTTATCGTCGACGGTGCGATGTCCAAACAGCTTCACACCGGCAAAGCGGCGATGAACGGGCTTTTGGCCGCCCTGTTGGCGCAAAAAGGGTTTACCGGCCCCTCCCGCATCCTCGAAGGGGAGCGCGGCTTTTTCCGGGCGATGGCGGAAACCGTTGACGAGTCGCGGATTACCGACCGGCTGGGGGAGCATTTCAAA
The DNA here is from genome assembly GCF_013096935.1 of Brevibacillus sp. MCWH. Taxonomy (NCBI): domain Bacteria; kingdom Bacillati; phylum Bacillota; class Bacilli; order Caryophanales; family Paenibacillaceae; genus Brevibacillus; species Brevibacillus sp. MCWH. Next base: position 123,078 of record NZ_SDLF01000008.1, on the reverse strand, counting down.
ATTACAGAAAATTCATTCAAGATTCACGCTTCCTGCCGCCACACCCATCCCGCCGTCGATCTCGCCCTCAAGCTGCGTCAACAGTCCGGCATCCGTACGGAGGAGTTGCGCCGAATCCGGGTGGGCGGCTATCGGTCGGTGCTGGCGATCACCGACAATCCCGACCCGCAGACCGTGTACGCGGCCAAGTTCAGCCTGCAGTTCTGCGTCGCGCTCGCCCTCGTCAAGGGCAGGGCGGGACTGGCCGACTTCAGCGGGGAGACGCTGCACGATCCGGCAGTCCGCTTACTGATGGAGCGGGTGGAGCTGACGCTTGACCCCGACGTGGATGCCGCTTATCCGGAGCGGTGGGGATCCAGCATGGAAGCGGAGACAGTGGCGGGAGAAGTGCTGCGCCTCGTGGCTGATTACCCGAAGGGGGACCCGGAAAACCCGGTGACGGCTGCGGAATTGACGGATAAGTTCCACGACCTGGCCGCCCATTTGCCCGAGGACACAAGGCGAAGCTACCTGGAGACGATCCTGCACCTGGAAACGATCGCGGACGTCGGCCGATTTTGGGACGAAAGGAGCCGCGTGTCGTGAACGAACTGTCCACCCGCCGCTTCTTTCTCGCCCGGCTGCACTCCCTGACCGGACTTGTGCCGCTCGGCCTGTTTTTGCTGGAACACCTCTACTCCAACGCCATCGCCTTGATGGGACAGGAGGCGTACGACCGGCATGTCCAGACGTTGTCGGGCATCCCCTTTCTGCCGGTCGTCGAGGTGCTGTTCATCGCGCTGCCGCTCTTGTATCACGCGGTGTACGGCATCTACATCGGGATGATGGCGAAAGTCAATCCGTACCGCTATGCCTACCGGCAGAACTGGCTGTTCGTCGCGCAGCGGGTGAGCGGGGGGATCACGCTGGTGTTTGTGCTCTACCACATTTGGGCGTTTCGCCTCTCCAGCCTGCTGTTTGATGCGCCCGTCAACTACGAGGCTGTCCAGGCCCATCTGCAAAACCCGTTCATTTTTGCCTTTTACGTGCTGGGTGTAATCGCCACCACGTTTCACTTTTCCAACGGATTGTGGACCGGTTTGATTACCTGGGGAATCACCGTCGGCCCGCGGGGGCAGCGGATTTCCTCGGTCCTGCGTACGCTCTTGTTCGCCGGCCTGTGCGGCGTCGGGGTAGGGGCGCTGATCGCATTTTGGTAAGAAGGGAGGATGTGTCATGAACGAAAGCATCATCGTCGTCGGCGGCGGACTGGCCGGCCTGATGAGCGTGATCAAGATTGCGGAAGCGGGAGGAACGGTCAAGCTCTTTTCTGTCGTGCCGGTCCGCCGCTCCCACTCCGTCTGCGCGCAGGGGGGCATCAACGGCGCGGTGAATACGAAAGGGGAAGGCGACTCCGCCTGGGAACACTTTGACGACACGATTTACGGGGGAGACTTTTTGGCCCATCAGCCGCCGGTTAAAGCGATGTGCGAGGCGGCACCGGAGATCATCTACCTCTTGGACCGGATGGGTGTGCCATTCAACCGCACGCCGGAAGGGCTGATCGACTTCCGCCGGCTCGGCGGGGCCAAGTATTCCCGCACCGCCTTTGCCGGCGCCACCACCGGCCAGCAGATTCTCTACGCCCTGGATGAGCAGGTGCGCCGCTTCGAATCGGAAGGGCGGGTGGAAAAGTTTGAATATTGGGAAATGCTTTCCCTCATCCTCGATGACGAAGGGGTCTGTCGAGGCATCGTCGCTCAGGATCTCAAGTCGATGGAGATCAAGGAGTTCCCCGCCGATGCGGTAATCCTGGCGACCGGCGGCATCGGGATGATTTTCCGGAAGAGCACCAACTCGCTGATCAACACCGGCAGTGCCCACAGCATCGCCTACCAGCAGGGGGTGCATTACGCCAACGGCGAGTTCATCCAGATTCATCCGACCGCCATCCCCGGCGACGACAAGCTGCGGCTGATGTCGGAATCGGCGCGCGGGGAGGGAGGGCGCATCTGGGTCTACAAGGACGGCAAGCCGTGGTACTTTCTGGAGGAAAAGTACCCGGCATACGGCAACCTGGTGCCGCGGGACATCGCCACGCGGGAGATTTTCCACGTCTGCGTCGACCTGAAACTGGGCATCAACGGAGAGAACATGGTCTACCTCGACGTGTCCCACCTGCCAAAGCGGCAGTTGGAGCAGAAGCTGGGCGGCATTCTCAGCATCTACGAGAAGTTTGTCGGCGACGATCCGCGCAAGGTGCCGATGAAGATTTTCCCCGCGATGCACTACTCCATGGGCGGTCTGTGGGTGGATTACAACCAGATGACCAACATCCCCGGCCTGTTCGCCTGCGGCGAGTGCGAATTTCAATACCACGGCGCCAACCGGCTGGGGGCCAATTCGCTGGTGTCGGCGATCTACGGCGGGATGGTGGCGGGGCCGAAAGCGGTCGAGTACGTCCGCGGCCTGAAGAAGTCGGCCCAGGACCTGTCGCCCAACCTGTTCGCCGCCGAGCGCAGGCGACAGGAAGCGTACATGGAGCGCATCTGCCGGATGGACGGCTACGAGAACCCGTACCAGCTCTATGTGGAGATGAGCGACTGGATGGTGGACAACGTAACCGTGGTCCGCTACAACGACCGCCTGCAAAAAACGGACGAGAAGCTGCAGGAGCTGCTGGAGCGCTGGCAGAAGATCGGCGTGGACGATACCTCCGACTGGTACAACCGGACGGTGACGTTTGTCCGCCAGTTGTGGAACATGCTGCAGTTGGCCCGGGTGATCACGCTGGGAGCGCTCCACCGCAACGAGAGCAGGGGCGCTCATTACAAGCCGGAGTTTCCCGAGCGCGACGACGCCAACTGGCTGAAGACAACGCTCGCCATTTACACGCCGGAGGGGCCGCTTTTCCGCTACGAACCGGTCGATCTCGCCTACATCCAGCCGCGCCCCCGGCGCTATGACATCGTGAAGGAAGCGGCGGACCGGGCATCCGACCGGGGCTCCGCGGCCGCCCGTCAACAGGCTTAGAGAGGAGGGTGCCGGGATGAACACGGTGCAGATGAAGGTAAAGCGGCAGGACCAGCCGGACGGCGAACCGTACTGGGAGGAGTTTGTCGTCCCGTACCGGCCGAACATGAACGTGATCGCCGCGTTGATGGAGATTCAAAAGAACCCGGTGAATGCGGCGGGCCGACAAGTGAGGGCCGTCGTCTGGGAGTCCAACTGTCTGGAAGAGGTGTGCGGAGCGTGCAGCATGGTGATCAACGGCAGGGTCAGGCAGGCGTGCTCCGCTTTGGTCGACAAGCTGGAACAGCCGATCTGCCTGGAGCCGATGGCCACGTTTCCCGTCGAAAAAGACCTGGCGGTGAACCGCAAGCGAATGTTTGACGCGCTGCAGAGCATCAAGGGCTGGATCGCAATCGACGGCACCCACGCCCTGGGCCCGGGACCGCGTGTCTCGCAGGAGCAACAGCAGGAGCTGTACGCGTATGCCACCTGCATGACCTGCGGCTGCTGTCTGGAGGCTTGTCCGAACGTCAACGACCGCTCCCCCTATCTCGGGCCGCAGGCGATGGCGCAGATCCGCTATTTCAACGCCCATCCCACCGGGGCGATGATGAAGGAACAGCGCCTGGACGCAGCGATCAGCGACGGGGGGATCGCCAACTGCGGCCAATCGCAAAACTGCGTCCAGGTCTGCCCCAAAGGGATTCCGCTGACCACGGCCCTGGCTGAAGTAAATCGGGATGCCAACCGGCATGCCTGGAAGAGGTGGTTTTTCTCATGAGAGAAATCAAGTATGACGCCATTGTGGAGGCAGTGGCTGACATGTGCCAGCGGGCCAACTACGACCTCGGCGCGGATGTCGTCCAGGCGTTCCGGCAGGCGCTTCGTTCGGAAGTGTCGGAGACAGGCCGGGACGTGCTGTCACAGTTGATGGAAAACGCACAGATCGCCGCCCGGGAACGGGTGCCGATGTGCCAGGATACCGGCGTTGCCGTCTTTCTCGTGGAAGTGGGGCAGGACTGCCGGATCGTCGGCGGCAGCCTGTACGACGCGATCAACGACGGGGTGCGCAAGGGATACAGAGAGGGGTATCTGCGCAGTTCCATCGTCGGTCACCCGCTGGAACGGGTCAATACAGGAGACAACGCTCCCGCCGTCACGCACGTGGAACTGGTGCCGGGCGACAAACTGACCATCCACTTCTCCGCCAAGGGCGGCGGCAGCGAAAACATGAGCGCGCTCAAAATGCTGAAGCCGTCCGATGGGGTGGAGGGGGTCAAAGCGTTTGTACTGGAGACGGCGCGGAACGCGGGTCCCAACGCCTGCCCGCCGATGGTCGTCGGCGTGGGCATCGGCGGAACATTTGAAAAGGCGGCCTACCTGGCGAAGAAGTCTCTGTTTCGGCCCATCGGCGAGCGCAGCCCCCGGCCGGAAATCGCCGTACTGGAGGAGGAACTGGTGGAGATGTGCAACAAACTGGGAATCGGCCCGCAGGGAATGGGCGGCCGGACGACGGTACTGGACGTCAAGATCGAGATTTACCCCTGTCACATCGCCTCCCTGCCCGTTGCCGTCAACATCAACTGCCACGCCAGCCGGCACAAGGAAGCCGTACTGTGAAACGGAGCAAGATAGCCAACCGGGAGGAGGAGCAACACGATGGCAGTCAAACACATTACTGCCCCGTTGACGGATGAGGCGGTGGCCAGCCTGCGGGCGGGCGACCGGGTGCTGATCAGCGGCGTGGTCTACGCGGCGCGGGACGCCGCCCACAAGCGCATGATCGAAGCGTTGGATCGCGGAGAGCCGCTCCCGTTTGACGTCAGCGGGCAGGTGATCTACTACGTCGGTCCAACTCCGGCCAAACCGGGGCAGGTGGTCGGCTCGGCCGGCCCGACGACGAGCGGCCGCATGGACAAATACGCGCCCAGGCTGCTCGCGCTGGGGTTAAAAGGGATGATCGGCAAAGGCTATCGCAATCAGGAAGTAAAAGAGGCGATGGCGAAACACAAGGCGGTTTACTTTGCGGCGGTAGGCGGCGCGGGCGCGCTGCTGGCGAAAGCAATAAAGGTGCAGGAGCTGGTGGCCTACGAAGACCTCGGCCCGGAAGCGGTGCGCAAGCTGGTGATCGAGCAGTTTCCGGCCGTGGTGATCAACGATATGTACGGCAATGACCTGTACCGGCAGGGCGTGGAACAGTACCGGGAAGAGTGGGGAGGGGGCGGAAGATGATGCTGGTTCGTTCGTGGATGTTTGTGCCGGGCAACAACCGGCGGCGGCTGGAAAAGGTGAGGGAGCTGGCGGCTGACGTGATCATTTACGATTTGGAAGACGCCGTGCCGCTTCAGGAAAAAGCGAGCGCACGGGACATGGTGCGCCAGGCGGTACAAGAAAACGGCAGCCGTCCCCAATACGTGCGGGTGAATGACCCGACCACGCCGTTTTACCTGGACGACCTATACGGCATGATCGGGCACGGACTGACGGGAATCGTTTTGCCAAAAGCGGCAAACCGTCAGCAGATTCTGGCTGTGGAAGCCCACCTGACGCAGCTGGAGAATCACGGGAATCTGCCGTGCGGCTCGATGGAGATCGTCCCCCTGATTGAAACGGCGTCTGGTCTCTACCACGCCTATGACATCGCCTCGGCTAGCGCCAGGGTGAAGCGGCTGGCGTTCGGTTCGGTCGACTTTGCCCTCGATATCGGCGCCCGGTTGACGCGGGAAGGAACGGAACTTTTGTTTGCCCGCTCCCAGTTGGTGGTGATCTCCCGGGCAGCCGGCATCGAACCGCCGATTGACGCCGTTTTCGTGGACGTCAAAGATGCGGAGGGACTGCAAAATGATGCCCGCCTTGCGAGACAGCTCGGTTTTCAGGGCAAGCTGGTGATCCATCCCGACCAGATCCCGATTGTCCATGACGCGTTTTCCCCGACGGCGGAGGAAATAGCGGAGGCGAAAGCGGTCGCCGCCGCCTTTGACGAAGCGCTCGCTTCCGGCAGCGCCGCCATTTCTGTCAACGGAAAACTGGTCGACTACCCCGTGGCGGAGCGGGCCAAGCGGATCCTCCGGCAGGCGGAAGCGCTCCAGCACCTCCGCACTTGACCCCACGGTCCCGATGTGATACAGTACGACCAAATGGAATAGCACTTGTTTTCTAGGGTTCCGCAGCATTGGCTGGTCTGGTCCGAGAGAAAACACACAGCGGCATTGGCTGTGACACGGAGGGATAAAAGCCCGGGAGATATCGTTGTGCTGGCGATACCCCCGGGTTTTTTGCTGCGCTGGAAAAAACGAGAGGATAGGAGGAGAGAGACGTGAACAGAGAATGGGCCATGGTGTTTATCGCGGCTGTGTTCGAAGTGCTGTGGGTGATCGGGCTGAAACACGCGTACGATCTTTGGACGTGGCTGGGAACAGCTGTGGCCATTGGCGTCAGCTTTTTCCTGATGATCAGGGCTGGTCAGACGCTGCCGGTGGGCACCGTATACGCCGTCTTTGTCGGCATGGGCACGGCCGGCACGGTATTGGCCGACATCGTCTTTTTCGGCGAGCCGTTTCAGTGGTTGAAAGTGCTCCTGATCCTGCTGCTGCTGGGGGGTGTCGTCGGATTGAAGCTGGTGACCCATGAGAAACCGGCAGAGAACGTGAAAGGAGGGGAGACATAATGGCCTGGCTCTGTCTAATCGCCGCTGGACTTTTCGAGATGACGGGTGTCGCGATGATCAACAAATGGAACCGCGATCGGACCTGGCTGACGCTGATCCTGCTGCTCGCCAGTTTCGGAGCCAGCTTTTTGTTCCTTTCCCTCGCGATGAAAACCCTGCCGATGGGGACGGCCTATGCGGTCTGGACCGGCATCGGCACGGCAGGCGGCGCCATTCTGGGCATGGTCCTGTACGGCGAGTCTGCCGATTGGCGTCGGGTGCTGTGTATTGGCGTCATCCTTGCCGCTGCGGTCGGATTGAAGCTGATCTCCTGACCGCCCCCATCTGTCTGTTGACATTCAACATGGCGTCGGTGATAATGGCGTCCGACACACCGGGTGCCTGCATTATGGCTGCCGTCATCGCTGTAACTGCGACGTCCACCGCCAGATTGACGCCGACAGCACGACCACCCACAACAAAAGGGGGCTGGGGGGATGTGTTGTGCGGCAAGTGGACGTTTGTCATACTGTTGCTCGGACAAGCTGACAGTCATCAGTCCGCAAAGGAGGAACGCACATGAAATTCATCGACAATCGAGGAATCACCGATCCCCGCATCAACCTGGCAATCGAGGAATACGCCTTAAAGCACCTGCCTGCCGATGAAGATTACCTGTTGTTTTACATCAACGAACCGTCCATCATCATTGGGAAAAACCAGAATACGATCGAAGAGATCAATGCCGACTACGTCAACGAACACGGGATTCACGTGGTGCGCCGGCTGTCGGGAGGCGGCGCCGTCTATCACGACCTCGGCAACCTCAACTTCAGTTTTATTACCAATGACGACGGGGAGTCCTTTCACAACTTCCGCAAGTTTACCGATCCGGTCGTTCGCGCTCTGCGCCAGATGGGCGTCGACGCGGAGCTGACGGGCCGCAACGACATCCAGGTGGGCGAGCGGAAAATTTCCGGCAACGCCCAGTACGCCGCCAAAGGACGCATGTTCAGCCACGGCACGCTGCTGTTTGACTCCGACCTGGAGCGTGTCGTCTCCGCGCTGAACGTGAATCCCCTAAAAATCCAGTCAAAAGGGATCAAGTCGATTCGCAGCCGGGTCGCCAACATTTCGGAATTTCTGCCCAGCCCGATGACGATCGAAGAGTTCAAGCAGGAGCTGCTCGTCTTTATCTTCGACGGCAAACCGGTGGAGGAATATCCGCTCACCGACGAGGATTGGGCGAACATCCACGAGCTGTCCCGTTCCCGCTACCAGAGCTGGGAGTGGAATTACGGAAAATCGCCGAAAAGCAACTTCCGGCAGTCCCGCCGGTTTGACATCGGGACGGTGGAGGTGCGGTTGGAGATCGAGAAGGGGCGCATCAAGGAAGCCAAAATCTACGGGGACTTCTTCGGAATGAGGGACGTGTCGGAAATCGAGGCCGTGCTTCGCGGCGTGCCATACGACAAGCAAGCGGTGGCGGATGTGCTTGCTGGCATCGACATCGAGCCGTTTTTCGGAAAATGGTCGCGTGAGGAACTGCTGTCGCTGCTGTTCTGACGAATACGCCTTTGACCACTCGTCCGCAGCGCATGAGAGATCGGGCCCGCTCGCTCGCTTGACGCCCAGCACAGAAGCGGATGAAGTCGGCTCCAAAACGAGACGCGGGCAGGGGACAAACATCTGGGTATTTCGAGGAAGTGAGACTTGTGTCCCCTGTTGATTCCCGCGTCTTCGTTTTTTCACTGAGTCGGTCGTCAAAGGAGCTCGCTTGGCCCATCCCGCCATGCGATGCCCATTGTCTTTTCGCTTTGGTTGATGAATAGGCACGCCTTTCGGCCTGGAAATCATTTTTTGTGGACGCTAACTCAATGAACCGTTTGTCTTCAGTCTGAAACCTCCCGAAAACGGGAGGTTTCAGTGCTGATTGAACGCAGCGGCGCCCGTTATGCCGAAATGGCCGGCGATTTTTCGTCCGACAGGGCAGGCGGATGAAACTCGTTCTCGTGCTTGGCGATGACCACCGCAGCCACGCCGTTGCCGATCAGGTTGGTGATGGCACGGGCTTCCGACATAAAGCGGTCGACACCGAGCAGGAGCGCGATGCCCTCGACCGGGATCATCGGGAACGCGGCCAGCGTTGCCGCCAGGGTGATGAAACCGGAGCCGGTGACGCCGGCTGCCCCTTTGGACGTGAGCATCAAAATGCCGAGCAGGGTCAGCTGCTGCCAGACGGACAGGTCGACGCCGTATGCCTGCGCGATGAACAGAGCGGCCATGGAGAGGTAAATGGACGTGCCGTCCAGGTTGAACGAATATCCGGTGGGCACGACCAGACCGACAACCGATTTGGAACAGCCGTATTTTTCCAGACGCTCCATCATGCGGGGCAGCGCCGATTCGGACGACGAAGTGCCCAACACCAGCAGGATTTCTTCGCGAATGTATTTGATAAACGAGAAAATGTTAAAGTTGAAGAAGCGGGCAATCAGCCCCAGCACCACGACGATGAACAAAAACATCGTGATGTAGACCGACCCCATCAAGAGGCCCAGTCGTTTCAGGGAGTCGAGGCCAAAGGTGCCGATGGTGTAGGCCATCGCTCCGAATGCGGCGAGCGGGGAGACTCTCATGATCATGTTGACGACGCCGAAGAATCCGTGCGCCAGCTTGTCAAACAGGTTGATCACCGGCTGGGCGGCGGAGCCCATGGCTGCGAGCGACAGGCCGAACAGGACGGCGAAGAACAGGATGGGCAGCAGTTCGCCTTTGGCCATGGCGTTGACCACGTTGTCCGGAATGATTCCGACGAGGAAGTCGATAAAGCCGTGACTGGTCTCCTCAGCCGCTTTCGTGTACTTGGAGATGTCAGCGCCGCTAAGGCCGGTCTTGTCAAAGCCGACGCCCGGCTTGATGATGTTGACCACGACCAGGCCGATGGCCAGCGCGATTGTGGTAACGATTTCAAAATAAATCAGCGCCTTGCCGCCGATTTTTCCCACCTTCTTCATGTCGCCCATGCCGGCGATGCCGTTGACGACGGTGAAGAAGACGATCGGCGGGATGACCATTTTGATCAACTTGACGAATACGTCTGCCAACACTTTCAGTTCAGCCCCGAACTTGGGCGCAAACTGGCCGACGAGAATACCGAGGATAATGGCGATCACGACCTGCACGGTCAGGTTTTTAAAAATACGCATAAGTCCCCTCCCTTTTACGCACAATGAAAGCGCTTTACATTCTCTGTACTTGCATTCTAAAGAATTGCTGGAATATTGGAAATGATACGGTCATATTGGTTGTTTTGGTCTTTTTGGTCACAGAGCATGCGGGGAGCGGAGACAAGCAAAATGCCCTTGGCCCGCCAATCCGGCAAGCCAAGGGCTGTATGGGTGCGGGGAATTTTTTCGACATCAGGTGCCGATATGGCCTGCATCGCGAGCGGAAGCGGCGGGTGCTGCGGATGGTGCGGCTGCATCCAGCCACTGTCTGTACCGGTCCCAAGCCTCTCGGGAATCTAGCGCCTGGCGGGCCGCGGCCACACCTTCATCCAAGTTCGGGACGCGCCCGGTGATCCACAGCCGCAGGGCACTGTTTAGGAGCACCATGTTGCGGTAGGCAGGTTCGGCTGTTCCGTTCAGCACCGCTTCCGCCGTCTGCCGCTGCAGTTCCGGCGTCCAGTCGGTATCCGGCGCTTCCGCCTGCAAGCCGAGCGAGGCCGGATCGACGACGAAGGGACGACAGCTGCCGTTTTCCACGATCAAGGCGCGGCTCGGTTTGGCGGCGGACACGTCTTCGGAGCCTTCCATGCCCTGCACGACGATTCCCCGTTCCACTCCGAGACGGAGCAGCAGTTCCGCCACTTTTTCAAATACCGTGCCGTGGAAGATGCCGATGGCCATGGACGGAGAGTCGGCTGGCCGCAGCAGCTTTTCCACCGTGTTGAACAGGGTGCGGACGCCGAGCTCCAGCCGCAGGGGGCGCAGCTTGTGCAGCGCGGGACACCACGTTTCCGTGGGGACAATCAGGACGCCGCTGCGCTCGGCAGCCGACAAAAGCGCCTGCCTGTCGGCGGCATCCACGGATACGCCTGCGGTCTTTAACACGTCCGTCAGCGTGATGCCCCACTTGGGCGGCAGCGATGGACTGCCGTGCAGAGTGACCCGCTGCCCGCAAGCGGCCAGTACAAAGGCGGCAGGCAGCGTGGCCATAAACGATTTTCGCCGCCCGTCGTAGGGGCCGGCGCAATCGAGACTGTCCGGAAACGAGACGGGCGACATGGTCCGGCGTAACACCTCCACAAACGCCGCCAATTCGTCCAGCGACTCCGATTTGATCCGCTCCGCCATCAGAAACGCGCCCATCTGTGCGGGTGTCGCGCTGCCGTTGAGAAACAGTTCCGCCGCTATCGTTGCCTGTTCGTACGTCAGGTCTTTTGCGCCGCGTTTGCCGCGTCCCACTTCTTTTAACAGTTCATACATCGTGGCTGTCACCTCTCTCAAAATTGCGTCATTCACCGACCATTAACAATCGGGCCGCGTCCAATATATATACGATTAAGTATACAGGAATACTATGATTTTTGAGAAGTCGTACAACTAGGTGGACTGGTCGCTGCAGAGCGTCTCTTTTGCTCTACTGAACTCCGGGCCGCTGCGCTGTCGAATCGGGGACTGTAAAAGCAGGGGAACGAGCAAGATATAAGTGAACGGGGCGAAACAACCAATCGGAGCCATCTCGGTCCTATGATTGACATGAAACCAAAAGGTGTCATAAAATCAAAAAGGAAACCATTTGGTTTCGTATTGCGTACAAGAGTTCCGCTCGGGTTTGCCCCAGGAAAAAGGGAAGCACACATATCAGGAGGTACGACGATGGAGAACAAAACCCCGCAAACCATTCCGGACATTCGACACACCCAGGTGTTCCATGCACCGATCCAGAAAGTGTGGGAAGCCGTTGCCACGGCGGAAGGTCTGGCCGCATGGTTCATGCCAAACGACTTTCAACCAGTGGTCGGTCACGAGTTTCACATAAATGCCGGTCCGTTCGGCATGTCCCCCTGCAAGGTGACGGAAGTGGACCCTCCCAACCGTCTGTCGTTTCACTGGGGGAAAGACTGGATCATTACGTTTGAACTGAAAGACCTCGGCGGGAAAACGGAGTTTACGCTGATCCACTCCGGCTGGAATCCCGATACTGTCACGGAATTCGGCGAACCGCACACGATCGTGCGCGACCGCATGAATCAGGGCTGGACCGGCATTATCCAAAAACTGGGTAAGTATGTCGAGGGCTGACATGGCTGCGGCGCCGTCCAGACATGACGTCTTTCAGGCAATTGCCGATCCCACGCGCCGCCAGCTGCTGAAATTGCTGGGGGATCAGGAATTGCCGGTCACCGTGATCAGCGGACACTTTCCGATGAGCCGGACGGCCGTTTCCAAACACCTGCGCATTTTGGCCGAAGCCGGCCTGGTCAAAGGGAGGAAAGTCGGCAGGGAGACGCGCTACCGGCTTGATCCGGAACCGCTGCTCGCAGTGAAGCAGTGGCTTGCGTATTACGAGCGGTTTTGGGAGAACAAGCTGGCGATGCTCAAACACTACGTGGAGTCCGGCGAAACGGACGGCGCCGAGCCTGTCGCCACGCGAACAGCGGTCCAGCCGACGAAACAGGAATAACCACGCAGCCAGCTGCCGCCTGGCCTGACGCTGTGAAGAGAGTGCATGAAGACAGTCCAAGACGGTGCTTTCCCCGTTTTGGCCTGTCTTTTTTGTCGGGGAAGACGCATTTCCTCGGGGCCAGGGAGATGGAACGAACGTGTTTACTGCTGCCTGTGCAGTTTGCTGATCTCGTCCATTAACGCCGAACCGATCATCGGGGCAAATGATTTGTACACCGGCTGCAGCGCCTCCCTCCAGACGGCCTGCTCCTGTGGTGTCAGCACGTGGATTTCCATGCTGCTCTCTTTGGTCAACTGCTTCCACTGCTGCTCGTTCATGGAGACGGCGATTTGGTCGCTGTAGGCCGTCGCCTCCTCCAACGCCTCGGTCAGCACGCGCTGTACGTCGGGGGGAAGCTTCTCCCAGAACGATTTGTTGATGATCACGGCATATCCCAGATAGCCGTGGTTGCTGACCGTCATGTATTTCTGCACCTGGTAGAGACGCTTGCTGTAGATGTTGGAGATGGTGTTTTCCTGGCCGTCCACCTCGTTGTTCGCCAGCTTGCGGTAGACGTCATTGAACGGAGCCCCCTGGGCTGTCGCCCCCAGCGTGCGAAACTGCGCTTCCAGCACGGGGCTTTGAATGATCCGGAAGCGCTGGCCGGCGAAGTCCTGCGGCGTGCGGATCGGTTTGTTGCTGGTCATCTGCTTGAAGCCGTTGCTCCAAAAGGCCAGTCCCTTCATGTTCAGCGGCTCCAGCGTCTCAAACAGCATCCCGCCGATCTTCCCGTGAAACGCCTGCTCAACATCCTGCTGATCGCGAAACACGTAGGGCAGGTCCAGCACCGACCACGCCGGAATCCGGTTGGCCAGATTGGAAAAGGCGGGAGCAATCATCTGGATGTCGCCGCGCCGCAGCGCATCCATCTCCGTCTGGTCGGAGTGGAGGATACCGTTGGGAAATACCTGCACTTCCACCCGGCCATTGGACTTATCCTTGACCAGTTGGGAAAAACGATCCACGGCCAGACCCTTCGGCGTATTTTCCGCTACCACATGGCTGAACTTGATGATAATGCGCTCGCTCAGCCCTTCCTGCTCCTCGTCGTATCCCAGCGATGCAAACGGCAGGTCGCTGCGAAAGCCGATAATCACGGCGCTGAGCAGGCCCAACAGGACGAACGCGACAATGCTTGCGATTGATCTCACGGGCCGACACCTGCTTTACCATCGGTTGATTTGCTTCACGTACTGTACCAAAATATATGGTAGCAGGCAAACCTACCGGAAAGGAAGAACACTCCTGTTCAAGCGTCTGAAAATTAAGTGGAAAATCATGCTGCTGTCAGTCGGCATCGTGCTTTTTTCCCTCTTGATCGGCGGCATCATCATCGTGGGCAGCATCATTCGCCTGACCGAGGCGGAGTTGGGACAGCGGCTGATGACCACGGCGCGGACAGTGGCGGAAATCCCGCTCATCCAGAAAAGCATCCAGGAACCGGACGGCTGGCGGACCATCGCTCCGACGGCACGGCGGATTCGCATTGTCAACGACGTGACGTACGTGGTGGTCATGGACATGAACAGGGTCCGCTATTCCGATCCGCTGGACGAGCGCATCGGCACCGTCTTTCTCGGCAAAGACGCGGAGGAGGCGTTTGCCGAGCACACCTACATCCGCAAGGTGCGGGGGGAGCTGGGAACGGCGCTGCGGGCCTACGTGCCGATCATGAACACCGATCACCAGCAGGTGGGCGTGGTCATGGTGGGCCATCTGCTGCCGAGCATCCCGCAGATCCTCTACGACCAGCGGGAAAACATCGCGATCACGTTTTTTCTCTCCCTGCTGTTTGGCATCTGGGGTTCGTACCGGCTCGCCCGCCACATGAAACGGCAGATGCTCAACCTGGAACCGGAAGAACTGGCCCGCATGCTGGTGGAGCGCACCGCCACGTTTCACGCCATGCGCGAGGGCGTGATCGCGATCGACACGCAGGAGCGGATCACGATCGTCAACGACAAGGCCAAACAGATTTTCAACATCGAAGACGACGTGCTGGGCAGACCGATCCGCGAGGTGATTCCCGATACCGCGCTGCCGGAAGTGCTGGAGAAGCAGCAAAACTTTTACGACCACGAACTGCACGTCGGAGGGGCGCTGATCTGGTCCAACCGCTTTCTGATCAGGACCGACGGGAAAGTCGTCGGGGCGCTGGCCATTTTCCAGGACCGGACCGAAGTGGCGCGGATGGCGGAAGAGCTGACCGGCGTAAAGGCATTCGTCGACGCGCTTCGCGTGCAAAACCACGAGTACATGAACAAGCTGCACACAATCGCAGGACTTTTGCAGTTGAATCAGAAAGAGAAGGCGCTGCAGTACTTGTTTGAAATCAGCGAACAGCAGGAAGAGCTGACTGCATTTCTCTCGGCCAAAATCACGGATGAAAGCGTTTCCGGCCTGCTTTTGGGCAAGGTGAGCAGGGGCAAGGAACTGGGCATTCGCCTCGTCATCGACCGGCGCAGCAATCTGGAGCGCTTCCCGCCGTACATGGATCACCACAATTTCGTGCTGATCCTCGGCAATCTGATCGAAAACGCGTTTGACGCTCTGGAGCAGACGGACAAACACGACAAGGAAGTCTACGTCAGCATCGAACAGGATGATGACATCTGCTCCATCCTGGTGGAAGACAACGGCATCGGCATGGATAACGAGACACGGCGGCGGATGCTGGAGCGCGGCTTCTCCACCAAGGAGGGGAAGAACCGCGGCCTGGGCCTCTACCTGGTGCAGCAGCTGGTGGCGAAGGGGCGAGGCGAACTGAGCTGCCAGTCGCAGCCGGGCGAAGGCACGAGCTTTTTGATTACCTTTCCGATGAAGGAGGCGGAAGCGTAGATGGGCGACCCATTTCGCGTGGTCGTCATCGAGGACGACCCGATGGTGCAGGAAGTGAACAGGCAGTTTATCGAACGGGTGTCGTCTTTCCGCGTGGTCGGCGCGGCCTCCAACGGAGCGGAAGGACTCGCCTTGGTGGAACAATTGAAGCCTGACCTGGTGATCATGGACATTTTCATGCCCGTGCTGGACGGCGTGCGCACCCTGCAGAAACTGCGCACAGCCAATCAGGCGGTGGACGTGATCGTGATCACGGCGGCCAAGGACAAACCGACGATCCAGGCAATGCTCCGCAACGGCGTGATGGATTACATCATCAAGCCGTTCAAGTTTGAGCGCATTCAGCAGGCGTTGGAAAACTACCGGGCGTTTCGCCAGCAGTTGGAGCAGGAGGGCACCGTCTCCCAGGCGGAGGTGGACCAGCTGTTGTTCCGCTCCGCCGCGAAAAGCCCCCGGGAGCTGGAGACGCTGCCGAAAGGGCTGCACATGCACACGCTGGAGCAGATTGTCCGCCATCTGCGCCAGGAAAAGCAGCCGCTGTCGGCGGAAGAGGTGGCAGAGCGGGTCGGTATCGCCCGCGTGACGGCGCGCCGCTACCTTGAATACCTGGAAAAGAGCGGACGGGTGAAACGGGACGTGGCATACGGCGGCGTCGGCCGGCCGACCAACCGGTACGTGCTGGTGTGACGCACTTTTCAAAAAATGGCGGTCAGGGGTACGGCAGGGCGGACCAAAAGTATCAATCAGTGAGGAGAATTCCGGATGAACAAGGGACACGCACTGAAACCAGGGGATACGATCGGGATCATCGCCCCGGCAAGTCCTCCGAAAACAATCGACAGCGTACACAAGGCCAAAGCTGAGCTGGAAGCGTTGGGATTCAAGGTGGTACTGGGAAGAACCTGCTATGAAAGCTATGGCGGCTATCTGGCGGGAACGCCCGAACAACGGGCAGCCGAACTGAACGAGATGTTTGCCGATCCCGACGTCGACGCCGTGATGGCTTTGCGCGGTGGCTACGGTTCGCCGCAAATCCTGCATCTTCTCGATTACGACATGATTGCGCAAAACCCGAAACTGTTCATCGGGTACAGCGACATCACCGCGCTGCACACGGCGCTCCGGCAGGAGGCGGGATTGGCGACTCTGCACGGTCCCAACGCATCGCCCGGACTGCTCAGCGGGACCAACGCGTATACGCGGGAATGTCTGCTGCGCGCCATGACCAGCACCGAGCCGCTGGGCGAGATCGTCAACCCGCCGGGGGAGGAGATCGTCTGCCTGGTGGAAGGAGAAGCGTGCGGCGAGATCGTCGGCGGCAATCTCTCGCTGGTGGCGGCGCTGGCGGGCACGCCCTACCAGGTGGATGCAAAAGGCAAGCTGCTCTTCCTGGAGGATGTGGACGAGGAGCCGTACCGGGTGGACCGCATGCTGACCCAGTTGGCGCTGGTCGGCACGTTTGCGGAGTGCGCCGGGATCATCCTCGGCACGTGGAACAACTGCACGTCGAAAAAACAGGACAGCTTCACCGTCCTCGACGTCATTTCCAACATGATCGCGCCGTATCAAAAGCCGATGATCTGGAACCTGCAGGCGGGCCACGGCGAAAACAACGCCGCCCTGCCGTTTGGCGTGCAGGCGTATCTTGACGCGACAGGCTGCCGGCTGATCGTCGAAGAGGCGGTCGTCCGGTAAAGGGGCCAATCAGGCGTACTTGCGGAAGGCCGGATTGCTGTCAGGGACGGGGAGATGTTGGCGGCGTCAGGCCGCAGCATCACCGGCGGAATAAACAGCAGTTCCCAGCGTAATACTAACATCGTTCTGTAGCATCTTCATGCGAGGAAAGGATGAAGTGACGCCGAATGAGCACTGCTGTGACAGGAGTGAAAAGCCCTTCCCTGACGGACGTGTTGAACAAACAGGTTGCCAACTGGAGCGTCCTGTACATAAAATTGCACCACTACCACTGGTATGTGACAGGACCCCACTTTTACACGCTCCACCAAAAGTTTGAGGAACTGTACAACGAGGCGGCCGGCTACGTGGATGAACTGGCGGAACGGCTGCTGGCAATCGGCGGACAGCCGGTCTCGACGATGAAAGCCTGTCTGGAGCAGTCGACCCTGCGCGAAGCGGCGGGAGGGGAGACTGCGGAACAAATGGTTCAGGCGGTAGTCGCCGACTTCCGGCAGCTCATCCGCGAGTTGGAGGAGGGAATGTCCATCGCCGAACAGGCAAATGACCAGGCGACCAGCGACATGTTCCTTGAGATCAGCACCAGCCTGCAAAAACACGTCTGGATGCTGCAGGCGTATCTCGGCAGGCGGCCGTGAAAAATCCCCCCTGGGCTGCGATAAGGCCAAAGGGGGGATTTTTTTCGCCAAACAAATGGTGACGCCCATGTTCTCCATCAGGCCAGGAATGGTATGCACCTTTCTTGCCGAGAGACGCACCTCACGTGTTCCCAAAAAGCGGCCGCAGGTGGTACACTATTGTGGAACATCTAATGGACAAGAACGAGAAAGGATGTACGGTTCCCATGGCATCTCCTTACATCACATTCAGTCGCGAGCAGTGGAGAGGACTGCGGGCTTCCACGCCGCTTACCATATCAGACGAAGAATTGGCCTGTCTGCAGGGGTTGAACGAAAAGCTCTCCCTGTCGGAAGTGGCGGACATCTACCTGCCGCTCTCCCGGCTGTTGAACCTGTATGTGGGGGCCACCCAGGAACTGTATCATGCAACGCATACATTCCTCGGCAATCAGGACAAAAAGGTTCCGTTTATCATCGGCATCGCCGGCAGCGTCGCAGTCGGCAAGAGCACAACCGCCCGCATTTTGCAAACGCTTTTATCCCGTTGGCCCAATCATCCCAAAGTGGACCTGGTGACCACGGACGGTTTTCTCTACCCCAACCGCGTCCTCGAAGAGCGCGGCCTGATGAAGCGCAAAGGGTTTCCGGAAAGCTACAACACGAAGCGGCTGGTGTCGTTTCTGTCCGACGTCAAGTCCGGCGTGCCGGAAGTGGCTGCCCCTGTCTACTCCCATCTGGTGTACGACATCGTGCCCGGCGAGTGGCAAGTGGTCCGCGAACCGGATATCTTGATCGTGGAGGGGCTAAATGTCCTGCAGACGCCGATCGACGAAAAACAGCGCCGCGTCACGGAAGTCTTCGTCTCCGACTTTTTCGACTTCTCCATTTACGTCGACGCGCGTGAAGAGGACATCATGAAGTGGTACGTGGAGCGGTTCAAGCTGCTGCGCGAGACGGCCTTCTCCAACCCGGCCTCTTACTTCCGCCGCTATGCCAGCCTGACCGACGAAGAGGCGACAGAGGTGGCCACGAGCATCTGGATGGAGATCAACGGCATCAACCTGCGGAAAAACATCCTGCCGACGCGGGGACGCGCCCGACTGATCTTGGAAAAAGGGGCGGATCACATGGTCCAGAGCGTCAAGCTGCGCCGGCTGTAATCCGGTGAATCCCCAATCGCAAAAGGCCGATCCGGCTGGAGGATGTTTGCAGTGTGGACAACCCTGGTCCCTGGTATCGAAATGAGGAAAGGAACTGGTGACAGTGAAAATCGTCAGTGCCTGTCTGATTGGCTGTCAGTGCCGATATGACCAGCGCGCCTGTCTGGACGCGGAAACCGAGGCGCTGTTCAAGGAAGGCAAGGCCATTCCTGTCTGTCCCGAGCAGATGGGCGGTCTGCCGACACCGCGCACGCCGGCGGAGATCGTCGGCGGCGACGGTTTTGACGTCCTGGACGGGAAGGCCCGGGTAATCGACCGGAACGGCTGCGACGTGACGGACGCGTTTCTCGCCGGGGCCAGGCAGGCGCTCAAGCTGGCGCAGGCGGTGGGGGCCACGTCCGCCGTGCTGAAGGAAAACAGTCCTTCCTGCGGCAGTTCGTTTGTCTATGACGGGACGTTCTCCGGCAATAAAAAGGCCGGAGTGGGCGTGACGGCCGCGCTGCTGATCCGCAACGGCATCGCGGTCCAATCGGAGCAGAAGAAATAAACGGAAAAAACGGCGAGCGTTCTCTCCCTGATGCGCTGGCTGACCTGATCAAGCCGCCCAATGCGCGAACGAAAAAAAGGGCGGGGAAAAGAGAACATAAGGCCAGCCGGCGAAACCATGCAAACAGGCCCGAGGTGCTGCCTCGGGCCTGGCTGTTTTCTATTTCGTTTCTACGGCGTGTCCGCCAAATTCGTTTCGCAGGGCAGCCACCACTTTGCCGTGGAAGGTGTCTTCCTCCAGCGAGCGGTAGCGCATCAAGAGGGACATCGCGATCACTGGCGTTGCCACTTGCAGGTCCAGTGCCGTCTCCAGCGTCCATTTGCCTTCGCCGGAGGAGTGCATGACGCCGCGAATGCTGTCCAGCTTCGCGTCTTTGCGGAAGGCCCGCTCGGTCAGATCCATCAGCCAGCCGCGGATGACGGAGCCGTTGGCCCAGACGCGCGCCACTTCGGCGTAGTCAAACGTGTAGCCGCTCTTCTCCAGCACCTCAAAGCCTTCGCCGATCGCCTGCATCATGCCGTACTCGATGCCGTTGTGCACCATTTTCAGGAAGTGTCCGCTGCCTGCTTCCCCTGCGTACAGGTAGCCGTTTTCAACGGTGATATCCTTTACCATCGGTTCGATATGGGCAAACGCCTCCTTGTCCCCGCCGATCATCATGCAGGCGCCGTGCCGCGCCCCTTCCATGCCGCCGCTTGTGCCGACGTCGAGGAAGTGGATGTCCTTTTGCTTAAGCTTGTGATAACGCTCAACCGACTGCTTGTAGTTGGAATTTCCGCCGTCAATCACGATGTCGCCGGGGGACAGCAGGCCGGACAGTTGGTCAATCAGCTTGTCCACGATGTCTCCTGCGGGCACCATCAGCCACACGACACGCGGCGCAGACAGTTTCGCGACCGCCTCTTCGACCGAAGCGGCCGGAATCGCTCCGTGCTTGCTCAGTTCAGCGGCAGGTGCGGGGTCGACGTCATAGGCGACGACCTCATGCCCGTGCGAGAGCAAGTTCAGGGTGAGATTGTATCCCATTTTGCCTAATCCAATCATCGCTAATTGCATTGTGATCGAAACACTCCTTATCCAGGTTCTCCAGGTGTCCAGGTTGTCAAACATGCAGAATCTGACCTAGCTGTATTATATGACAAAAATATTCACGTTTCATCATAAATGAAGAAAATTTTTTTCAAAATGACTTCGACCCGGACATTGCCTATAATGTGAACGAGAATGTTAGTGAACCAGAAAGGCACGATTGGGAGGTGCATGTCGTTGCCTGATTCCACACCGCGTGTTTCTGAAAGCGTGCTCGCCAAACTGCGTGCCGTTTATTCGCAGCTCAGCAGCAAAGAACAGCAGGTGGCCCGCTACATCCTGGAGCATGCGAGCGACATTGTCCATTTGTCCATTACCGAGTTGTCCGAGCTGTGCGAATGCGCTGATGCGACTGTTTTTCGCCTCTGCCGGCGATTGGGCTTTCGCGGATTCCAGGCGTTCAAGATTGCGCTGGCTAGCGAAGTAACCAACCCCAAGCAGGTGATTTACCAGGAAATCAACCTGGACGATGAAGACGTGCTGTCGATTGCCGGCAACATTTTTGCCGCAAACATGGAGACGCTGCGCGATACGCTGCACATACTCAACCGCGACGTACTGTCCACTATTATTGACTGGCTGGCGGGTGCCAAACGCATTGAATTCTACGGATCTGGCGGATCGGCTGCCATCGCCCAGGACGCCTATCACAAGTTCATGCGCACCGGGATTCCCTGTATTCATCACTCCGATGCACACTACCAGGTGATGTCGGCTTCCCTCCTGCGGGAAGGGGATGTGGCGGTGGGGATTTCCCACTCCGGTTCGAACAAGGACATTTTGAAAGCGCTGCACGTGGCCAAGGACGCGGGAGCGAAAACGATCGGCATCACCAGTTACGGAAAATCGCCGTTGGTAAAACTGGCGGACTGCTGTCTGTATACAACTTCGCGGGAAACGTTGTTCCGCACGGAAGCGCTCTCCGCCCGCCTGGCCCAGCTTTTCCTGATCGACCTGTTGTACGTGGCGGTCTCGCTTCGCCGGGAAGCGCAAACGATCGAGAACATCCAGCATATACGGGAAGCCATTTCCTTAAAACGCCTTTGACCGCGGGCGTTTTTTTTATTGGAAATAATACTGGTTGCGGAGCACATCACGAGCACTTTTTGAAACAAATTTTTTTCTCATGTATTAACAAAAGAAAAAAATTTCGATATAATCACTTTGACATCTTGAAAGCGGATACACATGAAGGGTGAGACGATAATGAACGAGACGTATTTTATCGGACTGGACATCGGCACCACCAGCACAAAGGCGATTGTGTTCACACGCTCCGGTTCGATCAAGGGAACGGGGAATGTCGATTATCCCCTGCTCGTTCCGCAGCCTTCTTGGGCGGAACAGGAGCCGGACGCGATTTTTAACGCGGTCATTCAGGCACTCCGCCAGGCGATTGCCCAGGCCGGGGCAAAACAGTCGGACATCGCCGGCATCGGGTTCAGCACGGCCATGCACAGCCTGATCGCCGTAGACGACAGCGGCAATCCGCTGACCAATGTCATCATCTGGGCGGACAACCGCAGTGTGGAGCAGACGGAGCGCTTGAAACAGGACGGCACCGGTCACCGGATATACCTGGCCACCGGGACGCCGATCCATCCGATGTCTCCGCTGACCAAACTGATCTGGATGAGGGAGAAGGACCCCGATACGTTCCGCAAGGCGGCCAAGTTTCTCTCGATCAAGGAGTACGTGATTTATCGGCTCTTTGGCCAATACGTGGTCGATTATTCCATCGCGTCGGCCACGGGGCTGTTCAATCTGAAGCGGCTTGACTGGGACGAGGAGGCGCTGCATGTCGCCGGCATCTCTGCGCAGCAGTTGAGCGAGCCTGTTCCGACCACACACGTGCTGCGCGGCCTGGACAAGCGCTACGCGGACGAAATCGGCATCGATCCCGATACGCCGTTTGTCGTAGGGGCAAGTGACGGGGTGCTGGCCAACCTGGGTGTCGGCGCGATCGAGCCGGGTCAGGTGGCGATCACCATCGGCACGAGCGGCGCTGTGCGGACCGTTGTGCCGGAGCCGATTACGGATCAGAAGGGACGAACGTTTTGTTACGTCTTGACGGACAAGCACTGGGTAATCGGCGGTCCGACCAACAACGGGGGATTGATGCTGCGCTGGTTCCGCGATGAGTTTAGCTGGCCCGAAGTGGAAAAGGCCAAGGAATTGGGTGTCGATCCGTACGACGTGATGATTCAGGCGGCCAAGGACGTACCGGCCGGAGCGGAAGGCCTGCTGTTCCTGCCGTTTTTGTCCGGGGAGCGGGCGCCCTGGTGGAATCCGCAGGCGCGCGGGTCGTTTTTCGGCATCGGCCTGCACCACAAGCGGCAGCACTTTATCCGCGCCGTGCTGGAAGGGATTTTGTTCAGCGTGTACAGCGTGGGGATTGCCCTTCGCGACTTGGCCGGAGGTGCGCGGGAGATTCGCGCGTCCGGCGGCTTTGCCCGCTCCAAGGAGTGGCGGCAAATCATGGCGGACATGTTTGGGTATGAGGTATTGATTCCGGGAACCCATGAAAGTTCCAGTCTGGGGGCGGCCGTGCTGGCGATGCATGCTGTCGGTGCCATCCGCGACCTGTCCGAGGTAAACGATCTGCTGCGCATTGTTCACCGCCACGAGCCGGATCTGGAGCGCTCCGGCACCTATCTGGAGTTGTTTTACATTTACGAGCGGGTTTATCTCAACCTGCTTGAGGAATACAAGCTCATCGCCGACTTTCAACAACGGTCGAGAGCATCGCTTAACACTCGATAAAAAGGAGGGGTCATGATGCCGTTGCTCATCACCTTGCTGGCTATTCTCATCCTGCTTATTCTGATCACTCGATTCAAGGTAAACCCGTTCATTACCCTGTTGATCGTTTCCGGCTTTGTCGGGATCGCTTCGGGGATGCCGCTCGACAAAATCGTCGATTCCATCAAGGAAGGGATGGGCGGCACGCTTGGATTTATCGCTATCGTACTCGCACTGGGAACCATGCTGGGGAAAATGATGGCGGAGTCCGGCGGTGCAGAGCGGATCGCCCGTACGCTGATCAACCTGTTTGGCGAAAAGAACGTCCACTGGGCGATGATGTTCGTGGCGTTCATCGTTGGGATTCCTGTTTTCTTCCAGGTAGGCTTTGTGCTGCTGATTCCGCTTGTCTTCACCATCGCCCGTCAAACGGGCATGTCCCTGCTGAAGATTGGCATCCCGCTGATTGCCGGGCTGTCCATCGTGCACGGGATTGTTCCGCCCCATCCGGCGGCGATGGCGGCCGTCGATATTTTTCAAGCGGACGTGGGCAAAACGATTGTGTACTCCATTCTGGTTGGCCTCCCGTCGGCGATCGTCGCCGGGCCTCTCTACGGAAGCTGGATCAGCAAACGGATCAAGACCAGCATCTCCTCGGAGCTGGCGGCACAGTTGGCGGAACCGAAGCAGGACCGCGAACTTCCCGGGTTTGGCATTACCGTCTTTACGATTTTGCTTCCGGTCATCCTGATGCTGGGGGCGACCATCGCAGACGTTACGCTGCCGAAGGAACACGCGGTGCGCGTGTGGGCTGACTTCATCGGCAACCCGATCACGTCCCTGCTGATTGCAACCGTGATCTCGTTCTGGACGCTGGGCTTTGCCCGCGGATTTAACAAGGATGACATTCTGAAGTTCACCAACGACTGCCTGGCACCGACGGCCACCATTCTGCTGGTGATCGGGGCAGGCGGCGCGTTCAACAAAGTGCTGCTCAACAGCGGAGTGGGCGATTACATTGCCGATCTGGCCACGGCGTCGGCCATCTCCCCGATCTTCCTCGGATGGCTGATCGCGGCGCTGATCCGCGTTGCCACCGGTTCGGCGACGGTGTCCATGATGACCGCTGCGGGCATTGTCGCCCCGATTGCGCAGCAAATGCCCGGAGTCAGTCCGGAGCTGCTGGTGCTGGCCACCGGCGCGGGATCGCTCATCCTGTCTCACGTAAACGATTCCGGTTTCTGGCTGATCAAGGAATACTTCAACATGAGCGTTCAGGATACGTTGAAGTCCTGGACAGTCATGGAAACCATCCTGTCTGTCACGGCCATCATCCTGATCATGGGCTTGTCCCTGATTATCTGAGATATCAGGCGGTGCTATTCTGGAAACAGGAAGCACCGTGCGCCATCCCCCACTGCGCGTGGGGGATGTTTTTTTGTGGTCTGTGCATGACGCGGCCTACACGTCGGCTGTGGGGGCAAACATCCGGATGAATCGGCGGGCTGCCTTGGACAGATGGCGGCCGGTCTGCCAGACGACGGCAGCGGAGGAGGAAATGGAGGTGCCGGTAATCTCCAGACAGTCAAGCGTATCGCTGGCCTGGGTCTCCCAGGCGGAGCGGGGCACGATCGACGCTGCCACTCCGGCTCTCACCATGCTGACGATCAGCGAGATGTCAGGACATTCACAGATGACGTGTGGATTTACGCCCAGTCGGGAAAACTCCCGGACCAGCATCTCGTAGATACCCAGCCCCGGCGCGCTGGGCATGATCAGCGGATGATCGGCGATGTCCCGCATGTGGATCCGGCCGGTGCCGGCCAGCGGGGAGGAGTCGGGAACGATCAGCACGAACGGCTCCTCGTCCAGCGGGATGGTGGTGCAGCCGGACAGCGAATGAGGCAGGCGGACGATGGCGACTTCGATCGTCCGCCGCTCCAGCCACTGGCTCAGCAACTGCGTATCTCCTTTCCACACCTTGTAGATGATCAGCGGATACTGCTGCTGAAACCGGCGGATTTGTTCCGGCAGCCCGTAGGAGGAGAGAGCGCTTACGCCGATTGACAGCGTGCCGCGGATGCCGGCCCCGGTTTCCTGTACCTCTGCGATCGCTTCCTCCATCTGGTGCACGATGTTGAGTGCCTGCCGGTAGAGTGTGACGCCCGCCTCCGTCAGCTCGATTCGTTTTCCCACACGTTCCACCAGCGCGACGCCCAGTTCTTCTTCCATTTGCTTCAACTGCTGGCTGAGGGGCGGCTGGGCCATGCGCAATCGCTTGGCGGCCCCGGTAATCTGCCCTTCTTCGGCAATGGCGATAAAATAGCGCAACTGACGAATGTCCACCGCGCAAGCCTCCGTTTCTTCCATATTGTTTTCATATGGATATGAGATTGAATCAATATTTTTCATATCATACGAGCTATGATAGCATATGTCTCGGCAACAAAACATGAGAAGCAAGCGAAAAAAAGAAGGGACATGTAAAATGCGTACATGGTTGGATCACATCTTTCGTTTGCGTGCTTTTGACACGACCGTTCAACGGGAAATCACGGCCGGATGCATCGGCTTTGTCACAATCGTCTATATCGTCGCCGTCAACGCTTCGATCTTGCAGGACGCCGGAATTCCTCTGGAAGCCGGTATCCTGGCGACGGTGCTGACTGCGTTTGCCGGTTCGCTGCTGATGGCGTTCTGGGCCAACGCACCGATGATTCTGGTGCCGGGAATGGGCATCAACGCGCTGTTTACCTATACGCTGTGCCAGACGATGGGACTGCCCTGGCAGCAGGCGCTGGCCGCCGTCTTCCTCGCCGGGCTGCTGTTTTCCATCATCGCTTTCACACGGGCGGCGACTCTGCTGTCGGAGGCGATCCCCGTCTCGCTCAAAGAGGCGATCACGGTGGGGATCGGCTTGTTTCTCACCTTTATCGGGCTGCAGAAAGGGGGCTTGATCGTCACCAATCCCTCCACGTTTGTCGCCTTGGGCAATTTGGCCAGCCCGCAGGTGATCGTCACGCTGGCGACACTTGTCCTGACGCTGATTTTGTTCATCCGAAACGTGCCGGGAAACTTTCTGATCGGGATTGCTGCCGGGACGGTGATGGGGATGCTGGCGGGGTTGGTACAGCCGGAAACAGGCGGACTGGCCTCCTTGTCGCTGCACGAATACGGCCGGGTGTTCGCCGGCTTGTCCTTCTCCGGGGTGTGGACGCTGTCGTTCTGGGCCGCTGTGTTTTCGATGGCGATGGTGATCGTCTTTGAAAATATCGGCCTGCTGCACGGCCATACCGGAATGCTGGGCCAGCCGCAGAAGTTTCAACGCTCCCTGCAGGCGACTGCCGTGTCCACCGCCCTGAGCGGCATGCTGGGCACCAGCCCCACGGTGGCTTCGGTGGAATCGGCCGCCAGTATTGCCGCCGGAGGGAGAACCGGCCTGACCTCGCTGGTCACCGGCGTGCTCTTCCTGCTGACGCTGGTGTTCCTGCCGCTGGTCAAGCTGATTCCCGACAGCGCGATCGCGCCGGTGTTGATCATCATCGGCGGGCTGATGCTGCAACACGTGCAGAACATCAACCTGCGTGATTTCACCGAAGGCTTTCCATCCTTCCTGATCATCGCCCTGATTCCGCTGTCCTACAGCATCGTGGACGGGATCGCCTTTGGCTTCGTCGCCTATCCGCTGCTGAAACTCGCCCTCGGCAAACGCCGGGAGGTGCCGGCGCTGCTCTACGTGATCGCCGGGCTGTTCCTGCTGAACATGGTGCTGCCCTTTGTAGCGTAGTGCAATCCGCCAGCCGCGGCGAATCGTGTGACAGGCCAATCCGCACGTCTCTTTTCGTCGACAGCCGTCTTGCGCCAGCTGTGCGCGGGGCGGCTGTTCGTCGTGACAACCTGCTTTTGCCGTGTTCGGCAATTTCCATGCTCCTCTTGCCAGGAGGGCGCATATCTTGTAGGTGAATCACGACAAAGGAGACCAGATCGAGATGAGCGGATACTGGTATGGACCTTTTCAGTACACTTCTTACTTGCCCGTGCGGCTCGCCGCGCTGGAGGGGTACGATGAGCGGATGAAGGTCGTCCTCCGGATGTTGCAGGAAGGCATTGCGGGAGAGCGGCGGGATGAGCTGTTATACGACTTTCTGATCGAGCAAGCACCGACCGAGCAGGAAAAACAGGTGATTGCCGGCATCCGCGATGACGAGCGGAGACACCGCCGGCTGTTTCTCCAGATCTACGGCCAGTTGACCGGACAGCGTCCTGCGGCACACTATGAGATCGAGGCGCTGCAGCCTCCGGTGAGCTATCTGGACGGGATTGAGCAGGCCCTGTTTGGCGAATTGAAAACGTTCGAACGTTACCGCACGATCTATAAATACATGCTGCTGCAGTATCGGGATACCGTGTTTGAAATCATGACCGATGAGCTGAAGCATGCCAGCTATTACAACTGGCTGTACGCCAGAAACAGGTGACACAGCCGACGGCCGCCTCTGTTGGTTGGGAGCGGCTGACAATCCATACTGATGCGAAATAGCAAGCAAAACCGCCCGAAAACGGAGCGGTTTTTTTGCTTCCGGTGATGGCACGACGTACCCGCCGCACAGCAAGACCGGTTTTTCCGAAAAGCATCGGTCAAAGTGCGTATGCCCATCGTGCGTATTCGACTGTTGTAGGGCCCAGCAGCATGTAGTACAATACCCATGAATATGATAACAATTATCACTATCAATTATTGAACAGAAAATATGCCTGAACCGGAGATGATGAGCATGCAGCAAAGTGACTGTGACAAACTGGAACGGCACTTTTTTGTCAGCAGACGCGAGATGGACAATGCTGTCTGGTCCGGCCCCGCGTCCGAACTGTTGGAAACAGCACAAATGTCCAGCCTGATCAGTGTGTACGCCCGACTGCTCAAAGCAGCGGATCTGGCTCCTGCCGCCACCTTTTTCAGCGGGTGGCTGAGCGGACCGGCCCTGGCCGTCCAGTACGCGATGTCCGTCTGGAACAAGACGTTTGACCTGTCGCTGAACAACCTTAGCGTGCAGTTGTACAACCAGGACGGCTATTACCGGTTCTCGTTCATGCTCAACCGCTGGGCGGAGGAGGACGGGCCGGCCGATGAGGCAGCGAGAACAGAGTGGCGCAGCAGTGTGCTTCAAGATGTGTATGGAAACACGCTCAGGCCGCTTTTGGAGGCTGTTGCTGCTGCATCCGGGGTGCATGTCGGCCAATTATGGGGACAGCTTCCGGCCCGATATCATTACGAACGGAACGAATGGCTCAAGGCGGCGGAGCATGAGCTGTTGCGCCGCCGGATCGCTGACGACTTCCGTTTTTTGACCGAGCAGCTTGACCCGCAGGTGTTCGGCCAAGCGAAAAATCCGTTGGGGGTGAAGCTGCGGCTGATCGAAGACCTGTGCGATTCCGAGCGGCACGTCAGCATAAAAAGCGCCTGCTGTCTCTACTACCGCACGGAGGGTGGCCGTTACTGCTACACCTGTCCGCGTCTGAAAGAAGCAAAGCGGGCGGAGATGAGAGCCAGCATGAGAGCGGAGGCGGCTCAGACGAAGGCCTAACGCCATTGACAGACGGCTGTCATCCGCGAAAGAGTCGCCACTGCATCGGCCGTCTTTTCCTTGCGGGTGCAAAACGGGTATTTTTTCCTGAAACGATGCGCTGCGGACGCCGTCTAACCTTATAAAGAAAATGTAAACAGCCCACCATGAATCGAGGGGATACCATGCGCGCGTTGCTTGTGCTCTGCCTGCTGGTCGGGCTGCTCCTTGGCTGCACGGCGTCGAAAGAGAAGCCGAACGACCAGGCCCAACCCGGCAGGGAGCCCATTACGGCACCATCGGATCAACCGCCCGCCACGGCTCCGTCCGACCAGCCAAACGATGCCGTTCCTGCACAGCCGGATGACGGACAAACACAATACGAAAATGACCGGTTTCAAGGCGTAACGGTGAAAACGACAAACGAACATACGTATGAAGTAAAAGGAAAAGCGCGTGTATTTGAGGGCGTCGTTCACTACGTCGTCGAGGACGGTCACAATGAACTGGCGGCGGGGGTGACTCAGGCGTCCGCCGGGGCGCCGGAGTGGGGAGAGTTTCACTTTACGCTTTCCGTGAAGAAGGAGAATCCCTGATGTCTATGTGGCAGATGACACGTGCGCACCGCACGGGTCTCAGTGTGCAGACCAAGTGGCCGGTTTCGAGGAGAACACGTTTCCGTCATCCTCGTGTCAGCAGGTCGATGCAAAGCCCCGTTCACAGCGATACGGGCCTTTCGGATGCCAGAAACGTCACCCCCACCGGGAAGCTCCGGTGTGGGTGACTGTGTTAGCGGACAGCCGCTTAGTCCTTGGCTGTCTTCCAGTATTCGTATGCGTGGACGGCATTCCCCTTGTACGACGGGTGCTCTGCCAAGAGATTGGGCAGTTTTTCGAGCTGACGCATCATTTCCGCTTTCCCTTCCTCGTGGAACGTGATGTGTTCTCCTTCTCCGCTTTCCTTCATTTCCACGGCGATGATCAGCTTCTTGTTCAACTCGTCGGCAAATCTCAATTCATCCTTGGACACGGCGGCGATGCCACCCGGTCCTTCGGCGTAGTCGCGAAAAGCCATCAGCGTCACATGGTCCAGCCGGGCGATTACCCATTTGCTGAAAGGGGTTCCGGGGTCGTCCGGGACGTCAAACTGATCCAGCCAGACGGCCAGGTCGCAGCTTGTCTCCAGGTTGGAATCCCGTTTCGTCTCTTCCACGAACGCGTCGAGATTGCTCATCCACTGCCGCAGCACCTCGTCTCTGTCCTCCCGCCAGACGGGCATGACGTAGGGCTCAATGTCCAGATGGATGCCGCGGAACTTCTGATTGGGAGCGACATTTTGATTGTAGCCTTTCACGTAGCGGACCAACTTCAGCATCCGCTCCCGGTACTGCTCCAGGGCCCAGATCGGGTGTCCGCCCATCGCGTGCACCTCGATTCCAGCTTCCGTTGCCTTTTCCACAAAATCGGCGTACGCCTCGTAGGGCTGCTCCAGGTCCAGCCGCACGTACAGCAAATTGATTCCCTGCTCTTTGGAAAAGGCGAGAATCTCGTCCCCTTCGGTAATCGCGTGCTCGGCGTGCCATATGTACGTGCCGAGCAGCGGCTTCGTCGTCGAGTCCGTATGCTTGATCATGTTTCGCCAGTAGCGGTAATCGTGAACCGCGACGCCGGTGAAAGACGAATGTCTGCCCAGCCGCGATGTCACTTCGGCGAGCTGAGCGTCCATCTCTTCCGCGCCCACCCCAAAAAACGTCGTGTGCGGCTCATGCGGCATCTCTTTTGTGTTGACGGCAATGATCACCTGTTTGCCGAGGGCGTCCGCCGCCTCCATCTCGTTCTTGACGATCGCTTCGATGCCATTGGAGCCGTCCACCTTGTTGCGGTACGCCATCAGGGTGACGTGGTCAAATGTGTCGATCATCCATGTGCTGAACGGCATATCGGCTGTTCCCGGCACCGGAAATTGATCGAACCAGGCGGCCATGTCGGTGCCCACTTCCAGACCGTTCTCCTCTCGGGCTGCGGTCACAAACGCTTCGATGTTTCCCATCCATTGTTTCAGTACGGCGGGTTGATCGTCGTACCACTCGTCAAGCAGGTACGGCTCGATGTCCAGGTGCACCCCCCGGATGCGTTCCACCTGGTCCACTGTGCGGTTGTATCGTTTTACCCAGTCCACGAGGCCGAGCATTCGCTCCCGGTCGACAGTAAGCGCCCAGCGCGGATGTCCGCCCAAGGCGTGCACGTCGATACCGGCCAACTGAGCCTCCCGGATGAACGGACGGTAGTAGTCAAAGGGCTTGTCCCTGTCGATGCGCAGATAGATCAGATTGATCCCTTGGTTTTTGGCAAAGTCAAGAATTTTTTGGCGTTGGGTGTCGATCAGCTCTGCCTGCCAGATCCAGGTTGCTTTTTTCCCCTTGTCGGGCGACGAAAAGCCGACCAGAAAACCGGCAGCCAGACAGAGTAACAGGTAGAGAAAACGAGCTGGTTGCATGGCAAGATCCTCCGTTGAGTAGTTGGTGCGTACAGGCCACTTGTCAAGCGAAAGAACTGCTATCGCTCGGGGGGGATTTACACTTTTCCCATCTTATTACAAGGGAAAAAGCAGCTACAAGTGAACATTAGCCTACTTTCGGGTATGAAAAAACGAACATAAAAAAACAGGCTGTCCCGAAAGACAGCCTTTTGGCAGGGGAGTGTTCCCCGCATCCAATTTGTTTACAACCGGGCCATGCCCATGGCCTTTTCCACTTTGTGCAGCATCTGGTTGGCAACGCGGTTCGCCTTTTCGGCGCCGGCAGAGAGAATGGCGTCCAGTTCCGGCGAGTCGATCAGCTGGTGGTAGCGATCCTGGATCGGTCTCAGCGTCTCGATGACCACCTCGGCCAGATCGGTTTTAAAGACGCCGTAGCCTTTGCCGGCGTACATCTCTTCCAGCTCCTCCAGAGATTTGCCGGAGCAGAGCGAGTAGATGGTCAGCAAGTTGGAGATGGCCGGCTTGTTCTGCTTGTCGTAGCGGACGGCGTTGTCGGAATCGGTCTGCGCCCGCTTGATTTTTTTCGCGATTGTGTCCGGCTCGTCAAGCATGGAGATGTACGCGCCCTGGTTGGGATCGGATTTGCTCATTTTCTTGGTCCCGTCCTGCAGCGACATGATTCGCGCGCCCACTTCCGCCACGCGGATTTCCGGGATGGTGAAGATCTCGCCGTAGCGTTTGTTGAAGCGGATGGCCAGGTCGCGGGTCAGTTCCAGGTGTTGTTTCTGGTCCTCACCGACCGGGACGTAATGCGTGCCGTACAGGAGAATGTCGGCCGCCATCAGCGGCGGATAGGCCAGGAGGCCCGCCGGGATGGACTCGCCGCGCCCTTGGGATTTGTCCTTGTATTGGGTCATTCGCTCCAGTTCGCCCACGTAGGAGGTGCAGAGCATGATCCAGCCGAGCTTGGCGTGGGCCGGTACCTCCGATTGGATAAACAGGGTCACTTTCTCAGGGTCAAGGCCGACAGCCAGGTAGAGGGCGGCCAGGCGGCGAATGTTTTCGCGGAGCGCGGCCGGGTCCTGCGGAACGGTGATGGCGTGCTGGTCGACGATACAGAAGTAGCAGTTGAATTCATCCTGCAGCGGGACGAAGTGCTTCATCGCGCCCAGGTAGTTGCCCAGGGTGAGGATGCCGCTGGGCTGGATGCCGGAAAAGATGGTTTTCATTATTGGATTCGCTCCTTTCCAAATGTGACGATGAAGTTGAAGATCAATAAAAAAGGTCCATCCGCCCATAACAGGGACGGATGAACCGCGGTGCCACCCTTCTTATTTCAATCCACGACCGTGCCATATATGTGCGTGCTCGTGGTTGAAATCGCTTTGTTCCGTACCAGTGATACGGTGTCCGTTGTAACGTGCGGACGTTCACGCCGAAGCCTACTGCCGCCGGGCGGGTTCGGTCCGGAGCTCGGAAGCCCATTCAACATCCAGTTGACGCTGATTCGCACCAGCCATCAGCTCTCTTCAGTCTCCTGTGATGCCTACTCTTCTTCCTCATCGCCATGTACTTCCTCTTTGAGCTAACATTTTACCGATTGCCCGGCAAAAAATCAAGGGAGATCCCTTTTGGATCGACGAAAAGGGCGGTTGGGTTGGTTCGGTTCGGTTGGCCGGGAATTGCTCTTGGGGGCTGACGAAATGAACAAAAAACGGTGATTTTCGCATTGCTCGGCCTGTTCCTCTTGTCTTCTCCATTTATATATGTAAAAGGAACGTTGGTAAGTTTGGAGAAAAAGGTACGCCACTATCTCATTACCGAGAGAAATATTGATGAGAAGCTGATCGTTCGCATCGATGGCGTATTCGGGAAGCTTCCGGTCTTCGGTGCAGAGGTGGTTTTTGCAGATGAACCTGATGTAAGATACTATTACACGGAAAGAAACGGGAAAATAATCCCTTTACAGCCATCGTTTAAACACAGAGGATATAAATACAAACACAAATAAGTCCCCAGGCGCTGGCTGGTACTATCCCATCTTCGCTCAATGGTTCTAGACGGCCTCGCCCTGACACCACGACTGCATGCAGCTGTATACCAGCAAAGAGGAATGCGGATACGGCGCCAACGCGCTGTACCGAACCGTACTGTCACCGAGTGAATTGACATAATTATTGAAAAATACGGAATGTGAGCTCCCTTGACCAGCGCAAGCCGTCTGCAAGGGGGGCGCACATCACAAGGAGGCATGAATGATGACGACAACAGCGACGTTAAACGACGCGGTGGAACAAATCAAGGAGCAGGTGATCGCGTGGAGGCGCTATCTGCACCAGTATCCGGAGCTGTCTTTCCACGAGGAACAGACGGCCCAATTCGTATACGATACACTCCTGTCGTTTGGCAACCTGGAGGTGCATCGTCCGACGAAGACCAGCGTCATGGCACGGCTGATCGGCTCCCAGCCGGGGCGGGTCCTGGCGATGCGGGCAGACATGGATGCCCTGCCGATTACCGAAGAAAACACGTTTGATTTTGCCTCGAAAAATCCGGGCGTCATGCACGCCTGCGGACACGACGGCCACACGGCGATGCTGCTTGGGACAGCCAAGATTTTGTCGGGGATGAAAGACCGGATCAAAGGCGAGGTGCGTTTTCTGTTCCAGCACGCAGAAGAACTGTACCCCGGCGGAGCGGAAGAAATGGTGCAGGCGGGCGTGATGGACGGCGTCGACGTAGTGATCGGCACGCACTTGTGGTCGCCGCTGGAGTATGGCAAAGTCGGCATTTGTCCCGGGCCGATGATGGCTGCACCGGACACGTTCTGGATCACGGTCCTGGGTAAAGGGGGCCACGCTGCTCTGCCCCACCAGACCGTCGACAGCATCGCGATTGCCGCACAGGTGGTGACCAACCTGCAGCACATCGTCTCCCGCAATACCGATCCGCTGGACAACCTGGTCGTTTCCGTCACCCAGTTTGTCGGCGGCACCATGCACAACGTAATTCCGGGATCGGTCAGCATCTGCGGTACGGTGCGCAGCTTCGACCAGAAACTGCGCGAGTCTGTCCCGGCCCTGATGGAGCGGGTGGTTAAAGGGATTACGGAAGCGCACGGCGCCTCGTACGAGTTCAAGTACGAGTTTGGCTACCGTCCGGTCATCAACGACGCCGACGTGACCAGGCTGATGGAGGAAGTGGTGGTGGAGACGCTGGGTCCCCAATGGGTGGAGCATATCAAGCCAAACATGGGCGGCGAGGATTTCTCCGCCTTCCAGCAAAAAGCGCCGGGCTGCTTCTTCTACGTGGGTGCCGGCAACAAGGAGAAAGGCATTATCTACCCGCATCACCATCCGCGCTTTACCGTGGACGAGGATGCGCTGCAGGTGGGCGTGAAGTTGTTTGTCAACGCTGCCCGCAAAATCGTGATGTGACCGTTCCCTGGCGATGGCTTGCTTGTCCGCCGCTCCGCCAGGCGGCGGCAGCACCTCTTGACGGGAACACCCATGCGCAGATTGACACAGTCTGAATCGCACAGGTTCGAACAGAAACGGAAGGGAGAGGTAAGGGTCCCATGAAGGTGATTCATGTATTGGCGTTGCTGCCGTTTATCGGCATTCTCGCCTGCATCCCGCTGGTTAACCGCGTCACCCCATACGTGTTCGGTCTGCCGTTTCTCCTCTTTTGGGTCGTCATGTGGGTCGTGCTCACATCGGTGATCATGGCAGTCGTGTACAAACTGGACCCGGCGAACAGGGAGGAGGATGCAAAATGAACGCCGCGCTGCTGGTCATTTTCGCCTTTCTGGCGCTTTCTCTCTACCTCGGCATCCGGGCGCGCAAAGGCAAGGACATGAATCTGGAGCAGTGGACAGTGGGGGGGCGCGGCTTCGGCACCATTTTGGTCTTTCTCCTGATGGCGGGGGAAATCTATACCACGTTTACATTCCTCGGCGGCAGCGGCTGGGCCTACAGCAAGGGCGGCCCGACGTTCTACATCATCGCGTACGGCGCGCTGGCCTACGTTCTCTCCTACTGGCTGCTCCCCGCCATCTGGCGCTATGCCAAGGAGCACAAGCTGGTCTCCCAGTCGGACTTTTTCGTCAGCAAGTACAACAGCCCGTATCTGGGCATCCTGGTCTCGCTCGTCGGCGTGGCGGCGATGATTCCCTATCTGGTGCTGCAGCTCCAGGGCCTGGGGATCATCGTGTCGGAAGCGTCGTACGGCAGTATCTCCCGTCAGGCGGCCATCTGGATCGGGACCATCGCCGTCACCTTGTACGTCATGGTCTCGGGCATTCACGGCTCCGCCTGGACAGCGATGCTCAAGGACATCATGATTCTGTTTGTCGTCGTCTTTCTCGGTCTCTATCTGCCATTCCACTACTACGGCGGCATTCAGCCGATGTTTGAAGCGGTGGAAGCGGCGATGCCCGGATTTCTCGCCCTGCCGGAGAGCGGCATGAGCCCCTCCTGGTTTATCTCCACGGTGCTTCTGACCGTGCTGGGCTTCTACATGTGGCCGCACACGTTCGGTTCCTCCTACTCGGCGGAAAACGAGCGGGTGTTCCGAAAAAATGCGATCATCATGCCGCTCTACTCGCTGGTGCTGCTGTTTGTGTTTTTTGTAGGGTTTGCCGCCATTCTGCAGGTGCCCGGTCTGAAGGGGGCGGACGGCGACCTGTCGCTCCTGCGCCTGTCCATCCAGACGTTTGACCCGTGGTTTGTCGGCGTGATCGGGGCAGCGGGCCTGCTGACCGCCATCGTGCCAGGGTCGATGATCCTGATGGCCGCCTCCACGCTGCTGGCGAAAAACGTGTACAAGGTGTTCGCCCCGCAGGCGAGCGACGCGCAGATTTCCAAGCTGGCCAAGTACCTGGTGCCGGTGGTGGCGCTCATCTCCCTCTACTTTACGTTTGAAGGCGGCAGTGCAATTGTCGCGCTGCTCTTGATGGGGTACAGCCTGGTGACGCAGCTGTTTCCCGCTCTCTTGTTCAGTCTGATGAAGCGCAATGTGGTGACCAAACACGGGGCAGCGGCCGGCATTATCGCCGGGGTGGCCACGGTGGCTGCCATTACGCTGAGCGAGACCACGGTCGGCAGCCTGTTTCCCTTTTTGCCGCAGGCGATTCAGGATCTGAACGTCGGCATCGTCGCGCTGATCGTCAACGTCGTGGTGATGGTGGCAGTCAGCCTGGTGATGCGAAGCAGGAGCGCGATCGGCGACAAAAACGCGCATGCCGCGTAAGCGATTTGACATGGCTTTCATTCCCTTCTATCATCAGAGGGAAAGCAAGATCATTGTTGAGGGAAGGTAGGGAGATCACATGTTGGATATCCGGTATCACGGCCACTCCTGCGTACAGTTGACGAGTGGGGAACATTCGATCATCGTGGACCCGTTCATCTCCGGCAATCCGCTGGCGACGACCGCGCTGTCCGACATTCGCGTGCAGTACATCCTGCTGACGCACGGCCACCAGGATCACATCCTCGACGCCGTGGAGCTGGCCAAGCAGAACGATGCGACGATTATCGCCACTTTTGAACTGGCCAACTACCTGGCCTGGCAGGGCGCGAAGACGATGGCGCTCAATCTGGGCGGGTCGGCAGCGTTCCCGTTTGGCCGCGTAAAAATGACCCAGGCGTTCCACAGCTCAGGCATGGTCTACGACGAGGAGCAGCGGATCGTCTACCTGGGCATGCCCGGCGGGTTCATCGTGAACATCGGCGGCAAGACCGTGTACCACGCCGGAGATACCGGCCTGTTCGGCGACATGAAGCTGCTTGGGGAGCGCCACGACATCGACGTTGCCTTCCTGCCGATCGGGGATGTCTTCACGATGGGACCGGAAGACGCGGAAACGGCCGCCGAGTGGCTCAAGGCCAAGTTCGTCGTGCCCATTCACTACAATACGTTCCCGCCGATCCAGCAGGACGGAGAGGCGTTCATCGCCCGGCTGAAGGAAAAACGGATCGATGGACAGGCGCTGAAGCCGGGAGAAAGCATCCAATTGTAAACGCTTTGTGCAGACAAAAGCGGGCAGTGCGAACGAATGTGAAGCACGTCCAGTCAAACAGGCAGACACAGCCGTTCCTCCCTTTCAAACCGGGAGGGCGGCTTTTTTGTTTGTACCAATAGCAGGCGCAGCGGCATATGTGGCGTTATTTTCATGACATGTGCTGCTTTACATCTCTCATATCTAAATGATATACTTATGATATCACTTTAAAATCATTATAAAAAGGAGCGTGCGGAAATGACGGAAAAACAGACGTGGGCGCTGAATGGGTTTATCGGTTTGCTGCTGGAAGTCGTTCTTTTTGCATTGGGACTGTACTTCCTCAGCGAGGGCAGTCTGATCGGCGTCCTCTTTCTGCTGCTTGTCGCTGTGGGTATCTCGGGGTTCTTCATCGTACAGCCCAATGAAGCAAAGGTGCTCATCTTCTTTGGCCAATACTTGGGCAGCGTGCGCCGGAGCGGCTTTTGGTGGGGAACGCCGTTTACGATTCGTAAAAAGGTGTCGCTGCGCGTTCGCAACTTCAACAGCTCTAAGCTGAAGGTCAACGATGTGGAAGGAAATCCGATCGAGATTGCGGCCGTCGTCGTGTTTCGCGTGGTTGATTCCGCCAAAGCCTTGTTTGACGTAGACAATTACGAGACATTTGTGGAAATCCAAAGCGAAACGGCACTCCGACACATTGCCAGCAGCTATCCCTACGATACGTTTGAAGACATCAATGCCAGCTCACTGCGCGGCAATGCGGATGAGGTCGCGGCGGAACTGGCCCGCGAACTGCAGCAGCGGCTGCAAGTAGCCGGTGTTGAGGTGTTGGAGGCGCGCCTGACCCATCTGGCCTATGCGACGGAGATTGCGGGAGCGATGCTGCAGCGACAGCAGGCAGCCGCGATCATTGCCGCTCGGCAGAAGATCGTGGAAGGGGCTGTCGGCATGGTTCAAATGGCCGTCAACAAGCTCAAGGAAGACGGCGTGATCGACCTGGACGAAGAACGAAAGGCAGCCATGGTCAACA
Organism: Brevibacillus sp. MCWH; assembly: GCF_013096935.1. Lineage (NCBI taxonomy): Bacteria > Bacillati > Bacillota > Bacilli > Caryophanales > Paenibacillaceae > Brevibacillus > Brevibacillus sp. MCWH. The sequence continues at coordinate 84,938 of NZ_SDLF01000008.1, read as the reverse complement.
ATCTGATGGTAGCCATTGTATCCGAACGGGAAGCTCATCCGGTCATCAATACGGGCACGATCTACTAGAGCAGATGCTGGTACAGGGATATGGCCAAAAAGAAGCAGTTTCCCTTGCGAATTGACATGCATCTGTACGAGGTGCTGGAACGGTGGGCGGCCGATGAATTCCGCAGCGTCAATGCCCATATTGAATTTCTGCTTCGTGAGTCCGCCAGACGCGCCGGCCGCCTCTCTTCTGGCGGCAAGGAACAGAAACATCCGGATGAGAACGACCAGGAACATGACTGATGCTTCCTGCCACGCGATCACGGCGGGCGTACCTGTATCCGCCAAGAAGTGTGTGGCACATACGAAACACAAGCCGTGCTCCCAATGGGGGACACGGCTTGTGTTTTTGCGTCCGTGCGTTTCGTCACAACCCCTGGACCAGTCTCGCCGCCCGCTTGGCCGCCTGTTTTTTGATCTCTTCCCAGGAGAGGGTAAGGAGTTCACGCCGCCGCATCATTATGCGGCCGTTGACGAATACGGTGTCGACGTCTCCGCCCTGGGCGCCGTAGGCGATCAGCGAGGCGATGTTGTGGACAGGCTGCAGGTGAGGCTTGTCGAGGTCGATCAGAATGAGGTCTGCCTTTTTGCCCGTTTCCAGAGTCCCTACCTCGTGGTCGATGCCCAGCAGTTTGGCGCTTTCGATCGTCGCCATGCGCAGCACCTGTTCGGCCGGCAGCCGGGTCGGGTCGCCGTAATCCAGCTTCTGCAGCCAGGTGGCGGCTTTGATCTCCGCAAACATGTCCAGCGTGGTGGCGCTGCCGGCGCCGTCCGTACCAAGGCCGACGGTGATGCCTTGCGCCAGCAGATCGGTCACCGGCGCAATTCCGCAGCCCAGCTTTAGGTTGCTGACGGGATTGTGGGCGACGCCGCCGCGCATGCCGCGCAGGTAGCCGATGTCTCGGCGCGTCAGGTGGACGGCGTGGGCCAAGAGGACATGATGGTGGTCGAACAGGCCGAGCTGGTACAGGTATTCGGTCGGGGTCTGTCCGTACTTGTCGCGGAGCTTGACCGTCTCCTCGATCGTTTCGGCCAGGTGGATGTGGATGGGCACGCGCCGCTCCCGAGCCAGTGCGATCACCTCCCGCAGCGGTTCGGGCGGGCAGGTATAGGGGGCGTGCGGGCCAAACATCGTGGTGATGCGTCCATCGCCAGCACCAGACCACTTTTCCACCAGGTCGATCCCTTCCTGCATCCGCTTGCCTCCGTCATCCTGGAGAAAGACCAGACCCCGGGTGAGCGAGGCCCGCATCCCGCTGTCCAGCACCGCCTGTCCCACCGCGTCCATGCAGACATACATGTCGGCAAACGCGGTCGTGCCGGAGCGGATCATCTCCGCTGCGGCGAGCAGCGTGCCCCAGTAGATGTCCTCTTCCGTCATCCGCGCTTCAGCGGGCAGCATCTTTTTCTCCAGCCAGTCCATCAGCTTCAGGTCGTCGGAAAAGCCGCGCATCAGGCACATGGCGGCGTGGTTGTGGGCGTTGATCAGGCCGGGCATCGCCGCCATTCCCCTGGCGTCAATCACCTCGTCTGCCTCACGGTCGATGACAGGGGCGACGCCGGCGATCCGCTCGCCCTCGATCAGGATGTCCCCCGCAAACGGTTGCTCTCCCTCCCGCATCGTCAGAATCGTGCAGCCTTTGAGCAGTGTCGTCTTCATCTGGACTCCCCTCCACGTAATGATGATGGTGTCGCTTTGAGCGTAAGGGTTGCCGTTGCGGAAAGGTCAAGAGGCGGAGAAAACTCATCGTATGATATCCCTTTTGTTATTGTCCCGAAAATTTTCATGGAGGATTGTCTATGTTCTATGTACCCTGCTAAAAATGCAATACATGGAATGATTTCCCGATGTTTTACAAACATGACTGATGCGGATTCGCGAGATAGGCATTTCAGTGCTGGGGTGATAGAAAAGCTTCATTTGAGGCAGGTTGGAAATGATGCAACGCATAGGGGACTTGAGGAACGGTAGATTCACGGCATCACGGGCTATATTTACGTTTATGCTGAACATATTTTTTATACTATTAGCTTATATGACCGATTTCATTTGTAACAGGTTGTCGAGAATTTCTCGACAACCATGATTTTTGTTTTTTAGCGATAGTTTCAGGTTTATTTTAATTTGAATGAAAGAATATAGATAATCATAAAAATAACGAAACTTACTATAGAAACTATTCTTCGTTTATTAAATTCCTTCTCATTTTTCTCGACAATCCATTTAATAGCTTCTAAGAAATTGTATATGGCAAGAACGAATAGGATCATCAGTATTCCTAAGTAATAAAATTCCACATTAATACCTCCCTTAGTGTTTTTTCTATCTTCCTCATTATGTAAATTTCCACCTATATATTACAAATGATATAACAAAAAAGTAAACCTGCTCGCATGTGCAGTAGTTTCATCCATTCCAAACAAATGCTTTTCCCCTTTGTCATAATATAGGTCAGCCTGCTTATCCCCTTTTGGATGTAGACGCATGCCTTCATCAAGTTTTTTAGGAAGTCCAAAGCGACAACGTCTTCGAGTGTTGCCCCTTTCCAACGGACATTTTTTTGCCGTTGTTGTAATATTGTTTAATAAACAGCGATTGACTTTAGAAATAAAATTACATAAAATAAAAGGGAAGTTTTGGTAGGAAGTGGTGTCGGGATGCTGAGCGGAGGTCTTGTCAGTCTGCAAGCAATGTTGGAAGAATTGAAGCCGTCCGAACGAAAAGTGGCCGATTTTATTCTCGCCCATCCGCATGAGGTGGTAAAGCTGTCGGTCCAGAAGCTGGCGGAGTTGAGCGGCGTTTCGGAAGCGACGATCATTCGCCTGGCGCGGACGCTGAACATGAAGGGATACCAGGAATTAAAGCTGAGAATCGCCGGGGATCTGAACAAGCAGTCGGAGTCGGACAGCTACCAGGAAATCATGATGGAGGGCAGCGTGGACTCGATCATGCAGGCGATCAGTTGGAACAACATCCAGTCGATCAAGGACACGCTTTCCGTCCTATCAGCCGAAGAGGTGGAGCGGGCGGCCGAAGCGCTGTCCCGGGCCCGCAAGATCGACGTGTACGGAGTAGGCGCTTCTGCCGTGATCGCGGAGGACATCAAGCAAAAGTTTTCCCGGATCAACCTCTGGTGCGAAGCGTATTCCGACTTTCACGCCCAGCTCACGTCGGCCGTCAACCTGACGGAGCGGGACGTGGCAATCGGCATCTCCTACTCGGGACAGACGGAAGACATCATTCAGTCGCTGACGGAGGCGAAACAGCAGGGGGCGACCATCATCACCCTGACCAAATTTGGGCTGTCTCCCGTCGCCGAGCTGGCCGACATCCGACTGTTCACCAGTTCGGTCGAAAAGAGTATCCGCAGCGGCGCCATGGCCTCCCGGATCGCCCAGTTGAACGTGATCGACATTGTGTTTATCGCCATGGTCTCCAGAAGGCATCAGGAAGTGATCCCGCTGCTGGAAAAAACGCGCCTGGCCGTGAGCCGGACCAAGCGGTCGTAGAGGAGGAAGCGAAGATGGAAAGCGTCAAGCGGCTGCTGGAGGAATGGGTGGAGCAGGGGTTGATACCAGGGGCCGCCTTGCGTGTCGTCAACAGGCGCGGCCTCCTCTTCGCCTGTGACGTGGGCCGGACCAGTCTGCCGGACGGACAGCCGGTGACGCCGGATACGCTGTTCGACCTCGCTTCGCTGACGAAAGTGACAGCCACCTTGCCTGCCGTTCTGCTGCTGCTGCAGGAGAGGCGGCTCGCCCTGGACGATCCCGTAGGCTGCTTCTTTCCCGACTGTCCGGCCGACAAGCGGGATATCACCATCGAGCAGCTCCTGACGCATACGGCGGGATTGGCTGCCGACACGGAAAAACGGCGCAGGGACGCTCACATTCCGCTGCCGGAGACGTTGTACGCGCTGCCGCTGCTGCATCCGCCCGGCGAACGCGTGGTGTACAGCGACCTGGGGATGATCTGGCTGGGGCTGCTCGTGGAGAAGCTGACCGGAGAGCCGCTGGACCGTTATGTCAAGCGGCGCCTGTTTGATCCGCTGGGCATGCGGCACACCTGCTTCCGTCCGGATCGGAAAATTTTTCGCAATATTGCGTCTACAGAGTGGTGCCGCTTGACCAACGGCTTCCTCACCGGTGAGGTGCACGACGAAAAAGCGTACGCGATGGGAGGAGTAGCCGGTCATGCCGGCTTGTTTGCCACCGCCGACGACCTGTGCCGCTATGCCATGATGTGGCTGGGCAGCGATCCGGCGCCGATCACCCCCAAATGGAGGGAGCAGGCCGTACGCTGCCGCACGGAGGGCAAGGGAGGAGCGAGGGGCCTGGGCTGGGAGGTGAACTGCGCCGGTGAGGGGCTGAGCTGCGGCTGTGGATTCAGCCGGAACAGCTTCGGCCACACCGGCTTTACCGGGACCAGCATGTGGATCGATCCGGAGCGCGGATGGGCCGTCATTCTCCTCACCAATGCCGTCCATCTTGGCCGCGATCACGCGCTCAGGCGCTTGCGGCCGATCCTGCACGATGCCGTCACGGCCCGGCTCATGCCGGACCTGACATAAATTGCAGTCAAGTGTACAAAAGGGGGAAGTTGGAGCATGAAGAGGTTCTGTTTGCACACAGCCGCTTCGGTTGTGCTGGCCGCCACGATGGCCCTGGCCGGATGCAGCGGCGGAGCAGAGACGACCAAACCGTCGGGCGAGCAGGGAGGGCAGGGCGACTCCGCGCAGGTGACGCTCACCATGAACAGTTGGCGCGTCGAGGACACAGAGGGGTACAAGAAGATCATCCAGGCGTTTGAAGCAGAGAACCCCGGCATCAAGATCGACTTCAAGCCGCTCAAGGCCACGGAGTACGACACGATCCTGAACACGGCCCTGCAGAGTGACAGCGGCCCCGACATCCTGCAGCTTCGGCCCTACGCGCCCGGCATCTCGCTGGCGGAAGCGGGCCATTTGGAGCCGCTTGACAATCTGCCCGGCATACGCGAGTTTCCCCAGGACGTCCTGGCAGCTGCCACAGGCAAAGACGGCAAGATATACGGCGTCCCGCTCTCGCTCAACTCGACGCAGATTTACTACAACAAAAAAATCTTCGACCAGTACGGGTTAAAGGAGCCGAAAAGCTGGGACGAACTGATCGCCACAGCCAAAACACTGAAGGAAAACGGCGTGGTGCCATTCGCGTTTGGCGCCAAGGAAGGATGGCTGCTCTCACTCAGCCACGGCGTGATCGCACCGGGAACCTACAACGGCAACGCGTTTGTTGACAAGCTGCTGAAAGGGGAGAGCACCTTTACCAGCCCTGAGTTTGTCAAATCGCTGCAGCGGATGCAGGAGCTGGTCCCTTATTTCCCGGAAAATTTCGTCGGCCTGGAACTGAATGACATCCGCACGATGTTTTTCACCGAAAAGGCGGCCATGTTCATCAATGGCAGCTTTGAGCTGGAAGGGCTGAAAAAGATGAACCCGGATCTGCCGATCGATTTCTTCCCGATGCCGACGGATGACGGCAGCAACGTTTTGACCACCTGGGTGGACGGCTCGTACGCAGTCAACGCCAAGTCCAAACACAAACAGGAGGCGCTGAAGTTTTTGGAGTTTATGACGACGAAAAAATTCGGCGAGCTGTTTGCAAGCGAGTTCAAACGGATCAGCGCCGTGCCCGGAGTGAGCACCGACGACCCGCTGGTGAACAAGATGGCGGAGATGTCGCAGAGCATCGCCACGCCGTATCTGATGGTGGTCCATTTTGCGGAAGGGAATCCGTCGACGAAAAAGACGCTGGAGAACGCCCTGCAGGGCATGTACCTCGGCAAATTGACGCCGGAGCAGGTGGCGCAAGAGGTGCAGAATTCAGCGGAAAAATGGTTCCCCGCTTTCAAGAAGTAGACATTTGTGGAAAATGGCGGCGGGGTGAGAGCGTGCTTGTTTCCGCTCCGCCGCCCTCATCAGGGGGTGGGTGAACATGAGCATAGCAAAGACACGGGCTGCCCGTTCAAAGGGAAAAGCGCGGTGGCTCGTCCACCTGTTTCCCCTTCCGGCTCTCGTGATTTACACATTGTTTGTCGTCTACCCGATCGTGTCTGCCTTCACCTACAGCTTGTACGAGTGGGAGGGCATTTCCAGAGGCGCCTACGTCGGCCTGAAAAACTTCATCACGCTGTTTCGGGTGGAGCCGTTTCAGGAAATGTTCTGGAATGCGTTTGGCCACAACGTCATCTACTTCGTGGTCGAGATGATTGTGCAAAACGGCATCGCCTTTGTGCTCGCCTTTCTCATCTACCGGAAGCTCAGGGGAGCCGGTTTCCTCAAGGTGGCCTATTTCCTCCCTCGACTCTTGTCCGTCATCGTGGTCGGCTTTTTGTGGAAACTGATTCTCAACCCCAACTACGGGGCGCTCAATACCTTGTTGCACAAGCTGGGCCTTTCGGAGTGGGCCAGGCCCTGGCTGGGAGACCCGGATACCGCCTTGTTGGCGATCATTCTCGTCAACTGCTGGTTTGGCATCGGGTTTGCGGTGCTGATCTTCCTCGCCGGGCTGCAGTCCATTCCCGAGGAGCTGATCGAGGCGGCCCGCTTGGACGGGGCGAGCGGCCTTCGCATGCTGGTGAAGATCATTCTTCCGCTCTGCATGCCTTCGATCACGATCATGACGATCTTTACCTTCATCCAGGCGTTCGAAGCGTTTGAACTGGTGTACGCCATGCAGGGGTCGATGGGCGAACCGTATTATTCCACCGACACGCTGGCCGTCTACTTTTACCGGTTGGCGTTCAGCGGGGCGGGAGGCGCCGGAGACATCTCCATTGGTCTGGGCTCGGCGCTTGCCATCGTCATCTTTTTCATCGTCGCATCCGTCTCAGCCCTCTCTCTCTACCTGATGCGGAAACGGGAAGTGCAGCACTGACGGAGCGGAAAGGAGGAGCAGTCTTGTGAAAACTGGCGTGGGCGTCCGGTCGCTGCAGTATGTGTTCGCCTATCTGTTTGCGCTGGTGGCGACGTACCCGATTGTGCTGATGATCGTCTCGTCGTTTAAAACCAATGTGGAGATTTTTTCTGATCCGCTCTCGCTGCCCCGCTCGTTCAGCCTGGAGACGTACCGCAAGCTGTGGGAGGCAGTGCCGTTTGGCCACTTTTTTTGGAACAGCATCGTTGTCAGCGTCGCCTCGGTCGTGCTGATCGCCCTCGTTTCGGCAATGGCCGCCTATTATCTGGCCCGGTTCTCGTTCCGCTGGACAGGGGTGCTGTACTTCTTCTTTCTGATCGGCTTGATGATCCCGATCAAGCTGGGGATTGTGCCGCTGTTCATGCTGATGAAAAAGCTGGGGCTGTTAAACTCCCTCTGGTCGCTGATTGTGATATACACGGCGAGCGGCATCCCGATCTCCGTGTTCATCCTCACCGGCTTTTTCCGCACGCTGCCGGTGGAACTGGAGGAGGCCGCCCGAATCGACGGCTGCAGCCACTTTCAAATCCTGTGGCGGGTGCTGCTGCCGCTGATTCGGCCCGCGCTCGGGACCGTGGTGATCATCAATTTTATCAGCGCCTGGAACGATTTCTTTTTTCCGCTGATCTTCATCCAGGAAGAGACGCTGAAGACGATCCCGGTGGGGATGATGGTGCTGTTCGGCGAGTACGAGACGGACTGGAGCCTGCTGTTTGCCGGCCTGACGCTCTCCGCCCTGCCGATGATCGTCGTGTTTCTCCTGGCGTCCAGGCAGTTCATGGAGGGGTTGACAGCCGGTGCGGTCAAGTGAACAGCGGCGCTGGTTTGTCGGCATCGACGGCGGCGGGAGCAAGACTACGGCGGCTGTCTGCGGTGCGGACGGGCAGATCGTCGCCCTGGCGATGGGAGAGGGAAGCAATCCGCTGTCGCGCCCCTGGCCGGAGGTGGAGGAGACGCTGCGCGCGTTGCTGCGCGACTGTTTCCAACAGGCGGGTGCGGCGGCACACGAGGTGGAAGGGCTGTTTTTCGGATTGGCCGGTGCCGACCGGCCGCAGGTGCAGACGCAGATTGCCAACGCGTTTCGAGCGGAGTGGGGAGAGCGGCTGCAGATCGACAACGATGCCGTGGCCGCACTCTACTCCGGCACCTGGGGCGAACCGGGCATCGTGCTGATTGCCGGCACCGGTTCCATCGCCTACGCGCTGACGGCGGATGGGAGCCGGCATCGCGTCGGAGGCTGGGGATATCTGGTCGGCGACGAGGGAAGCGGCTATGACCTGGGCCGGCAGGCGGTGGCGGCTGTGCTCCGGGCGTTTGACGGCCGCGGCGACCCGACGGCGCTGACCGGGATGCTGGTGTCGCACTACGGGGTGGAGGCGCCCGACCAACTGATCGCTCGATTGTACGGATCGCCCAATCCGCGCAGGGAATTGGCCGGGGCGGCCATCCTGGTGGACCGGGCGGCTGCCGCAGGAGACGAGGTGGCCGGACGGCTGGTGCGGCAGGCAGCCGCTTCGCTCGTGGAGCTGGCGGAGGCGTGTCGGGCCAAGGCTGGAGAGCGGCTGCCCGTAGTGCTGGCGGGCGGGTTGTTGGCATCTGATACGATGCTGCGCCGCGCCGTGCTGCAGATGGCCCGGTTTGAGGCGGTCCTGCCGGATGCGCCGCCGGTGACCGGTTGTCTGGCCGAGGCGCTGAGGCGGGCAGGCCTGTCAGTCAATGCAGCAGTCAGGAAAAATCTGTGCCGATACCATCCAGAGGGGGAAGCCAATGGGGGAGAACTTGTTTGAGCTCACAACGGAGATGCGCAACCAGGCGAGCGAGTCGCTGGATCAGATGTCCAGCCTGGAAATCGTGACGCTGATGAACGAAGAGGACAAAAAGGTGGCGCACGCCGTACAGTGTGTTCTGCCCGAGGTGGCACGGGCTGTGGACATGATCGCCGCCGCCCTGGAAGCAGGAGGGCGCCTCTTTTACTTCGGCGCCGGCACAAGCGGCCGGCTGGGGGTGCTGGATGCTGCGGAGTGTCCGCCCACCTTTGGCACTGATCCGCAAATGGTGCAGGGAATCATCGCCGGCGGGGAAGCAGCGTTGAAGGAAGCGATCGAAGGGGCGGAAGACTCGCCGGAGTTGGGAAAAGAAGACGTCCGCCGGTGCGGCGTCCGCGCCGGTGACGTAGTGGTGGGCATAGCCGCCAGCGGCCGAACGCCGTACGTGATCGGCGCGCTGGAAGAAGCCAAGGCGCGGGGGGCGGCCACCGTCTCCCTCTCCTGCAATCCCGATCCCGACATCAGCCAGGGCGTGGACGTCTCGATCAACATCGTCGTCGGCCCGGAAGTGGTGACCGGATCGACGCGGCTGAAGGCGGGGAGCGCCACCAAGATGGTGCTGAACATGCTGACGACGGCCAGCATGGTCCACCTGGGCAAAGTGTACGGCAACCTGATGGTCAACGTACAGGCGACCAACCACAAGCTGCGGGAGCGGGCCAAGCACATTGTCATGCAGGCAGCCGGCGTCAGCTACGCCGAGGCGGAGCAGTTGATCGCCGAAGCCGGCGGAGACGCCCGCGTGGCGATCGTGATGAAGCTCGCCGGCCTGTCGGCGGCGGAAGCGGCGGAGCGGCTGCGCCAGGCAGGCGGCAAGGTGCGGAACGCCATTGATCAAGCGAAGAAATAGACACACGAGACAGCGGCGCAGGCCGGTCCGGTGACACGGATCGCCTGCGCCTTGCTTTGTTGTGCGGGAGGCGTCGGTATATGTATCTGACCCATCGACCAGAGGATGGAAACAACAGATGGAATAGGGTAAAATTGGTTGTACATAACAATAAAATTCGGCACAGGCTATTGCCTTGAAGGGGTAGCCGTTTTCTCGTCCGTCAAACAAGGGAGCGGATCGGACGAAGGGTTCTATTCCAACAATGAGCAGGGAGGATGAATCGGATGGCGGACTGGACGGACAGGCGGACCGTGTTGACGGCAGGCTTTGCCCAAATACCCAAGGGGACGACCTTGTACGAATTGTCCACGATGGTGGGATGTGTGCTGATCATCGACGTGGAAGACGATGTCATCTGCGATGCCAGCTTTACGTTTGTCATGGAGAAAACGAGCGACTTTCTCGCCTCGCTGTTGAGAGGAAAATCAGTCGCGAACGGGATGGCGGAGATTGTGCAGGAGGTGCAGGAACGTTTCCTGGCGCCTGGTCAGGGAGCGGTGCTGCAGGCGATTCGCGCCGCAGTCGACCGTTATCACGAGAGAAAGCGATAGGGAAAGCGCAGTCGGCGGCGAAGCGCCAACAGGATCAACGCTCGAAGGTGCTGGAGGGTTGTACATGCGTGAAGAACCATCGACCAGGGAAGAGTACACGCTGCACCTGCTGAAACGGTACAGCCAGTGGCTGCACCGGATCGAACAGGTGGACCGCGAGGAAGTGGATGCGCTCTCCCGCCAACTTGCCGGGGATCTCCCGGAGCCTGAATACATCGGTCACAAACAACTGCTGGAGGGAATTGTCACCCTGCATGAAAAAGTGACACATCTGCTGTGGTTGTCAGAACATTTAAAAATTATCCACGACCTCAGCCACATCTTTGCCAAGACCTTTGAGGAAGAAAAGATTCTGTGGAAGGCCTTTGAACTGGTCTCCCGGGTCATGCCGACAGACGCCTTCCTGATCGCCTTTTACGATGAAGGGGACAACGAGATCCGCATTCCGCTTTGCATCGACAGCGGGGTGAACTACGGTCCGATCACCCTCCCCTACGGAAAAGGTTTGATTTCCAAAGTGCTCGCCACCCGGCAAACCGTCCATCTGCAGACGTCGGATGATGAGGCGGAAGGGGCGTCCGTGCGGTGGGGCAACCCCGACAACGACACCAATGCCTGCATTTTTGTGCCGCTGATGCTGGACAACCAGATCAAAGGGGTGATCTCCGCCCAGTCGTACCGCGAATTTGCCTACAAAAAGGAGCACGAGGAACTGCTTGCCATCATCGGCTTCCAGGTGGCCAGCGCGATTGAAAACGCCAGGCTGTACGATCGGATGTACCAGATGTCGTTCAGGGACGAGCTGAGCGGCATTCTGAACTACCGCGCCTTTCACCGCGATCTGGAGCAGCTTCTAGAGAGCCAGCCGCCCTCCGTCGCGCTGATCATGTTCGACTCCGACCATCTGAAAGCGGTGAACGACCAGTACGGCCATCACCTGGGCGACGCGCTGATTCGGCGCATCGCCGAGGCGTTAAAACAGAGCGCCGCACCGGAAGACAGCGTCTACCGCTACGCCGGAGACGAGTTCATGCTGCTGTCCCCGCGGGCGACGCTGGACGAAGCGATGGCCAAAGTGGGCGCTGTCCGGGAGTACCTGCGCCTGCACCCGCTGGTTTGCGAAGAGCAGGTCATTCCGGTATCGGTCAGCGTGGGAATCGCATGTTATCCCCAGCACGCCGACACGGCAGACGGGTTGAAGCGGGCGGCAGACGAAGCGCTCTACCGCTCCAAGCACAACGGGAAAAACTGTACCACGGTGTACGGTTCGGCGTAGTGCTTTAGCGGCGGAACCAGGCGTAGATAAAGGTAAACAGCGGCGACAGCCACAAAAACAGGGCGTACGGCAGGTATTCAACCGTTGATACGTGCAGCATGTTGGTGAAAAACGCGCCGCTCACGCCCCAGGGAATGAGGGGATTGACCAGCGTGCCGCAGTCCTCCAGGGTGCGGGAGAGACGCTTGAGCTCCATCCCCCTGCGGGCAAAGGTCTCCCGAAACATCTGGCCAGGCAGCAGGATGGAGAGGTACTGCTCACCGGTCAGCGTGTTAACCAGAATGGAGGAGGTTCCGGCCAGCCCGACCAGCCCGCTGTCTCGCTTGATCCGTTGCATCAGCGAGCGAAACAGGCCATCAAACACGCCGCTGTGGTGCAGCAGACCGCCCAGCGAGAGAGCGATCAGGATCAGGGAGAGCGACCAGGTCATCGACATCAGGCCGCCGCGGTTGACGATCGAGGCGACAATGTCATTGGAAAACGAGGCGTGAAACCCATTTTGCATCACATTCAGCCACTCGGCCGGCGAGGTCACGCCCTGCAGCAGCGCAGCGACCGCGATCCCGCCGGCAATGCCCGTAACCAGCGTCGGCATGATCGGCAGGCGCATGGCGGAGCAGAAGAGCACAGCCAACGCCGGCAGCAGGGTCAGGGCCGAGATGGTAAAGTGCTGCTCCAGTTCCTGCCGGATGGCGTAAATTCCCTGCAGGTCGACAGGCGCTGTCTGTCCCTGCAGAGCAAAGAACAGCACGGTAATGGCAAATGCGGGGACGGTCGTCCGCGTCATGAAGCGAATATGCGTCGTCAATGGCACGCCCGTCACTCCGGCGGCAATGTTGGTCGTGTCGGACAATGGCGACATTTTGTCCCCAAAACAAGCGCCGCAGATGACGGCACCTGCCGTTACGAGCGGGTCCATCCCCAGGGCGGTGGAGACACCCATCATCGCGACGCCGACCGTGCTGACCGTGGTGAACGAGCTTGCGGTTACGGTAGAGATGACGAGCGTCAGGAACAGGGCGCTCAGCGCAAAATACTGCGGCTGGATGATGGCGATCCCGTAGTACAGGATGGTCGGAATCGTTCCGCTCATCATCCATACCCCGATCAGGATGCCGATCAGCGCGAGAAGCAGCATCGGCGCGACGGCTGACTGCACCCCTTTCACCAGGCCTTCCTCCATACGGCTCCACCTGATGCCGTACAGGCGCAGCAGAACCGTGGAGGCCACGGTCGCGGCCAACAGCGGCATGTGCGGCTCGGCTTTTCCCCAGAACATGGCGGGAAACAGCACGGCAACGACGGCAGCCAGCACCGATGCGCTTTGCGCAAACGACAACGATTTGTTCATCAATAGTCATACTCCTTGTACAAAGTGGAATGTATGCACGTTTCCGCTTTTTGGCTTTACGGCTTTTGTGCTTTTGTGCGTTTAAGTGAGATAGGGGTACTGTAGCCTGATTTGCTTGATTCGTCAATGATTTTTGTCGTATTCAGAATGGTAAAAAAATAGTGGGCAATTACGTCATAGGGATTTTCCTGCCGCTGTCCACCCCGAATTTCAGACGCGTTTTCGTCCTTGTCTGTTCTACGTCCCCCTTCTTACAATAAACCTACAGCGCTGTGTAGTAGAACATTCGCAGGAAGAACACGTAAATCGGGGTGAACGCATGAAGACAGTGGAAGAGTTGGAACGGAAAATGACAGAACCTTCAGACGATTTGGTTCGAGCGGTATCCCAACTGGACGGGGATCTGATCATCCTCGGCGTCGGCGGCAAGATGGGACCCAGTTTGGCCATGTTGGCGAAAAACGCGATCAGGGCGGCAGGAGGGAAGCAGCGGGTGATTGGCGTTTCCCGTTTTTCCTCCGGGACGCTCCGATCCAAGCTGGAGGCAGCCGGGATTGAAACGATATCGGCCGATTTGCTGGACGACCAACAGCTTCAGCAGCTGCCCAAGGCGGAGAATGTCATCTACATGGCCGGCCAAAAGTTTGGCACGACTGGCCGAGAGCCGTATACCTGGGCGATGAATGCCTACCTGCCGGGCCGGGTAGCGGAAGCGTTTCGCCACTCGCGGATCGTCTCCTATTCGACGGGGAACGTGTATCCGCTCATGCCGGTCAAAGGGGGAGGAGCCACCGAGGAGACGCCGGTTGCGCCGGTGGGCGAATACGCGCAGTCGTGCCTGGGCCGGGAGCGGATTTTCTCCTATTTTTCAACCGTTTACAACATCCCCATGCTGCATTTTCGGCTCAATTATGCGATAGACATGAGATACGGGGTCCTGCTGGAAGTAGCCACGGCCGTCCGCGAGCGGCAGCCGATTGATTTGAGCATGGGGCACGTCAACGTCATCTGGCAGGGGGACGCCAACGAAATGGCGATCCGCTCGCTCGCCCTGTGCGATACGCCTCCTCGCATCCTGAACGTAACCGGTCCGGAAACGATTTCCGTACGCTGGCTGGCTGAACAGTTCGCCAAGCGCTTTGGGGTCGATCCCATCTTCGTGAACGAGGAGCAGGATACCGCCCTCCTGAGCAATGCGTCTGAAGCCCATCGGCTGTTCGGGTACCCGCGGGTCTCGCTTCAGCAGATGATCGACTGGACAGTAGAGTGGATTGAAGCGGGCGGCGAGATTTTGAACAAAGCGACGCGCTTCCAGGAGCGAAAGGGGGAATTTTGAGGTGGTCCAAGGGCTTCGTCCGGCTGTCGCCAAAAACCTGTACGAAGGGGTGGTGATTCCGGCCCACCCGCTCGCGCTCGATGCCTCACGCAAGCTGGACGAACGGCGGCAGCGCGGGCTGACGCGATACTATCTGGCTGCCGGAGCCGGTGGAGTGGCCGTGGGAGTCCACACGACCCAGTTTGAGATCAGGGACCGGGAGATCAATCTGCTGGAACCGGTGCTGCGTCTCGCTGCCGAGGAAGTGGAGCGGGCGGGAAAAACCGACTCATTCATCAAGGTAGCAGGCATTTGCGGCCCCACCGCACAGGCGCTGCACGAAGCGGAATTGGCGGCCAAACTGGGCTACGATCTGGGGCTGGTCAGCATGGGAGGGCTTCACGACTGGAGTGAAGCGGACCTGCTGCGGCGAACCGAGGAGATCGCCAAAGTAATCCCGGTGTTTGGCTTTTACCTGCAGCCCGCAGTCGGGGGACGGGTGCTGAGCGACGCGTTTTGGCGGGAGTTTGCCGAGATTCCCGGCGTCATGGCGGTGAAGATCGCCCCGTTCAACCGGTACCAGACGCTCGATGTGGTGCGGGCCGTCTGCCAATCCAGCCGCCGTGACGACATTGCCCTGTACACGGGCAACGACGACAACATCGTCGCCGATCTGCTGACGATCTATCGGGTTTGGGTGGACGGAAAGCCGGTGGAAAAACGGATCGTCGGCGGGCTGCTCGGCCACTGGGCGGTCTGGACGCATGCGGCTGTGAGGCTGCTCGACGAGATCAAGCGGGCGAGGGAGAGCGGGATGATTCCGGCAGAGCTGCTGGTCCGCGGCATCGCCGTTACGGACGCCAATGCCGCCTTTTTCGACCCCGCACATCACTTTGCCGGGTGCATCCCCGGCATCCACGAAGTGCTGCGGCGGCAGGGGCTGCTGGCGGGGCGATGGTGCCTGCGGCCGGATGAAGAACTGTCGGAAGGCCAGATGGAGGAGATTGACCGCGTGTACCGGGAGTACCCGGAGCTGAATGACGATTGGTTTGTCCAAAAACATTTGGATGAGTGGCTGTCATAAGTCCCAACAGGCGCAGGGAGGAGGGCGTGGCGATGCAGATCAAAATCAAGATCGGGGTTATCGGACCAGTCGCGATTGTGGAAAACATCCGGGAGGCGATCAAATCGTTTCCCAATTTCATCCCCGTATTTCGCGCTTCCGATCAGATTACGGACGCGCCCGTCTTTGCCCGAGAGTTGATGGACGAAGTGGAGGTGCTGCTGTTTTCCGGCTACTATCCGTACAAAATCGCCAAGGAATCCGTGTCCTTTACCGTCCCGGTCCACTACGTGCCGCTGACGGGAACGGGACTGTACCGCGCGCTGTTTCGCCTGTATCCGTACAGGAAGAGGGGCTGCTTCTCCATTGACACGATTGCCCCGCAGGCGGTGGAAAAAGTGCTGAACGAACTGGGAGAGCCGTTTGCCGAGATGCACTACTACAGCGGGGGCTCCTATCAGGTGGAGGAGATGATCCGCTTTCACCGGGAAGCGTTTGAGCAGGGGATAAGCGACGGGGCGCTGACCGGCGTGAAGGCCGTGTCCGACGCGCTGACCAGTCTTGGCATTCCCAACGAGTGGGTGACGCCCACCATCCAGGACATCACCGTATCCCTGGAGCGGGCGCTGCTGTCCACGGAGAAGCGGCGCAACAAGGAGTCGCAAATCGTCTTCGGACTGATTCAGATCGACGGCTACACGCAGTGGGTAGAGCGGAGCTCGTCCGAGTACGACGTGCAGAAGCGAAAACTGGAGATTCACCGGATGTTTCTCGATTACGTGGGCTGCCTGGACGGCTATTTGACCAGCCTGGGCGGGGGAGAGTACCAGTTTGTCACCACCCGGGGAATTTTCGAACGGGAGACGAGAGGGTACAAATTCATTCCGCTCTTGACGGACGCGAAATCCGCCCTGGGCGTTTCGCTCAGTATTGGCGTCGGCTTTGGCAAGTCGGCCAACGAAGCGGGAACCCACGCCCGGCTGGCGCTCCGCCAGTCCAAAGAGTTCGGAGGGGACATCTGCTTCATCGTGCTGGAAGACAGGAGCGTCATCGGACCGGTCGAAATGGCGCATCCGATGGTGTACGGGCTGTCCATCACCGACAAGGACCTGCTGCAAAAGGCGGAAAAGGCGGGCATGACCGCTGCCTACATGAGCAAACTGATGGCACAGGTGACGCGTCTGGGGAAAACGGAGTACACCGCGCAAGAGCTGGCCTCGATTCTCGGGGTGACCGTCCGCAGCGCCCACCGCATCTTGCTGCAGTGGCTCGACGCCGGGCTGGTGGAGATCGTCGGGGTGGAAAAAATCACGTCGCGGGGCAGGCCGCGGCAGGTGTACCGCCTCTCTTTTGCCGCCTCTCCGATCAACCACAGCGAGCATGAGCGGGCCTCGGCCGAGTGAGCGGGAAGGAATTTCAGACGGGTTTTCGACATTGACCCATTATCTGGGGATTGCGTACAGTTGAAGTACAGCAGCATTTATCTGAATGTTTTCAATATTATTGCCGAATGGGGCTTGGACCTGGATGAGCGGTCCACCGTCCTGACGGCAGACCCGGCTCATCCGATTGGTAACGGAAAAAAACGGGGGGATTCGCATGCGTAAACACCGCATCATCAAATGGCTGGCAGCCGTTGGCCTTAGCGGAACGCTGCTCATCAGCGGCTGCTCGGGCAGCCAGGACGCCGCTGGAGAGACCGGCGAAAAGGTGTCCATAAAACTCGGCTACTACTCGTCCGGCTCCTCGGATGCAAAAATGCAGGAGCTGGTGAAGCGATTCATGGAAAAGCACCGCAACATCGAAGTGACGACAGAATCGGCGCCATACGGCAAGTTCTTTCAAAAGCTGGACACCCAGATTGCCGCCGGCAGCGCGCCTGACGTCTGGCTCTCCGACGGTGTCTACGTGGCCAAGTTTGCCGAGCGGGGGGCTGCCAGGGATCTGACCGACTGGGTCATGAGGGACTTGAACACGGACGACTACTACGGCCTGGAGTTCAACAAGGACGCCGACGGACGCTACTGGGGAGTGCCGCAGGGGCTGCAGATCGCGGTGCTGTTTTACAACAAGGAGATGTTTGACAAAGCGGGAGTGCCGTACCCGAACGAAAACTGGACCTGGGACGATCTGAAACAAGCGGCTGAAGTGCTTACGCTTGACAGCAGCGGACGCAATGCCCGCGACCCGGCATTCGACGGAAAGGCTGTCAATCAATTCGGCCTGGCCTTTTTCAGCATCACCGAGGGCTGGATGAGCGTGCTCAAGTCCTACGGCGGCGGCGTATTGGACGAGACGATGCAAAAATCGATCATCCAATCGCCGGAAAACAAGCAGGCGCTGGAGTGGATCGTGGACGGGATGAAGCGCAACCTGTTTACCGATCCGAGCGATCTGAAAAGCTTTAAAAGCCCGGTCGCCCCGTTCCCCAGCAGGCAGGCAGCGATGCGGATCGGCATTTACGCCAGGGTGCTGGCGGCCAACGAAGCGGGCCTGAACTACGACGTTACCCTGCTGCCCAAAGGGCCGGACGGCAAGCGGTTTGCCCCGATCATCGCCAATTCCTGGGTGATCAACAGCAAGACGAGCGACGCGAAGGCACAGGCTGCCTGGGAGTGGATCAAGTACTGGGTGACGGACGACGAGGTGCAGCAGGAATGGGCCCGTCTGGGCGAAGCGGTGCCGGTGAAAAAATCGGTGGCGAACTCCCCGCTGTTCCTCGATACCGGCACTCCGCCGCAAAACAAGCAGGCGTTTTTGGACAGCTTCGCCTTCGCCGGCCGGCTGGACGACAACGCGGTGTGGGAAGAGTGGCTGAGCAAGTTTAACGACAACATGAACCGTGCCTTCTTGGGCGAGATGTCGGTAGAGGAAGCGATGGCCAAGGCGGATCAAGAAGTGCAGCAGGTGCTGGACGCATTTTACAAAAAGTGAGGGCGCGTCGAGATGGAAACGGTGAAGAAAAATGCCCTAAAGAAGAGCGAGGGGAGATGGGGACTTTTAATGGTCTCCCCTTACATCGTCCACTTCGTCGTGTTTGTGGCGGTGACGTTTCTCGCCTCGCTCTATTTCAGTTTTTCGGACTATGACATCCTGAATCCGCCAAAGTGGGTGGGTCTGGCCAATTACGAGAAGCTGGTGCAGGACCCGGTGTTTTGGAAAGCGCTGTGGAACACCGTTTATTTCGCCGTCTTGTTCGTGCCGGCCCAGACCTTTCTGGCACTGGTGCTGGCGGTCGCGCTGAACCAGAAGCTGAGGGGGTTGAAGCTGATCCGGCTGGCCCATTTTCTGCCGGTCATCTCCTCCTGGACGGTGATCTACTACGTGGCCGACGCGATCTTCAACCCGCGTTTCGGCATGGCCAACTCCCTGCTCATGCGGCTGGGGCTGGAGCCGCAGAAATGGCTGCAGGACGAGTTGCTGGTCATCCCCATCCTGGTGCTGGTGGCTGTCTGGAAGGGGGTCGGCTACATCATGGTGATCTTTCTGGCGGGTCTGCAAAACGTTCCGCAGGAGATGTACGAGGCGGCCGACATCGACGGAGCGGGAACAGTCAAAAAGTTTTTCAAGATCACCATGCCGATGATCTCCGGGACGACCTTTTTGGTCCTCATCCTCAGCACCATCTCCACGTTTCAGGCGTTTGAGCAAATCTACGTGATGACCGGCGGATCGGTGGACGCCACGGCGGCCGGCGGCCCCAACAACGCCAGCCTGCTGCTGATGGTGTACCTGTATCGCGAAGGCTTTTCCTTCCTCCATATGGGCTATGCCTCGGCAATCGCCTGGGTGCTGTTCATCATTTTGTTCGTGCTTACGCTGATCCAGGTCAAACTGCAAAAGCGCTGGGTGTATTACGAGAAATAAGGATGGGTCCCGGAGTGAAAGGAGGCGTTCCATGAACTACTTCCGATTGAAAAAAGCAGCCGGCTACGCTGTGATTCTGTTCAGTTCGCTCGTGATGCTTGTGCCCTTTGTCACCGCCGTATTCAACTCGCTGAAGACGTATCAGCAGTACACGGCCGTACCGTCCACGTGGCTGCCCGATCCCGTGCAGTGGAGCAACTACGCCGAAGTCTGGAACATGGCTGATTTTGGCACCTACACGTTGAACAGCCTGATCGTCGCGATCCTGTCTGTCATCGGGGCCATTCTGTCCAACTCCATGATCGCCTACGCGTTTGCCCGACTGGATTTTCCCTTCAAAAACACGCTGTTTCTGATCGTGCTGGGAACGATGATGATTCCCGCCGTTGTGACGATGATTCCGCAGTTTATCATCTTCAAGGAGCTAAAGATGCTGGATACCCTGATGCCGCTGTGGATTATCGAGTGGCTCGGGCAGCCGTTCGGGATCTTCCTGATGCGGCAGGCGTTTTTGAGCGTCCCGACCGCGTATGAAGACGCGGCCAAGCTGGACGGCTGCAATCCGTTCCAAATCTACTGGCGGATATTTTTGCCCATGTGCAAGCCGGCTCTCGCCACGCTGGCCATCTTTACCTTCATGACCAAGTGGAACGAAATTCTGATGCCGGTGCTGTACCTGACGTCCAAAGAAAAGTACACGCTGCCGATCGGCATCCTGGCGCTGCAGGGGCAGTGGTTCGGGAACGAACAGTACCTGGTGGCGGCCGCGCTGTTGAGTCTCCTGCCCATTCTCATCGTCTTTCTCATCGGAGAAAAGTACTTTGTCCACGGAGCAGGCAGTTCCGGTTTGAAGTAAACGGCCGCGGGACAGCTCCCTGCGGCAAGCGGAAAGGGTGATGGACATGTACCGGGTCGTCGTCATCGGGGCGGGCGAAATCGCCAACAGCCATTTGGAGGCGATCAAAACGAGCAGCGAGCTAAAGGCGGTCGCGGTCGCCGACATCGACGCCGGGCGGGCACAGGCGGTTGGCAGACGCTTCGGCGTCACTCCCTACACGTCCTACAGGGAGATGGTGGAACGGGAACAGCCTGATATCGCGGTTGTGGCCCTGCCGCACCACCTGCACCGGGAGGCCGCCGTCCTCGCTGCGGAGCACGGCTGCCACATCTTGTTGGAAAAGCCCATGGCGAGGAACGAAGCGGAGTGCGATGCGATCATCCGGGCGGCGCAGCAGCACCGCGTGACGCTGATGGTGGGGCATACCCAGCACTTCAAGCCGGAGAACCGCAAAGCCAAAGCGCTGATGAAAACCGGGGCGCTGGGCCGGCTGGTGATGGTCAACGACACGCGCCACCTCCACTACTTCCGTGAAGAGCGGCCTGCCTGGTTTTTGGATAAGGCCAAGGCGGGCGGCGGCATACTGATGAATCTGGGCGTCCATTCCGTCGACAAGCTGCAGTGGCTGACGGACAGCAGGGTGGTCCGGGTGAAGGCATCTGTCAGCCACTTCGGCCCGAGGGGAGACGTCGAGGGGAGCGGCCTGGCCTATTTGGAGACGGACAGCGGCGTGGTGGCGACGATTTCACAGTCCGGATACAAGGGAGCGGCGAAAGACGAAACCGAGCTGATCTTTACCGGCGGGATGCTGAAACTGGTCAGCGGCAAAGGGCTGTGGATGAGCGACGGCGGGGAGTACCGGCGCGTCGAGGTGGAAGAGGAAGCTGATCCGTTCGCCCTGCAGTTTGCGGCGCTGCTTGCGGCAATCCGCACCGGCTCCGAACCGGAGTGCTCCGGGGCGTATGGGAAAAGTGTCGTCGGCGTGGTGGAGGCGATGTATCGCTCGCATCACCTCGGCGCGGAAGTGGAAGTCGCACAGGGGAGGTCAGCGCGGTGAAATGGAGCATGTGCACGACGGGATGGAAGGAACACTCGCTGGAAGAGGCAGTCGCTGTCGCCAGACGCTTGGGATTGGACGGGCTCGAAATCTGGACGGGACATCTGGCCGAAGAAAAAGGACGTAACAGGACGCTGACGCAGGTGCGCGACCTGCTGCACCGCTTGGGGATGGCCGTGCCGATGCTCAGCACGTATGCCAATTTTTCTCCCGGCAGGGAAGCGGAGAGTCTGGCGGAGACGGAGGCAGCGATGCGGCAGGCGGTCGCGCTGGGCTGTCCGGCCGTGCGCGTCTTTGCCGGCACGAAGCCGTTTGCTCAGTCGACGGCAGAAGAGCGGGAGCGGATGATTGCCGCCCTGCAGCAGGCGGCGAAACGAGGGGAGCAATACGGTGTAACCGTGGCCGTGGAGCTGCACAACAACACCTACGCCGACAGCATCGAGGGAGTGGAAACGCTGCTGGCTGCGGCCGATCATCCGCGCCTGCGCCTGATTTTTGACGGCTTCAACCTTTACGTGGACGGACGGGACCAGTTGGTCGCGCTGGATCGCCTGTACCGATGGATCGATCACGTCCATCTCAAAAACTACCGCTGGCAGCCGCAGCGGTGGGCCGACAGCGTTCCCGTCTCCGTCTTTACGGGGGACGTGGACAATCGGAAGCTGTTGGCTGAGCTGGTCAGGCGCGGCTACCGGGGCTTTGTCTCGTTCGAATACTTCGGCGAGCAGGCGGAGTCGTGCGTCAGGCAATCGCTCGACGAGGTAAAGATGATCGCGCGTACAGAATGAACGGAGCGGGGACGAGTCACGCGTAAAGGACGTCCCGCTTCGCGAGGAGGAGAAATCATGGCTGAACACAGGACAACGCCTGCGTATTTTTGGTCTGAGCAGGACCGGGACTATGTGGTTGCCGCCTGCCGATCCCATTGGCCGCAGGAGGTGGACGAGGTGTTGAAACGGGCGGACCTCGCTTGCGAAAACACCTTTATCTTTACCCACCGCTGGGACATGGAGCGCTGCGACACGCCGGTCACCTTTCCCGGACGCATCGATTGGACGTACCGGCACAACGGTGATTTTGAGTGGACAGTCATGCTCAATCGGGCGCGGTACATGGCGGAACTGGGGCAGGCGTACTGGCTGACCGGCGACGAAAAGTACGCGGCCGGCTTTGTTCGGCTGATGAAGGACTGGCTGGAGCAAAACCCGCTGACGGAAGAAGAGGTGCACGCCAGCCGGGAACGTTATTACAACGTAAAGGATACGTGGCGCAAACTGGACAGCGGCATCCGGATCGTCAACTGGATCAAGGGCTATCACTGTGTCCGCAGCTCTCCCGCATGGGGAAGGGACGAAGAGCGGCTGTTTTGGGAGGCGCTGCGGCTGCACGGCATGTATCTGCACATCGCCTACGTGCCGCACGATCGGCAGAGCAACTGGGGATTTTTGGAAACAAACGGATTGTTTCAAATCGGGTTGTTGTTTCCTGACCTGGCTGAGGCGCAGACGTGGCTGCGCGCGGCCATCGAGCGGCTGTCCGCGATGGTCCGCCTGCAGGTGTTTGAAGACGGCATGCACAACGAACAGTCTCCGATGTATCACCACGAAGTGCTGCAGTGTCTGTTTGAATGCGTCTGGCTGGCGGAGAAAAACGGAGTGGCGTATCCCGACGAGCTGAAGCGGACGCTCCATAACATGTACACTGCTTCGCTCGCGCTCATGAAACCAAACGGTCACCAGCCGATGGCCAGCGACAGCGACGATACCGACATTCGCGACATCCTCTGCCAGGGCGCCGTGTTGTTTTCCCGGGGAGACTTGAAATCGCAGGCCTATCCCGTGCTGGACTATCAGGGCATCTGGTACTTTGGCCGCGAGGGGGTGGAGGCGTACGAGCGGCTCCCGGCCGAACCGCCTGCGTTTGTTTCGGTTCATCTCGAACAGGCGGGGTATGTCGCCATGCGCAGCGAGTGGTCGCCGGACGCCCATTATCTGCTGTTTGACGCCGGACACATGGCCCTGACGGGAAAAGCGCACGGTCACGACGATCTGCTGCACATCGAGCTGTCTGCCTACGGTCGCGAGTTTCTCGTCGATGCCGGCCGCTATACCTACATGGAAAACGACGAGCGCAAATATTTTAAGGAAACGTTTCAGCACAACGTCGTCACCGTGGACGGCCTGCCGATGTCCGCTTACATCGACTCGTGGCTGTGGGGCAGGACGGCGCTGCCCGTTGACAGGTACTGTCGCATTCACGAGGCGTATGCGTACGCGCAGGCGGGGCACGACGGGTACCTGTCGCTCAGCCAGCCGGTGCAGGTGTTGCGGCGGATTTTGTACGTGCCGCCGGACTGCTGGATCGTGGTGGATACCTTCCGATCCGAAGGCGCTCACGGATACGCGCAGCACTTTCACTTTGCCGAGGACGTCCCGCTGCAGATCGATCGGGAGACAAATACGGCCCGTACCGCCTTTTCCGAGGGCGCCAATCTGACCCTGATACAGCTCGGCCAAGGCGAATGGACGATGCAGCCCTGCTGGATTTCCCGCCACTACAACCAGAAGCGGGCGGCGAAGAAGCTGGTCTATCGGCAGGCGGCACACGGGTTTCACGCCTTTGTAACTGTCCTGACCACCCATCTGGGGCGGGAGGAAGCCGGCCTTTTCGTGCGGGAACTGGAGGTGAGGGATACGCGGGACCGCCTGTTGGATGCAAAGCAGGTAACGGCGCTGGAGATCCGGCGGGAGGGGCGGTCGGCGGTGGCGCTCTTCTCTCATCAAGGACCGGACAGCTATCAATTCGCCGGAACGCACATGAGCGGTGAGGTAATACTGATTCGCCGCGATGCGGGGCAGGGCGGGCAGGCGTATGTGGTGAAGGTGTGAGTGCTTATGCGAAGGGGAGGAAAAGAAACGGATGAGCACACGGCTTGGCATTTGCCTGGACGGAGAACTGGCGGAGTTGGCGGCGGGTGTGGAAGCGCTTGGCGGGCAGCTGGGCGTGTATCTCGCGCCGGACGGCATACCCGTTCGCGCAATCCGCACGCCGGGTGACTTGACGGTATCGTGGGAAAACGGACGGGGCGAGATTCGCTACGATCAGCCGATTCACTTCTTCCGCGGTCTTGGCCTGCTCGCAGAGGCTTTGCGGGAGGGGCCAACCAGGCCGGTCCGGATACGGGAGGAACCCCAGTTTGCCATGAATGGCGTGATGGTGGACGCGTCGCGCAATGCCGTGCCGACCGTGGACAGCGTGAAAACGCTGCTGCGGCACATGGCAGTCATGGGCCTGAATGTGCTGATGCTGTACACGGAAGACACGTACACTGTCGACAGCCAACCCTACTTCGGCTACATGCGCGGCCGATACTCGCCTTGGGAACTACGGGAGATCGACGATTACGCCCATCAGTTTGGCATAGAGGTCATCCCGTGCATCCAGACCCTGGCTCACCTGGAGACGTTTTTAAAGTGGAAGGCGGCTGACGGACTGCGGGACACGTCGGACGTGCTGTTGGCGGGGGACGAGCGAACCTATCAATTTGTCGAAGAGATGATCACGGCAGCCTCCAGGCCGTTTCGCAGCAAGAACATTCACATCGGGATGGACGAAGCGCACGGGCTGGGGAGAGGGAGGTATCTAGATCTGCACGGGTACCGGTCCCGGTTTGACATCATGACGCAGCACTTGAACAGCGTGCTGGCGATTACGCGCAGACTGGGCCTTACGCCGATGATCTGGAGCGACATGTACATCCGGATCGGGTCAAAGACAGGTGACTATTACGATGAGGCCGCCGTCATCCCTGAAGACGTGATCACCGGCATGCCGCAGGACGTCAGGTATGTCTACTGGGACTACTACCACACCGACCCGGCCTTTTACGAGAAGTACATTCGCCTGCACAAGCAGTTCGGCTCCCCGCCCGTCTTTGCCGGGGGAATCTGGACGTTTTCCGGGATCGGGACCCATTACGAGAAAACGTTCCTCGCCACCAACGCAGCGCTTGAGGCGTGCAAGCGGGAGGGGATCAGGGATGTGTTTGCCACGATCTGGATGGACGACGGAGGGGAGAATCACCTGTTTTCCAGCCTGCTCGGCCTGCAGCTGTTTGCCGAACACGGCTACGCCCGGCAGTTGGACGAGGGCAAGCTGAACAGGCGATTTCGCTTTTGCACGGGCGCCGATCCCGATGCGTTCAGGCTGCTCGGCTCGATTGACACGCCCCCCGGTGCCGAGTGGCGGCAGCCGCTGGAGCCGGACAATCCCGGCCGGTACCTGCTCTGGCAGGACGTCTTGCTTGGTCTGTTTGACCGGCACGTGGAGGGGCGGGACGTCGCTTCCCATTATCGCTGGCTGGCCGGTGCGCTGGCAGAGGCGGCGCGGCAAAACGAGGCGTGGCGGCACGTATTTGAGGTGCCGGTCAGGCTGTGTGAAGTCTTGAGCGTGAAAAGCGAGATCGGCATCCGGCTGAAGCGCTCGTACGAGGAAAACAGGCGGGATCAGCTGGAGCGGCTGTGCACCCGCGATCTGCCCGAACTGCACCGGCGCGTCGATGAACTGCGGCGGGTGCATCGCGATCAGTGGCATCGCATCTACAAGCCGTTTGGCTGGGAGGTGCTCGATATCCGCTACGGCGGACTGCTTGCGCGGATTGACACCGCGATCCGGCGCGTCACGGACTATCTGCAGGGAACGATCGAACGAATCGAGGAACTGGAAGCGGAGCGACTGTTCTTTGACGGCCGAAAGAGAGCGGACGCGGAGGGGATGGGCCGCTGCAATCGCTACCGGCACATCTGCACAGCCAACGTGTTATAGGTTTATAGGAGAGAAAAAACACAAGCCCGGGCGGGACAGCTCGGGCTTGTGTGCGTTGGGGAGATTTCCTTTCAGCGGTACTGCCTGGACACGATCCATTCCGTAAAGGGTAAAACGATCATCGCGAAGCAGGTGACCACAATCAGCGCCATGTTTTCCCGGTCGAACGCCCATTTTTCCACGGCGAGCGCAGCGAGCAGCAGGCCGATGAGGATAAAGTAACTAATTTTGGCGCTTTTCATCGTGATATACCGACCCAGTTCTTCATCCTGGGCTGGGCCGTCGCCCTCTTCAGGCGATCCCCAGGTGATTGCGGTAAAAAACGAACCGAGCAGAACAGCCGTGGGCATCAACTCATTGAAGCCGACGGGCTGGCCCATCAGCAACTTATATGCGGTAAACCCCGCAATGATGACAGTGGCCGTTCCGATTATTGCGGCACCCCATATCCGTGTCGTCATCTTCATCTTACATCTCCTCCTTACGCGTGAAACAATTCGTCGACGGTCACTCCAAGCGCGCGGGCAAGCTGAAACGCCAACTTGAGGCTGGGATCGTACTTGTTGTTTTCAATGGCGTTGATGGTCTGCCGGGAGACGCCGCACATCTTGGCCAGTTCTTCCTGGGAGATGTTATTCAGCTTGCGCAGCTGCTTGATCTTGTTTTCCATGGCGGTCTCTCCATTGGGGAAATGTAAAAGATGTTTTACATATACAGCGTACCAATCATATGGAAAAATGTCAAACATGTTTTACATACGCGTTTTTATTTAAAATAATTATAAATAGATATTGACTTTCATTTTGTATCAAGTATAATGATAACTGTTCCTAGTTGATAATTATTTTAATTTGATTTGGGAAAGAGGGGGGAGCTGGAATGTACGATGTGATTGTGATCGGCGCAGGTCCGGCAGGCACATCCGCAGCCATCTATACGGCGAGGGGCAACCTGAAGACACTGGTGATCGACAAAGCGCCCGGCACCGGCGCACTTGCCCTGACCCATAAGATCGCCAACTACCCTGGCGTGGAAGGCGAGCTGACGGGTAAAGAACTGCTGGACAAAATGAATCGGCAGGCCAAGAGCTTTGGCGCCGAGTTCCTGCAGACGACGATTACGGCCGTGGATGTGGAGGACGAGGTGAAACGCATCTACACCGCGCACGGTACGTTTGAAGCCAAAGCGGTGATTGTCGCCACCGGCTCCAAGGGACGCAATCGCATGCTGCCCGGCGAGGAACGCCTGTTGGGCAGAGGTGTCAGCACCTGCGCCACCTGCGACGGCGCGTTTTACCAAGGGAAGCACGTCGCGGTCATCGGCGACACGGAAGAGGCGCTGGAAGAAGCCATGGCGCTGACCAAATTTGCCGGCAAGATCACCTTCATCATCCCGCGCGGCGACCTGCAGGGCGTAGACGAGATGCCGGAGCTGCCCAATACGGAGGTAATGTTCCGCACACGTCCGCTGGAGATCGTCGGCGAACAGAAGGTGGAAGGCATCCGCATCCGACGGCCGGACGGCGCAGAGGAGCTGCTGTCTGTCGACGGCGTGTTCATCTTCCTGTCGGGCAGCAAACCGGGCACCGATTTTCTCGAGGATCAGGTCCCGCTGGATGAAGAAGGGTACATGATTCTCGACGAGTACATGCAGTCTGCCGTACCGGGTGTGTTTGGCGCCGGCGAAGTGCGGAAAACACCGGTCAAGCAGGCGGTCGTTGCAGCCGCTGACGGCGCCATCGCGGCGATGGCTGCCGACAAGTACATCAACAAGCGGTCCAAAATCGTACCACAGTACAAATAAGCATTCCAAAGAGAAGAGGAGCGATCATTTCATGGCACAAGCAATCGTGTATTCCAGCACCAACTGCGGCTTCTGCAAGCAGTTGAAATCCTATCTGGAGGAGCAAAACATCGCGTACGAAGAGCGCAACATTGACGAAAACGAGGCGTATCGCGAGGAGCTGGGACGTCTGGGCGTGATGTCCGTGCCGCTGACGCTGATCGGCGACAAGCAGATTCTCGGATTTAACCCGAACCGCATCAAAAAAGCGCTGGCCAGCCTGGAAGAACAGGCCCAGTAACCCAATACCCATACCCGGAGAGGAGAGACATCATCATGACAACGAACGTGACAGCACCGCAAGTGGAACTGAAAGTAGGCAAACCGGCCCCCGATTTTAACATGCTGACGACGAAAAACCTGGAGACGCTGGAAGAGCGCGTCACCCTGGCCGATTACAAAGGAAAGTGGCTCGTCCTGTTCTTCTGGCCGTTTGACTTTACCTTTGTCTGCCCGACGGAAGTGACCGCGTTCAGCGACCACCTGGACGAATTCCACGACCTGGATTGCGAAGTGTTGGGCGTGTCGACGGACAGCGTCTATACGCACCGCGCCTGGATTCAAACGCCGCGCGACCAAAACGGCATCGGGCCCGTGAAGTTCCCGCTGGCCAGCGACTTTACCAAGGAGACGGCCCGGGCTTACGGCGTGCTTGACGAAGAAACCGGCGCGGCCCATCGCGGTCTGTTCATCATCGACCCGGAAGGTGTGCTGCGCTACCAGGTCGTGACGGACATGAATGTCGGCCGCAGCGTCGACGAAACGCTCCGCGTGCTGCAGGCACTGCAGGCGGGCGGTCTCTGCCCGGCCAACTGGAAGCCCGGCATGAAGACATTGTAAATTGTAATCAGAGGTTTTTGGTGCGCACGATCGCCGGTTCTGCGGTACAATGAAAGCACGAGAAACCACAGGAAGAGGCGACGTGACGATGCGGGATGTCAAACATCGCTACCGGGGACTGCCGCCCCGCACGCCGGAGATGCTGTACAACATCGTGCGCAAGTTTTACCGGGGAGCGGTCAGCCACTACGATCTAATCCAGGAGAAAAAGGCGGACGTCAGGGCAGCCTGGCTGCAAAGAGGGGAGAGCGACAGCGACGCGGCACTGCGGCAGGCGATGACCACGCTGTTTCTGGAGTTTCACTTCTACGTCACCTGCTGGCTGCAAATAGAGATGGCTCTCTATCGGCTGGCGCGGCAGGACGAGCGTCAGGCGGAGGTAATGGAGCGCTTCCGCGATACGTTGGAAAAGCACGTAAAGGTGCGGGAGCTGCTGGATGAGACAGAGGCCTGCGTCCAGGCGCAGTGGCAGCATGACGGCCCTGGTCTGGCGTGCGTCGAGAGGGACGGATACACGTTTGGAGACGTGACGTTTACCGTGGACGAGCAGAGCCTGAAAGACCTGCATGACTTGTATGCGGCGATCATGGCCGCAAGAGAAGCCCAACCCTCCGCTGCGCCGACCGTCTCCGGCTGAGGCAATCTGCCCGGCGCAGGACATGCTTGCAATCAACACGAAAAAACGTGACCGCCCGTTTTGGGACGGTCACGTTTTTCATGTAAGCCGGTTGTGCCGACATCAGAAACTGCTCGGGAAGATGGAGCCAGTTTGCTGCGGAGCGGGCTGGCCTGCATTGAGGGCGCGCACTTCCTGCACATTGGTGCCGGCAAAGCCGGGTTGGAAAATGGCTTGGGCGCCGCCAAACGACGGGCTGATCGACTGTTGCGGCTGAGCCTGCTGCATGTACCCGCCGCCCAGGGATGCGGAATAGCCAACTTGGTTTTGCTGGCGCACTTCCTGCACGTTGGTGCCGGCGAAGCCAGGTTGGAAAATGGCTTGGGCGCCGCCAAACGACGGGCTGATCGACTGCTGCGGCTGAGCCTGCTGCGCGTACCCGCTGCTCAGGGATGCGGAATAGCCGCCTTGGTTCAGTTGGCGCACTTCCTGTACATTGGTGCCGGCAAAGCCGGGTTGAAACACGGCCTGCACACCGCCGCCAAACGACGGGCTGATCGTCTGCTGCGGCTGAGCTTGCTGCGCGTACCCGCCGCCCAGGAATGCGGAATAGCCGCCTTGGTTTTGCTGACGGACTTCCTGTGCGTTAGTCCCGGCGAAACCGGGTTGGAAAATGGCTTGAGCGCTGCCGAACGAATGGCTGATCGGCTGCTGAGGTTGAGCTTGCTGCGCGTACCCGCCGCTCAGGGATGCGGAATAACCGCCTTGGTTCAGTTGGCGCACCTCCTGCACGTTGGTCCCGGCAAAACCAGGTTGAAACATGGCGCTGGCAGGGGCAACGATGGACGGAAACTGCTGATATTGTTGGTTTTGTGTGAAGTGATTCATGTGTGTTTACACCTCCTGCCATTATCATTTCCAAGGATTAGAAGCTCATGCACGCAACGTCAATTCAAGAGAATTCTCATTTGGAAGAAAACGGATGCTCGGTCCTATGCCTACAATTGCACATGGGTAAAAAACATGCCGGCCTCAATCAGCCGGCGATTTAGCTCCTCGATCCCGCCGCCTTTCCCTTGCCGCCGGGAAGGCGGGAGACGTATTGTGCGTAACGGATCAGGTTGGACAGGGAGGAACGGCGGATGGACGGTTCGTCAAACTTTTCCGGCTTGGCATTGGCCTCGAAAAACCAAAGCTGTCCTTCCGCGGTCAGTCCCAGGTCCATCGACATTTCCGCCAAGGCTTTGATCTCTTCGTTCAGGGCGCGGGCGATGGTCAGCGAGGTCTCCTTGATCTTCGTTTCAACAGCCGCAGCATCTTCCTGGAACAGGGCGTTCAGCACGGTGGACAGGGGGTGAATCGAGCCGCCGCGCGGCACATGGGTGGTGATGTTTTGCGATCCGGCGCGACGGATGCCGATTCCGGTGACACACCACTCGCCCTTGCCGTTTTTCTGCACCAGGACGCGCACGTCAAACGGCTTTCCCAGATACAGCGCCCGATGGATTCCCTGCTGCATGATGTACCCCTGTTTCCGCATGTGCAATTTGACGTGTTTCCAGACGGCGTACAGCGAGGAAAAGCGGCGGGAAATCGCGCGTTTTTCCTGCAGTCGCTGCAGGAACCAGCCGTTCTTGTTTAGCTCCACCCGCATGATGCCCTGACCGGCCCTGCCCCGAACGGGCTTCAGGTAGACAAACCGGTGTTTGTTGCAGAAGGTCCGAAAATGGGCAAACGTATCCAGCTTCTTCGTCTCCGGCAAAAAGGGGGCTACCTCTGCGTGGCTGCTGAGCATGCGAAACAGCGTGTGCTTGTCAAAAAAGCAGCGGTTGAAAAGCGTGACGTTCTGCAAGTCCTCGATCTGATCCAGGGCTCGCTTCACGTCCGAGCGTCTTTCCGCCTGGCGCGACGGGACGCGGTTGTAGACGACGTGCGGAAACGGCAGCACGGTTTCCAGCCACTGATTTTGCTGATCGTCGTACAGATAGCCGCGGACGTGTTTCTTTTCCCAGTTGATCCCCTGTGGAGTAAATACGTAGACCAACGCGCCCAACTTTTTGCCGGAGAGGGAGAGGTCCTTGAAATGGTCACGATTGCCGAGAAAGGTCGGTCCGTCCCCGACAGTCAGAATGCCGATCAACGGTCCGATCTTCAAAGTGTTGTCGACGGTCTTGCAGTTGATGCGGGTACGGATGCGGCCCGGCTTCGGCTTTGGATTGCCCAGGTGCAGCCGTTTTTTGCAGTCAAACGGCCCCAGGTGGGCAATCAACTGCCGGGGGTTGTTCGGCGTGAGCGCTTGTCGCGGGACGTGCAAAAACCATCGGCCGCTGGGGAGGATGGTCAGCCACCCGGAGCGCTGTTGGAGCATGGGTGTTTCCTCCTTCCTGTACGGTGGTTCGCCTCGCTGCTTAAAAGTTGGCCAGATAACAACTGTAGTCGACAAGCAGGCGGCTGGATTCCTGGTCCGCCTGTTTCAACCGGGCGTGTTTGAAGATGGACCGCCCCGGCTTGGAATTGGCTTCAAACATCCAGACGTGGCCGTGGGTGTCAATCCCCATGTCCAGCCCCAGTTCTCCCATGTCTGTCCCTCTCGCCTGTTCGAGCGCAGTGGCGATGAGGATGGCGGCTCGGGTGATGCGTTCAACCATCAGGTCTTTCTTTCTGCCGAACAGGTATGTCAGAAGTTCATCGCCTGGAATGACGGTTCCGCCGGTGCGGACGTGGGTGGTGACACTGCCGGAGCCGGCCACTTTGGCTGCCATGCAGGAGACGACCCATTTGTTTTGCTGGTTCTTGTGCAGGTGGACGCGGAAGTCAAACGGCCGGCCGTCAAACGTCATGAGCGAGATGCCCTGTTGAGCCAGATAGGAGCCGACACGGCGGGTGCGAAACACGTGCTGGTACAGCGAGGAGAGCTTGGCAAAGCGCCGCTTGACGATTTTGCTGCCGGAGTGGTAGGTGACGTCAAAGCCGCGGCCCGGATGGCGGACGATCTTGACGATCCCGTACCCCAGACTGCCGTTTTTCGGCTTCAGATAGACGAGCGGGTATTTCCGCAAAAGCGTGCGGAGCGTCTGCAGCGACGGCGAGGAATAGGTTTCCGGGATGTGTTCATTCACTTCGGGATTGGGGTAGAGGATTTGATGCACGGTCCATTTGTCGAAAAACCCCTGGTTAAACATCGGCAGATTTACGTAGTGAGCCAGCCTGAATTTAAATTCCTGAACCGCTTCCTGACGCTCCATCATCCGGGAAGGAATGCGGTCGTAGACGACGTCGGGCAGGGCGGTGTTCATTTTCCGCCAGACGTATCCGCCTCGCTTCGACGGGCGCAAAAACCAGGCGTCCACGCGGTGATCGTTCCAGTTTACGTCGTGCGGAGAGAAGATAAAGTAAAAGACGCCTTTCCCCTCTTGAGCCTGCAGCAGGTTGTAAAAAAACGAGGTGCGCGCTCCGATCGGCTGGCGGGAATTGCTGCGCAGTCCAGTGGTGACAATACCGATGGAGGGGCCGATGCGCAGGGTGTCATCTTCCCATTTGATGTGGATCAGCCCGCCGTGCGGAATGCCCAGATCGGCTTTCAACAGGCTCGTGACCTTGACGATACTGCTGTCCGGATTTCGCCGGTCCTGAAAGACGGTCGTGACCACTTCCCGTTTTCCCAGCGAGACCTTGATCTTTTGGCGGGGACGCAGCTGCAGCTTTTGGAACAGGTGGGACGGCAGGATAATGCCGGAGACATGCGGGTAGGACAGGAAGCGGAGCCGCACTATGATCGATTCCATGCGTTGTGTACCTCCTACATACTTTTCATGAGATAGCGGGCGTAGCGAACCGGATGCGCGATGGAGCGGAGCCGGGCCTTTGGATCGTCAATCAGGCGGAACACGGTCCGTCCCGGTCTGCTGTTTACCTCGATGATCCAGACGTTGCCCGCCGTGTCGATGCCGACGTCAATCCCCAGCTCAACCAGCCGGCCGTGCACCTTCTCGAGATAGGGAGGAAGCTCAGTCGCCAGGCGGTCGATTTCCTGTTCGATGCGGGCTTGCACTTCCGGCTGATAATGCTGGGCGAGAAAAGGACCCAGCGGCACAGCCTTGCCGCCGCCGTGGAGATTGGACGTGATGCTGCGCTTGTCGCCCAGCCGGACGGCTTTTCCGGTGATTTCCCACGTACCGAGGCCGTTCTTTTGCACCAGAACGCGCACGTCAAAAGGCGTTCCGTCCGGTGCGTGCAGCGACAGATACGGCTGGACCAGAAACGTCCGCCCGGCGGTAAAGCTGGCGATGAAGCTCTTCAGCCCTTGCGCTGTGCGAATCATGCGGGAAAACGGCTCGTTTTTCCGATCCCGCCCGACAATCTCGAAGCCGTTGAGAGTGGGAACGATCCGCACCACGCCGGCACCGTGCGTGCCGGCAGACGGTTTGATTACGGCAGCACCGTACGTTACCAGCATCTCCCGCAGCGCGGCAATGGTCAGTATCTCGGTCGGAGGAATCCACGCCGCCAACTCCGGCGACTTGCTCAACATCTGGTGCACCTGCCACTTGCCGGAGAGACCGTGGCCCAAAAACGTAATCTGCGGGTCGTTTTGCAACTTCTTCACGAATGGTTTATAGTGGCGGTATGACGGACCGACAAAACAGCGGTCGTAGATGACGTCCGGCAGCGGAAAGATTCCGCTGCGCCAGGCGCCGTTACGATATTCGAACCCGGCGACGGTACGGGACTCAAAATCAACCTGGCGCGGTGAAAAGACAAAGACGTGAATGCCTGCCTTGCGTCCGATCAGCGTCAGTTTTTTGTAGTACGATTTTTCCTGAAAATGCGGGCCGTGGCATCGGGTCATAATGCCCAGGCTTTTTTGCTTTGCCGTCATGGAGGGTCACCTTCGTCTGATTTTCTTGCCGGTTTGTTTCCGTTTGGCTGTCCGGGGAAACCCGCACAAATAGGCGGCGTAATCCAGCATGCGCAGAACGGATGGACGTACGCGCCGGACAGAGCTGTCTTCCCTGGCCGCCTCAGGTATCGCGCTGGCCGTTTTGGAGGGCTTGCTGTTCACTTCCAGGAGCCAGACCCGGCCGCGAATGTCGACGCCGAGATCCACGCCAAATTCCGCGTACCGGCCGGAGAGCGACTGCTCCAGCAGCCGGGAGAGCTTCAGCGCAACGCTTCGCAGTGTCGCGACGGTCGGACGTGTACCCGTTGCCCAGGGGCCGCAGACGCGCAGAGCCTGGGCGGCACCGATCATCACACCGCCGCGGGAGACGTTGGAGACGATGCTGTTTTGGCCGAGACGGGCGACCATCGACGTGACGGCCCATTCGCCTTTGCGGTTTTTTTGCACCAGTACGCGAAAGTCGGCGGGGCGCTGCTGGATGCCGATCAACGGCAGCCCCTGCTGCAGCAGGTACGGCTTTCCGTTTGTCCGGTTCTGCAGGTATCGATGCAGGCCGGAAATACTGGAAAATGATCGGGTCGCGCTGCCGAGCCGTGCTGTCTGATACCCGCCGGCGGTGCGCCGCAGGCGGATGATGCCGCGGCCCATGCTGCCGTTTGCCGGCTTGGCGTAGACGGTTTTGTGCTGCTCCAGCATCTGTTTCAGATCCGTCAGACCGGAATAGCATACCGTCTGCGGCAGGTGTTCGGCAGCCGCCGGCTCGTTTTCCAGCGCTGTGTGAACGTGCCACTTATTGAGAAATTGTTCATTGAAAAACGGGATGTTGAATTCCTTGCACCGCTCGATCCAATCACCCATGGCCTCGCTTTGCTCCCGCTTTCGGGAAAGCCGGTTGTAGATGCATT
Organism: Brevibacillus sp. MCWH; assembly: GCF_013096935.1. Taxonomy (NCBI): domain Bacteria; kingdom Bacillati; phylum Bacillota; class Bacilli; order Caryophanales; family Paenibacillaceae; genus Brevibacillus; species Brevibacillus sp. MCWH. The sequence goes on along the minus strand of NZ_SDLF01000008.1, from coordinate 49,974 downwards.
GAGGCAACGGCAGCACCGTTTGCCGCCACTTTTCGTTGTGGCGAACCATGCCGTGGACGATCTGTTGTTTCCAGTTGACGTCCTGCATGCGAAATACACAGACGATTCCGCCGCGGCGGAGGCAGACGTCCGCTATCTCGTCGAAGAACGAGGTGAACGGACCAAACGGGGCGGCTGGGGACTGGGGGTTGTAGCGGGAGACCAGAACGCCCAGATAGGGGCCAAAAACAAGACGCTGCTGGCTCGCGTAATAACGTGCCAGCAGGGGAACTCCCATAGGCAGATGCAGCGTGTGGGCCAGTGAGGGGCGAATCAGGGTGAGGCCGCTTCGTTCCATGCCCGTTACGCGGGCGCAAGCAGTCTTGCTGCCAAACTGGACAGTAAGCGTCGACGTGTCCAGCTTCCACTTGCGAAGACACGCTTGGGGCAGATACAAATCGTTGTCCGTCTTGGGATCGTACGATTGCAGAACCGTTGGAACGTAAGACATGGCAATCCCCTTCCCATCAGACATGAAGTTAGTCTATTTTATGAGCAGGCATATACTTTGGTTCCATTGAGGAGAAGAGAGGGCGTTTGGCCAGATGAATGCGTGGTTAGTGTTGCTGATGAACGTGGCGGTCGGTTCCGCCATTGGCGGCATGACAAACGAGCTGGCGATCCGCATGCTGTTTCGCCCGCACAAACCGTGGCAGATCGGCGGCTGGCGGGTGCCGTTTACACCCGGATTGATTCCCCGCCGGCGGGATGAGATCGCCGTCCACATGGGTCGGCTGGTGGAAGAGTACCTGCTGACCGCCGAGGGCATCAAACGGGCGCTGGCTCAAAGCGGAATGGAGAAAACGTTGAACACCTGGCTGACCGGCGTGGTCGACAGATGGTGTGCGGACGGCCGCACCCTGCGCCAGTTTCTGCACGCTGCCGCTCCCGAGCTGTTGGCCGAAGAAGGCGGGATAAGCGAGAGCGTGCGCCGTCCGCTTCAGCAACGGTGGCAGGCGTTTGTCAACGAACTGATTCATCATCATGAACAGAAGCGGCTGCGCGAACTGATCCCCGCAGAGGGCATGGCCCGGATCGACACGGCGCTGGAGGATGCCAGCCGTCTCCTGCTGGAGCGTTTTCGCGCCTATCTGCACTCACCCGACGGTCAGCAGACAGTGCAGCAGATGATGCGCGGAATGCTCGGCGGAGGAGGCATGTTTGGCGGCTTGGTCGGCATGTTTCTGACGGAGGAAAAAATCGTCGGCAAACTGCTTCCCTACCTGGACGACCTGCTGGCCCATCCGGAACTGGTGAATCGGCTGAACCGCTTTTTGCGTCAGGAAGCAGACAGATGGCTGGACAAAACCGTGCGGGACGTGTATGACTGGATCGGAGCGCAGCAGGTGGAAGCGTGGTCGTCTGCCCTGTTTGCCAAGCTGGAGGAGCAGGGCGTCCGGCTTCTGGACAAGCCGCTTTGCCAACTGCTCTCCCCGCTGCGACAGACGGTGGCGGACCAGGTGATTCCCCGGCTGGCGCGCTGGATGGTGGAGACAGTGGAGCACAATGTGGAACGGCTGTTTCACAAACTCTCCGTCCGCGACATCGTCACCAGGCAGGTGGAGGGCTTTCCAATCGAACGGATCGAGGAGATGATCGTGGGGATTTCCGGACGGGAGTTTCGCATGATCACCATTCTCGGGTTTATCCTGGGAGGTGTCATCGGACTGGTGCAGGGGCTGTTGGCCGCCTTGTGGAGATAGCGATGCGGCCTGTTTTTGGGCCATGGTACTCTGAAACGAAACTGTAAAGCCGTTGTAATCTTTCTGTAATATTCCCGGGGTAAGATAAAGACACGATGAAAACCCCCTTAATGATATACTTTCTGCCGGAGTAGCCGCAAAGCTACTCTTTTTTTTTACCCGGCCATCGGGTATAGTGAACCCAGGAGAGTACCTGAACATCCCGGGTTGGCCGGTCCCGGCTGCAGCGCGAGCCGGGGGCAACGATACCGCTGTGGAAGCATAGGATGGAGGGTGGGTACAAGCAGATGGCAACCAAACACGAACAAATTCTACAATATATTGACCGTCTTCCGATCGGTACGAAGATCTCCGTGCGCCAGATCGCCAAGGATCTGGATGTAAGCGAAGGCACCGCCTACCGGGCGATCAAGGAAGCGGAAACGCAGGGCTACGTCAGCACGATCGAGCGCGTCGGAACGGTGAGGATCGAGAAAAAGCAAAAGGAAAACATTGAACGGCTGACGTTCGCCGAAGTGGTCAACATCGTCGACGGTCACGTCGTGGGCGGCCGCGAGGGGCTGCACAAGACATTGAACAAGTTCGTCATCGGCGCCATGCAGTTGGAGGCGATGATGCGCTACATCGACGCGGGCAGCCTGCTGATCGTGGGGAACCGCTATCAGGCGCACAAAATCGCCCTGCAGCAGGGAGCGGCCGTCCTGATTACCGGCGGCTTTGACACCAGTGAAGAGGTAAAGCGGTTGGCCGACCAGCTGGCCTTGCCGATCATCTCGTCCAGCTATGACACGTTTACCGTCGCTTCCATGATCAACCGGGCCATTTACGATCGGCTGATCAAAAAAGAGATCGTCATGGTGGAAGACATCCTCAAACCGCTGGCGGAGACGCCCGTGCTGCTCCCGACGGACACGGTCGCCAAGTGGCACCAGTATACGGAATTGTATCAGGACACCCGTTTTCCCGTCGTCGACGAGCAGATGCGGCTGATTGGGATCGTCACGTCGAAAGACATCATCGGCCACGAGGAGACAGCGACGATCGACAAGGTGATGACGAAAAATCCGATCACCACGTCGCCGCGCGTCTCCGTGGCCTCCTCCGCGCATCTGATGGTGTGGGAGGGGATCGAACTGCTGCCGGTGGTGGACAACTACCGCAAACTGGTCGGCGTGCTCAGCCGCAACGACGTGCTGAAGGCGCTGCAGTATACGGCCAAGCAGCCGCAGATGAGCGAGACGTTCCCCAACCTGATCATGTCCCACTTCCGTGAGGAGCGGCAGGGAGACCAGCTCGTCTACAAGGGGGAAGTGACACCCCAGATGACCAATCACCTGGGGACGATTGCCAGCGGCATCATGACCACCGTCATGGTGGAAGCGGCGTGCAACCTGCTGCGGCTGCAGCGGCGCGGGGACATGGTGCCGGAGAACATCACCGTCTACTTTTTGAAGCCGGTGCAGATGGAGAGCCAGATCGAGGTGCGGCCGCGCCTCATGGACATCAGCCGCCGCTTCGGAAAGGTGGAAGTCTGCGTGTACCACGGCGACCAGCAGGTGGGACAGGCGATGGTAACGGCGCAGATCATCGATCGCTAATCAATCGGGATCACGCAAACGGAATTACACACAAAAAAGGTCGTCCGGACGGCAGTGCCGCGGACGGCCTTTTTGGCTTGCTGACCTGTACAATGTCAATTGGTGAGGTTATCTGTACGAAGACAGAAAAAAGTTGAGCAGTCCGACTGCAACGAAAAAACCGAGCATCCCAATCAGGAAATAACCGATATACAGAATGATTCGGTAGGGGGATTGATCGCGCATGGTTGTCCTCCCTTTTTTCTTTCTTTGCCGATTGAACCTTTCCAGTTCTTACTGGTATATACGTGCTGACCGGCCCGGACGTTTCGCGGTCCGCATTGACAGCGGAGAAAAAGCGGCTTATGTTTATGATTAGACAATCATCTAATGTAATGGGCACGATATACACGATTGAAACGGAAGGAGGGGGTTTCCATGCAGCTGGAAAAGCTGGTCACCTTTTACAAAGCGCTGGGAGACCCGACCCGTCTGCGCATCGTCGCGCTCCTGGCGAACGGTCCGCTGCACGGCCAAGCGCTGGCCGGCAAGCTGGGCGTCACCCCTCCCACCATCACGCACCACATGGCAAAGCTGCGCGAGGCCGGGATCGTCTATGAGCGGCGGGAAAAAAACACGATTTACTTTACCCTGCACGAGACCAATCTGACGCGCAAATCGCAGGCGCTTCTGACCCTGCTGGACAAGGCGAAAGGAACGGAAGGAGCGGCAGAGATGGAGGAAACGGACGAGAAGTGGGCGGCGGAGAAAATGCAGGTGATCCGCCATTTCTTCACGGCGGACGGCAGGCTGAAGCACATCCCGACGCAGCGAAAGAAAAAGCTGATCGTCTTCGAACACATGGTGCGGGGACTGGAGCGGGGACGAAAGTACGAGGAGCGGGAAATCAACGAGTACATCCGCCGCTTCCACGACGATATCGCCACGATCCGGCGCGAATTTGTGATGAACCACTATATGTACCGGGAGAACGGCATCTACGAGTTGAATCCCCCGGAGATGTGGGCCAAGGCGGAAGACCTGCGCTGAAGAGCGGAGCGGCTGCAAAAGCAGCATAAACAAAAAAAGGACAACCGTCGGCACCTGCCGCTTCGGTTGTCTGAAGCAAGAATGTCACACAGGCTCATTATACGCAGGAACAGCGATTTTGGCCAGAAAAAACGAATGGGAACGGAGGAAAAACGTTCCCATGGCAGGCTCGGCCTCTGACGGCTACGAGCCTTTTTTCAGTTCCGCCTGCCACGCAGCGCGGTAGCGGAGAAAGTTGCGTGTGCCGAGAATCAGGTTGACACCGCCGACAAACAGGAGCACCAGGGCGATCACGACGCGGATCACGTCCAGCTGGTCAAACGTCAACTGATTGAGTCCCAGCAGCGTGACCAACACGCCGAGCGACATGTTCATCTTGCCCAGGGTCATGCGCGACGCCAACGGGTGCATCCCACGCTGACGAGCGGTAATGCTGTAGTACACGCTGGCCACCAGGGAAGCCAGCACTCCGGTTACATAGGTCGCAAACCACATGCATGGATTCATCCTCTCCTGCGATCTGGTACTATCCTACCAAAGTTTGCGAAAGCGGGCAATCTGGACAGGGGAATGTTTGTTCTCATATGGTTTTGTGGTATAATTTTCTTGTACAATAGCACATCAGTTCGCAAAGGGGGCACTTCCATCCCTGCAAGAAAGGGGGTGACGCGATGACCGTATACCAAGCGTTGAGTCTGATGCTGGCGTTTGGAAGCCTGGTTGTCATGCTCCTGACGAACAAAAAGAAGTAGGCCGCGCGTGAGTCCGACAGCTCCGCGACCTACTCCTCTTCCCAACGGGCCGTTCCCTTTGCGGAAACGTCTATTGTGCGATGACCGGAGCGCGGCAACGCTTCGGTCTCTTTCATTTGATTCCCGTTCGACGGCCGTTGCTGGCAAGGGAATCCCTATCTTCACTATACCCATGCGGCAAGGGATTGTAAAGCCCACGCCTGCCCTGACAGGGGCGGGATGAAGTATAATGAAAGAAAACGACAACGGGACGGAACAAGAGAGGAAGGAACGCGATGACCCCCTTTGTCCATCTGCATGTGCACACGGAATACAGTTTGCTCGACGGCGCGGCCCGCATCGAGGAACTGGTGCGCCGGGCGGCGGAGCTGGGCATGCCGGCCCTGGCGATGACCGATCACGCCAACCTGTACGGCGCCGTGCCGTTTTACAAGGCCTGCCGGGACGTAGGCATCAAGCCGATTATCGGCATGGAGGCGTACGTCATCGAAGGAAACCTGCAGGATCGCGTGCGCAATGCCCCCGCACCGTACCATCTCGTGCTGCTGGCGGAGAACGATCGCGGCTACCGCAACCTGCTCAAGCTGGCAACGCTGGCCAACACGGAGGGCCACTTCATCCTCCCCCGGCTGAACAAGGAGGCGCTGGCCCACTACAGCGAGGGGCTGATCGCTTTGAGCGCCTGCCGGGAGGGGGAGGTGGCCCGGCTGATGCTCGCCGGCGACAGCGAGGGAGCCCGACAGGCGGCGCTCTGGTATCAGCAGGTGTTCGGCGCTGACCGGTTTTACCTGGAACTGCAGGATCACGGGTTGGAGATCGAGCGCAGGCTGAATCAGCGGCTGCTCCATCTGGGGCGGGAGACGGGCATTCCGCTCGTCGCTACTAACAACGTGCACTACGTCTACCGGGAGCAGCACCGGCAGCATGACATTTTGCTGGCAATTGGCGAGGGCAAGACGGTGGACGAGGAGAACCGATTCCGCTACGAGACCGACGAGTACTACCTGAAAAGCGGCGACGAGATGGCCCGCCTGTTTGCCTATGCGCCGCAAGCGCTGTCCAACACGGCCGCCATCGCCGAACGCTGTCAGTGGGAATTGTCGTTTGGCCAGCACATTTTGCCCAGGTTTCCCCTGCCTGCCGGACAGGAACCGACAACTTTCCTGCGCGAACTGTGCGAACAAGGCTGCCGCGAGCGCTACGGCGAGATCACGCCCGAGGTGCGCGAGCGGTTGGAACACGAACTGGCGATCATTACGCGGACCGGTTTTACCGATTACTTTCTGATCGTCTGGGACTTCATGCGCCACGCCCATGAGCAGGGCATTCCGACCGGGCCGGGACGCGGTTCGGCGGCGGGCAGCCTGGTGGCCTATGCGCTGAAGATCACCAATGTTGATCCGCTTCGCTTCAGCCTGCTGTTTGAACGGTTTCTCAACCCGGAGCGGGTGACGATGCCGGACATCGACATTGATTTTTCCGTTGAGCGGCGGGACGAGGTGATCCGTTACGTGGCCGACAAGTACGGTCATGACCGGGTGGCGCAGATCATCACGTTTGGCACGATGGCGGCACGGGCTGCTGTCCGCGATGCGGGGCGGGCACTGGGGCTGTCGCTTGGCCTGGTGGACCGGGTGGCCAAAATGATCCCGCAGTCTCCCGGCATGACCATCGACAAGGCGTTCCAGCTCAATCCAGAGTTGGGCAAGCTGTGCGAGACGAACGGCCAGGCGAAGCAGTTGATCGAAGCGGCCAGGGGCGTCGAGGGGCTGCCCCGCCACGCTTCCACGCACGCGGCCGGCGTAGTGATCGCACCGGAGCCGCTGACCGAGTACGTGCCGCTGCAGACCGGCAGCGAAGGCTTGGCTTTGACCCAGTATCCGATGGAAGCGCTGGAAGAGATCGGTCTGTTAAAGATGGATTTTCTCGGCCTGCGCAACCTGACGATCATTCAGGAAACGCTGCGCCATCTGCGAGAACAGGGGATCGACCTCGACCTGGAGCGGATTCCCCCCGACGACGCCAAGACCTTCCGGATGCTCAGCCGCGGCGAGACGACGGGGATCTTTCAACTGGAATCGGCGGGGTTCCGCAGCGTGCTGCGCGAGCTGAAGCCGACCAGCCTGGCCGACATTGTCGCCGTGCTCGCCCTTTACCGGCCGGGGCCGATGGAGATTATCCCGCAGTACATCCGGGCCAAGCACGGCGAAACCCAGGCGCACTACGCCCACCCCGATCTGGAGCCGATCCTGAAAGAAACGCACGGCTTCATGATCTACCAGGAGCAGATCATGCAGATCTCTTCCAAGCTGGCCGGGTTCAGCCTGGGCGAGGCGGACATATTGCGGCGGGCGGTGGGCAAGAAGAAACGGGAACTGTTGGCCGAGCAGCGGGAGAAGTTCGTCGCCGGCTGCGTCAGACAGGGCTACGGGGAGCGGCTCGGCAACGAAATCTACGACCTGATCGTCCGCTTCGCCGACTACGGCTTCAACAAGGCGCACTCGGTCGCCTACGCGATCATCGCCTACCAGATGGCCTACCTGAAGGCCAACTATCCGCTCGCCTTCATGGCCGCGCTGCTGTCGCTGTCCATCGGCAGCCAGACGCGCATCGCCGAGTACACCGAAGAGGCGCGGCGGCTGCGGCTGACCGTGCTGCCCCCGGACGTAAACGAGAGTCAGGCCTTTTTTACCGTGGAAAAGGAGGCGATCCGCTTCGGACTGGCGGCGGTCAAAAACGTCGGCTACGGCGCCATCGAGTCGATCGTGCAGGAGCGGGCCAAACGTCCGTACCGCGACCTGTTTGACTTCTGCGCCCGGGTGGACGGCAGGCTGGTCAACCGGCGGGTGGTCGAATCGCTGATTCTGTGCGGCGCGCTGGATTCGCTGCCCGGTCACCGCAGCCAGCTCATGGTGCTGCTGGACGAGGCGATGGGCAAAGCGACGGGCAGGCGGCAGGAGCGGGACGCCGACCAGCTCAACCTGTTTGCCGGCGAAGACGGAGCAGAGCCTGTGCGCCTGCCGTCCGAGTACCCCGATGTGCCACCGTTTTCGCGCAGCCAGCAGTTGAAAGAAGAGCGGGAACTGCTTGGTGTCTACCTGTCCGGACATCCGCTGGACCAGTTCGCCCACCTGCTCAACCGGCCGGAGGTGCACGCCGTCTCTGCGCTGGCGGAGTGCGCCCGGGACCAGACGGTGAAAGTGGTGGGCATGATCGTCGAAGAGCGGCGGATTCAGACCAAGAAAGGGGAACCGATGGCCTTCGTCACGCTGGAGGACAAAACCGCCCAGGTGGAGATGGTCGTCTTTCCAAAGGTGTACGCCAAATACATCGACCTGCTGAAGCGGGAGCGGATCGTCGTCGTGGAAGCGCGGGTGGATCATCAGGACGATGCGGTGAAGCTGCTGGTCTCCCGCATGTGGGATGTTGAAGCACTGCCCAGGCCGTCGACAGAGCCCGTGCTGTTTGTCAAAATTACGCCGGAACAGGAGCGCGATTCGACACTGCACCGGCTGCAGCGCTTGTTTGTCGAAAAAAAAGGAACGATTCCCGTCGTCCTGTACTACGAAGGAAAAAAGCAGACAATCCGCCTGCCGGACGCGATTCGCGTAGAGGTGGATGCTGCCTTTTTGGAGCAAGCGCGAGAAATTGTGGGAAGTGACAGCGTAATTCAAAAAGAATTGCCAGTAAACTGGGGAGGATGAACCAAGTCCTCCCTTTTTCGCCGTTTTCGGCGGCTTTACAGGAGAATGGGTTTTGTTATAATGGGGACATACCCAAAAAAGTGGTCTGACCACTTAGGTTCGATATAGATAAGTGAATCAGAGCGATACCAGATAGACATGAAATGGAGTGGTACTTGTGTCCAATTTGCGAGAGGATGCACTGGAACTTCACCGGAAGCACAGAGGGAAACTGGAAGCGGTTACCAAGGTGCCGGTGCGCAATGCCCGCGACCTGAGCCTGGCGTATTCGCCGGGTGTGGCAGAGCCGTGCAAGGAAATCTTTGACGACGTGTCCAAAGTATACGACTACACGATGAAAGCCAACCTGGTGGCCGTGGTCAGTGACGGTACCGCCGTGCTCGGACTGGGCAACATCGGTCCGGAAGCGGCCATGCCGGTCATGGAAGGCAAAGCCGTTCTGTTCAAGTCGTTTGCCGGCGTCGACGCCTTCCCGATCTGCCTGAACACCACTGACGTCGACAAGATCGTGGAGACGGTGAAACTGCTGGAGCCGACGTTTGGCGGCGTCAACCTGGAGGACATTGCCGCGCCTGCGTGCTTTGAAATTGAGGAGCGCCTGAAAAAGGAAACCAACATCCCGATTTTCCACGACGACCAGCACGGTACGGCTATCGTGACCGCCGCCGGTCTGATCAACGCTCTGCGCGTGGTGAACAAAAAACTGGAGGATGTCCGCGTGGTCACCAACGGGGCGGGAGCGGCAGGCATCGCCATCATCAAACTGCTCCTGTCCATGGGCGTCAAAGACGTGATCATGTGCGACACCAAGGGGATCGTGTACGAAGGCCGCACCTTTGGCATGAACCCGGTCAAGGAAGAAATGGCGAAAATTACGAACCGCAGCAAAAAGCAAGGGGATCTGGCTGAAGCGATGAAGGGCGCCGACGTGTTCATCGGCGTATCCGTGGCCGGTGCCGTTACCCAGGAGATGGTCCGGTCGATGAACCGCGATCCGATCATTTTTGCGATGGCCAACCCGGTTCCGGAAATCATGCCGGACGAAGCAAAAGCGGCGGGTGCTGCCGTGGTGGGCACGGGCCGTTCCGACTTCCCCAACCAGGTGAACAACGTCCTGGCGTTCCCGGGCATCTTCCGCGGTGCGCTGGATACCCGCGCCACCAACATCAACGAAGAGATGAAACGAGCGGCGGTTTACGCCATCGCCAATCTGATCTCGCCGGAAGAGCTGTCTGCTGACAAGGTGATTCCGGCGCCGTTCGACCCGCGCGTCGCTCCCCACGTGGCAGCGGCGGTGGCGAAGGCGGCGATGGAAAGCGGCGTGGCCCGCATTACCGTCGATCCCGAAGAGGTCAAGGAAAGAACGGCAAAACTGGCCGCCATCTCGCTGCAAAAGGCGTAATCCCGGCCGTACGGGAAACAACGAAGAACACCCTCCCAACCGTGTGCGCGGTCAGGAGGGTGCTTCGCCGTAGACAGTCAATGAGGAGGGTGAAAAGTGCTCGGTTCTGCGCAAGAACGAAAAGTGTACGAAGGCATTCTGCTGCAGATCCATGAAATTGTTCGGGAAAAAAACCTGCGCCCCGGCGACAAGCTGCCGTCCGAACGGGAGCTGTCCGAACAACTGGGAGCGGGCCGTTCTTCCGTCCGGGAGGCGCTTCGAGCCCTGGAACTGCTGGGACTGATTGAAACCCGCCGGGGAGAAGGCACCTTTTTGAAGCACTACCGACACAACCGCCTGATTGACATTCTCGGCTACTTTATCCTGCGGGACTACAAGACGAAAAAAGACCTGATCGAAATGCGCCGAATTCTGGAGCTGGAAGCGGTGCGGTTGGCCTGCCGGCGTGCCACAGACAAGCACTTTGACGAGATGGAGCGGATCTTGGCGGCGGCGGAGGAGCGCGTGGAGCGCGGCGAGGTTCCCACCGAGGAAGACTACCAGTTTCACCGCGTGATCTGCCGCTCCAGCCGCAACTCCATTCTGCATCGCATCTGGGCACCGCTCGTCGAGTACAGCGACAGCGTCCGCAGCGAATCGCTGGGACGCGAAGGTCGGGCCCGCACCGCGCTGGCGGAGCACCGTCGGATCATGGAAGCCATTCGCGAGGGAGACGAAGCACTGGCGGTGGAGAGAATGCGCGAGCACCTGGAAAACAGCAAGCTCTAGTCGTGCGTCCCGCCTAGTCCGTTCCCTCTGCTGATTTGCGACGAGCGCTGGCGCTGTGATATGATGAGGCAGACCTGTTTTGGACGCTGAAGGAGGTTGCCAGCATGTGGACGGTCATCTACATCGCTCCTAGCGCAAAAATAGCGGAACGGATACAGCAACGATTGACAGATGAAGGATTCCTGGTCAAGGTACGCGAGGCGAAGGTTTCCAAGCAGTACGAAATTCTCGTGCCCGAAAGCGAAGTTCACGAAGTCCAGGAAATACTCGGCACGATCCTTCACTGACCAGAAAGGTGAGGTGTAACTGTGCTTAAAGACCTGTTCGGGAAGAAGCGAAAGTTCGCGACTGTCCCTGCGGAGACGATTGCGCGCGTTCCCGCCGGCGCGGACGGCGCCACTGTGACGGGACCCAAGGAAAAGGAAGTTCCCGAGGGACTGATGAATAAATGCCCGCACTGCGGGAGCATCCACTACTCCAAGGACCTGGAGAAAAATTTGCGCGTCTGCAAAGGCTGCCAGTACCATTTCCCCATGTCCGCTCCCGAGCGGATCCAGTCGCTCCTGGATGACGGGAAGCTGACCGAGGAGTTCGACGCGGACCTGATCACCGCCAATCCGCTCGGCTTTCCCGGTTATCTGGAGAAGCTGGAACAAGACATGAAAAACACCAATCTCAACGAGGCGGTCATCACCGGCGAGGGCGTGCTGGGAGGCAACCGCATCGTCATCGGCGTGATGGACTCCCGCTTTCGGATGGCCAGCATGGGCTCGGTCGTCGGCGAGAAGATCACCCGGGCGATCGAGCGGGCCGTGGAGCGGCGACTGCCGTTTCTCCTTTTCTCCGCGTCCGGCGGTGCGCGGATGCAGGAGGGCGTGCTCAGCCTGATGCAGATGGCCAAGACGAGCGCGGCGCTGGCCCGGCTGGACCGGGAGCGGCTGTTGTTCATCTCCGTGCTCACCAACCCGACATACGGCGGGGTGACCGCCAGCTTCGCCTCGCTCGGCGACTACAACATCGCCGAACCGGGCGCAATGATCGGGTTTGCCGGCCGCCGCGTGATTGAGCAGACGGTTCGCCAGGAGTTGCCGAAAGATTTTCAGACGGCGGAATTCCTGCTGAAGCACGGACAGCTCGACATGGTGGTGCATCGCAAGGACATGCGGACCACGCTGGCAAAAATCGTCGAGCTGCACACGATTCGGGAGGGAGTGTAGAAATGGCAGGCGAACTTCCCTTTGAGAAGCCGCTGGTGGAACTGCAGGAAAAGATCAAGGAACTGCGCAGGTTTACCGAGGAAAAAGGCATTGATTTTTCCGATGAAGTTGTTCGTTTGGAGAAAAAGGCCAAGGACCTGGCCGAGCAGATTTACGGCAATCTGACGCCTTGGCAGCGCGTGCAGATCGCCCGCCACCCCGAGCGGCCCACGACATTGGACTACATTCATCATATTTTCACAGATTTTCTGGAAGTGCACGGTGACCGCTGTTTTGGCGACGATCTGGCGATTGTCGGCGGCATTGCCAAACTGGACGGCCGTCCGGTCACAGTAGTCGGCCACCAGAAAGGAAAAGACACCAAGGAAAACATCAGCCGCAACTTTGGCATGGCCCATCCCGAAGGCTACCGCAAGGCGCTGCGGATCATGCAGCAGGCGGACAAATTCGGCCGCCCGATCATCTGCTTTATCAACACCTCGGGGGCATATCCCGGCAAAGCGGCTGAGGAGCGCGGCCAGAGTGAAGCGATTGCCCGCAACCTGCGGGAGATGGCCGGCTTCCGCGTACCGATCATCTGCGTCGTGATCGGCGAGGGCGGCAGCGGCGGCGCCTTGGCGATCGGCGTCGGCAACCGCGTCTACATGCTGGAAAACTCCACCTACTCGGTCATTTCGCCAGAAGGGGCGGCGGCCATTCTCTGGAAGGACGCCAGCCTGGCGATGCGCGCGGCGGAAACGATGAAGATTACCGCGCCCGACCTGCTGGAGCTGGGTGTGATCGACGGGATCATCGAGGAGCCGTTTGGTGGGGCACACCGCGATGTGGTCCAGCAGGCCAGCCGGGTCAAGGCGAAGCTGCTGGAAGGACTGGAACAGCTCGACCGGTTGAGTCCGGAACAACTGATACAGGATCGCTACGAGAAGTTTAAACAGATTGGTGCCTACGCCTCCTTCTGATCCAGAGGAGGCGTTTTTTGCTTTTTTCTGCGCGAAAAATCTGCTAAAATCGTATTCGGACGCGGAATTTGTCAGATCATTCAAAAAGTATGGCACATATTCCGCAATGAGTGTAACAGATATAAATCCGGAACTGATACAGCATGTATCAAAGGCTCTTTGGCACATACTGTTTCTGTTTCAAGACATGCTAATGACGATAAGAAGGGTCGTTGGGCCTTTGTTTAGGACAGGAGAGGTGGTTTCCATGCAGAAAATCGCAGTATTGACCAGTGGCGGAGATTCTCCGGGGATGAACGCGGCGATTCGCGCCGCCGTTCGACGTGCCGCCTATCACGGCGTGCAGATGTACGGAGTGTACCACGGGTACGAAGGGCTGATGCGCGGCCATATCCAGGAGATGACGCTGGGGTCAGTCGGGGACATTATCCATCGGGGAGGAACCATCCTCTTTTCGGCCCGCAGTGAAGAGTTTAAAACAGAGGCAGGACAGGAGAAGGCGGTACGCCAACTGCACGAGCACGGCATCGAAGGTTTGATCGTGATCGGTGGCGACGGTTCCTTCCGCGGGGCGCAGAAGCTGACGGAGAAAGGCATTCCCACCATCGGCGTGCCCGGCACCATCGACAACGACATTCCGTGTACCGATTTCACCATCGGATTTGACACCGCGCTCAATACGATTGTGGAAGCGATCGACAAAATCCGCGACACCGCCACTTCGCACGAGCGCACCTACATCATCGAAGTAATGGGGCGCGACGCCGGAGATTTGGCGCTGTGGGCCGGTCTGGCGGCAGGTGCGGAATCAATTATCATTCCGGAAGCAGACCATGACATGAACGACATCATCGAACGGCTGCACGCTGGAAACCGCCGCGGCAAGAAGCACTCGATCATCATCGTGGCGGAAGGCGTCGGCAGCGCTGCCACCTACGCAGAGGAAATCAAGCAGCGGACCGGCTGGGAAACCAGGGTGACCGTGCTCGGCCACATCCAGCGGGGCGGTTCGCCGACTGCGTTTGACCGCATGCTGGCCAGCCGCATGGGGGCGGCGGCCGTTGACCTGCTGTTGGAAGGAAAGCGGGACCGAATGGTCGGCATCCGCAACAACCAGATCGTCGACGTCGATTTCAAGGATGCGTTGGCGCAAAAGCACCAGCTCGACTTGTCCATCTATCAGTTGGCGCGCACGCTGTCCATTTAGTACGGCGTATATTGACAGCTTGTTTCATAGGAGGGACGCACAGTGCTGCGTAAGGCGAAAATCGTATGTACCATCGGACCGGCGAGCGAGTCGGTCGAGACTCTGAAAAAACTGATCCACGCCGGCATGAACGTGGCCCGGCTCAACTTTTCCCACGGTTCCCACGAGGAGCATGCCGCCCGGATCGCCAACATCCGGCAGGCGGCCCGGGAGACGGGCAAGCAGGTGGCCATCCTGCTGGATACCAAGGGACCGGAAATCCGTACCGGCACGCTGGCTGTGGATGCAGTGGAACTGCAGGAGGGCCAGACGATCGTGCTGACCACAGAGGACGTGCCCGGCACGGCGGAACGCATCTCGATCACCTATGCCGATCTGCCGCGCGACGTGAAGAAGGGCGACACGATCCTGATCGACGACGGGCTGATCGGTCTGACCGTGGAAGCGGTAGAGGGGCATGAGATCATCTGCCGCATCAAGAACGGCGGCACGCTGAAAAGCAAAAAGGGCGTCAACGTGCCGGGCGTCAAGATCAACCTGCCGGGGATTACGGAAAAGGATGCACAGGATATCGAATTCGGCATCCGGCAGGGCGTCGATTTTATCGCTGCCTCGTTTGTGCGCAAGGCCGCCGACATCCTGGAGATTCGCGAAATTCTGGAACGCCACGGCGTTCACATTGACATCATCGCCAAGATTGAGAACGAGGAAGGCGTGGACAACGTAGACGAAATTCTCGCCGTTTCCGACGGACTGATGGTGGCCCGCGGCGACCTGGGCGTGGAAATTCCGGCGGAGGAAGTGCCGCTGGTGCAGAAAAAACTGATCAAGAAGTGCAACGAATTAGGCAAACCGGTCATCACCGCGACGCAGATGCTCGACTCGATGCAGCGCAATCCTCGCCCCACCCGGGCGGAGGCAAGCGACGTGGCCAACGCCATCTTTGACGGCACGGACGCGATCATGCTCTCCGGCGAAACGGCAGCCGGCAAATATCCGGTAGAGTCGGTGGAGACGATGAACCGGATTGCGCTCAGAGCGGAGCAGGAACTGAATTACCGGGAGATTTTGTACAACCAGGCTGTGCAAAAGCAGATGACCATTACAGACGCGATCAGCCAGGCCGTGGCCAACGCCGCGCTCGACCTGGATGCGGCGGCCATCATCACGGCGACGGAGAGCGGTCATACCGCGCGCATGGTCTCCAAGTACCGTCCCAAAGCGCCGATCGTCGCAGTTACGCCGCACGCTGAAGTGGTGCGCCGTCTCGCGCTCGTCAACGGGGTCTACCCGGTGCTTGGACCAATGGCCAATACGACTGACGAAATGCTGGAGCTGTCCGTGCAGCAGTCGCTGGAGGCGGGGTATGTCCGCCACGGTGATCTCGTGGTCATCACGGCGGGCGTGCCGGTGCGTGAAGTAGGCACCACCAACCTGATGAAAATTCACGTCATCGGCGACATTGTGGCGAAGGGACAAGGCATCGGGCGCAAGGTGGTGACCGGCCGGGTCGTGGTTGCACGCTCGGCGAAGGAAGCGCTGGAGAAGATGCAGGAAGGCAGCATCCTCGTGACGATTGGAACGGAATCGGACATGATCGGCGCATTTGAAAAGGCGGGCGCGGTCATTACCGAAGAGGGCGGACTCACCTCTCACGCCGCCATTGTCGGGCTCAACCTCAACGTCCCGGTCATCGTCGGCGTCACGCGTGCTACGGAACTGCTGAAAGACGGTCAAATCGTCACAGTCGACTCCGAACGCGGCCACATTTACACTGGACATGCCCGAGTGCTGTAAAGAATTGCTATAAATACCCTGAATCTGGGAGGGGGATGGAACGCGTCCCCCTCGTTTTGTCATGCCGCTTTTTCGATATGCCTCATCGTTCTGCCCTGTCCATACTGCACGGTGGACAGGGCGGTTTTCTTTTCGGGCACGCTAAGTGCAGGAGGGGGGCTGAAAAACGACAAAAAATCTGCTAAAATGAGGACTTCGTGAGCGTGTTTTCTCCCGGCAGGCGAACAGCCTTGTCAAGTCCCTTTTTTCACAAAAACACTACATATTGTGTTGTCGAAAAATATTGCACACAACATATAGAAAAAACTATTGAGTTTTTGCGGGAAAAGGGGTTAACTAGAGATGATAGTATTGAAGGAGGAACCGACATGTTGGCTACAGAGACGAGAACCCGTTTTTTGCGGGATGAATTTCTGGACCGTTACCCCGATTTCCCGCCGCACATGAATGCACTGGGACAATTCGTTTATTATCGGACGTATTCCCGTTTTCTTCCGGAAAAAGGCAGACGGGAGACTTGGAAAGAAACCTGTCGCCGTTCGGTGGATTACAATATCAAGCTGGCCTATCAGCATCTGCAAAAGATCGGGCTAACCCCTGATCTGCAGGAACTGGAGAAGGAAGCGGAAGGACTGTTTGATAACATGTTCAATCTCAGACAGTTCCTGTCCGGCCGCACCCTCTGGGTGGGCGGAGCGGAAAACGGCGTAGCTGATTTGTATCCGCTGGCCAATTTCAACTGTTCATTCCTGAACATCAAATCCTGGGAGGATCTGTGCGACCTGTTCTACCTGCTGTTGGTGGGAACAGGCGTCGGCTTCAAGTGCACGAAGGAGATGGCGGCAGGACTCTCGCCGATCCGCACCAATGTTACCCTGCTTTCCTCGGAGTACAAGCCCCTGCCCAAACACCAGCGGCTGGAGCGCTCCGAACTGAAAGTGCTGGAAAACGGCTTTGCCAAAATCTACGTCGGTGACAGCAAGGAAGGCTGGGTCGAGTCGCTGCGCCTCTACCTGGACATCCTGACGAAAAAGGAATATGAGCACATCCATACTGTGAAAATCTCCTACAACAGCGTCCGCCCCAAAGGGGAGCGGCTGAAGCGCTTCGGCGGTACGGCCAGCGGCCACGAACCGCTTCGCGAAATGTTTGAGGGCATCGACAAGGTGCTGAAAAACAAAATCGATCCGTATCTGGAGCCAATTGAAAGCGACGAGAAGGGCTACGGAAAGGTGCGTCCGATCCACATTCTCGACATCGGCAACTTGATCGGAGCCAACGTCGTGGTGGGGGGCGTACGCCGTACGGCGGAGATCTTCCTGTTTGACCATGACGACTATGAGTGCCTGTTTGCCAAATACGGCATCAACGGATTCTGGACAGAAGAGCAGCTCGCTCATCACCGCATGGTGGGCGAACTGTTGGGCGATCGGAAGCCGTCCTGGTTTGACACGATTCAAAAGGTGGGAGACGGCCGCTTTGGACTGGATCATCGCCGCATGTCCAACAACTCCATTGCCTTCACGAAACAGCCGAGCCGGGAATTTTTGCACCTCGTCTTTACGATGATGCAGATGGAAGGCGAGCCGGGCTTCATCAACCTGGAAGAGGCCAACCGGCGCCGTCCTAACGCGGAGGGGCTCAACCCGTGTGCGGAAATTCTGCTCGACTCCTACGGCGTGTGCAACCTGACCACCGTCAATCTGGTGCAGTTCGTCAAGGAAAGCCCGGATGGCTCCAAATACCTGGATCTGGACGGCCTGTTGGACGCGCAGCGCAGATCGGCCCGCGCCGGACTGCGCATGACGCTGGTGACGCTGGAACTGCCTCACTGGGACAGGGTGCAGCAGCGTGACCGTCTGCTCGGCACGTCGCTGACCGGAGTAAAGGACGCCATCGCTTCGCTCGGATACACCGAGGAGCAGGAGGTGGAACTGCTTCGTCTGCTCGGTAAAGCTGCGCGTGAGGAAGCAAATCGCTACGCATACGAGCTGCGCGTCAACGCGCCGCTGTTGGTGACCACGGTGAAGCCGGAGGGCACGCTCTCCCAGGTGGCCGGCGGTGTATCCAGCGGTCTGCACTGGTCCCACTCGCCGTACTACATCCGCCGCATTCGGATCAACGCCGAAGATCCGCTGGCAAAAGCGGTTCAGGCGTTGGGCTGGAGAGTCCATCCGGAAGTGGGCACGCCGGGCGACACCCACGAGGAGCGCATGGCCAACGCCCGTACGCTGGTGATCGACTTTCCGGTGGCTTCCGGAGCCAAGGAGACCAAGGAACAGGTCAGCGCCAGACGGCAGTTTGAGACCTATTTCCGCTTCCAGAAAGAGTATACGGAGCACAACTCCTCCAACACGATTACGGTTCGGCCGGAAGAGTGGGGCGAGGTGGAAGAGATCGTCTACTCCAACTGGGACAACTTCGTCGGTGTGTCGTTCCTGCAGCTCGACGGGGGCACGTACCAGCTTGCTCCGTACGAAGCCTGCACCAAAGAGGAGTACGAAGCGCTGAAAGCGTCGATGAAGCCGTTTGACCCGGCCATCCTGCAGCAGTTTGAGAACGGCGGCGATTCCGACCTGGTGACGGCGGAATCGTGCGAAGGCGGCGCGTGCCCGATCCGCTAACGCCCCCGTATTACAGCAACCAAAACCGGAGAAGAAACGAACTGCTTCGTTCTTCGCCGGTTTTTTTGTCCGTCCGCAAGGGAAAGGAGGCGGCGGAAAGCAGGTTTTATCGCAGGACTGTGGTACAATAACAGGAGAAAGGGGCGGTTGCATTGAGTGCGGTTGTACATACTCACCGACTGCAGGTGAGGTACGGCGAAACGGATCAGATGGGCGTGGTCTATCACGCCAACTATCTGACCTGGTTTGAAGTGGGGCGGACGGAGTTTCTTCGCCACTCGGGGCTAACCTATCGCGAGTTGGAGGAAAAAGGGGTGCTGCTGCCGGTCGCGGAGGCGACGCTTCGGTACAAGCTGCCGGCGCGGTACGATGACTGGGTGGAAATACGCACGCGGATCGAAGAGCTGACGCCGGTGCGGCTGACATTTGCCTACGAGGTGTACCGCATCCCGGACGAGACGCTGCTGGTGTCCGGCAAAACGATGCACGCCTTCACGACGCCGACGATGAAACCGATTCGTCTCTCCCGTGCGGAACCGGACGTCTATGCCTGGCTCCTGGCTCAGTACGAAGGAGGAGCGTAGCATGCTGTTTCGCATCCTTGTGGTCTTGTTTGTCGTCGTGCCGGCGATTGAGCTGTGGGGTCTGATCGCGGTAGGCAAAGTGATTGGCGGCTGGAACACGGTGGCGCTGGTGATCCTGACCGGACTGGTTGGCGCCTGGCTGGCCAAACGGCAGGGCATGCAGGTGCTTCGGCTGCTGCAGCTCCAGCTCTCGCGCGGCCAGATGCCGACGGAAGCGCTGATCGACGGCGCGCTCATTCTCGCGGGCGGAGTGCTGCTGTTGGCGCCGGGCTTTTTCACCGACCTGTTCGGGCTGTTGTTTCTCATCCCCTACACGCGGTTAATCGTGCGCCATCTCTTGAAGCGCTGGCTCTGGTCGCTCATCTCCAGCGGCCGCGTGCACATCCTTTTCCGCAGGTAAATCGGCGCCAGGACACGAAAAAAAGGAGGAATGGCGCCTCCTTTTTACGTGCCCTTGATGTATCGCCAGATGTCGGAAAAGACGTCCGCCTTCACCAGTGCATTGATCAGCACAAGTGAGACGGGACCGATGATCAGCCCGAGAAAGCCGAACAGTTTCAGGCCCACGAACAGGGCGACCAGCGTCAGCAGCGGGTCGAGACCGACGTTTTCCGCCACCACCTTGGGTTCGATGATCTGACGGAAAATCAACACAATCGCGTAGAGGATCGACAAGCCGATCACCAGGCTGTAGTTGCCTTTGAAAAAGAGATAGACAATCCAGGGGATAAAGACCGTCCCTGTGCCCAGATACGGAAGCAGATCCACCAGACCGGTGATCAGCCCGATGGTGATGGCGTATTCGACGCGCAGGATCAACAGGCCGACAATCACGATCGCGGCGGTGAGCGAAATCAGCGTCAGCTGCGCCTTGCCAAAGCCGAACAGCGCGGCTTTCAGGTCTTTGAAAATCTGATTCAGCCGTTTGTTTACGCCCTTTGGCATAAGGCGGCGGAAGCGCGCTTCCCAGAGGAAGAAGTCCTTGGCAATGAAGAAGGCGCCCAAGATCGAAATCACCAGCACAGTCGCCAGGTTCGGCAGCGAGAGGAGCAGGTTTTTCAGCCCTTCCAGGAACTGCACGATCAGGTGCTGACCGGCCTGGGTGATCGAGGTGATCCCTTTGCCCACGGTGCTGTCGATCTTTTCCTTGTAACTGGGGTCTAGCTGCTCGTAGAACCATTGCACCTGGTTGTACAACCCCATCAGGAAGTCTTGGGAGATCGTCCGCTGCAGGTACGTGCCCAGCTCGTTGGCAAACCCGGGCAGCTGTCTGGCCAGTTCCCCGATCTCGACGACCGTCTCGGTGACGACCAGGGTGACGACGCCGGCGGTAAGCACCATCAGCAGAAGCAGCGCGACGGTCACCGACAGCCAACGGGGAATCCGAGCCTTTTTCGTCAGATAGGTGACCGGTCGGTGGATGATCAGCGCGATGACTAACGAGATGAGAAATGGGTAAAGTAAGGGTAATGCAAATTGGGTCAGCTTGAAGCCCGCGTACACGAGCAGACAGACCCAGATTAATCGAAGCAGTTGAAAGAGGCGTTCCACCCAGTTTTCCCGATTCAAACGCGTTCTCCTTTCTGGCCCCAAGGGGACGGCGAACTTCCATGTACCTATTATGCAGCATGCTTTCCGGGGCTGACAAGTTTTGGCTGGACCTTGCGCTTTCCGGGCAAGTTGTACTTTTTTCATTCACAAAATCGCTATAATCTTTTATAATTGTGTCGAATTACGGTTGGATTCTTTTTATTGCCATGCAGTTGCAAGGCCATCCGGTCTCTCCTCCTCTTTCGGCCCGACGAGAAAGCGAATGATGAACCTCAGCACTTCATTCACAGCGGAGGGGGGTAGTAAAAAGAACCGCCCCTACTTCATCCTGACAACTTCATATAGCTTAGAGTGGAAAAGGAGAGAGTTACATGACAGCTACTCGTGGACTGGAAGGCGTTGTTGCCGCTCAATCTTCGATCTGTTCCATCGTCGACGGTGTGCTCAGCTACGGAGGCATCAACATCGACGAACTCGCTGAAAACGCTACCTTTGAAGAAGTCGTATACCTGCTCTGGCATGGAGCCCTACCGAAGCGCGATCAGCTGGAGGCTTTGAAAAAGCAGTTGGGTGAAAATGCTGCGGTGCCGAAAGAAGTCATCGACAGCATCCGCACTTATCCGAAAGGCGTACACCCCATGGCGGCGTTGCGCACAGCTGTCTCTTCGCTAGCGCTCTACGACCAAGAGGCGCAGGACATGTCTCCGGAGGCCAACTACCGCAAGTCGATTCGACTGGTGGCACAAACTCCTACCCTGGTGGCAGCGTTTGCGCGAATCCGCAAGGGAATGGAGCCGGTTGCCCCCAATCCGTCTTACAGCATCGCGAAAAACTTCCTGTACATGTTGACGGGGGAAGAACCGTCGGAGACGGCCGTGAAGGCATTTGACGTTGCGCTGATTCTGCACGCAGATCACGAGTTCAACGCGTCTACGTTCTCCGCGCGCGTCACTGTCGCAACTCTGACTGACATCTACTCCGGCATCGTCTCTGCCATCGGCACGCTGAAAGGGCCGCTCCACGGCGGCGCAAACGAAGCGGTGGCAGCCATG
Source organism: Brevibacillus sp. MCWH (assembly GCF_013096935.1). Taxonomy (NCBI): domain Bacteria; kingdom Bacillati; phylum Bacillota; class Bacilli; order Caryophanales; family Paenibacillaceae; genus Brevibacillus; species Brevibacillus sp. MCWH. Next base: position 27,988 of record NZ_SDLF01000008.1, on the reverse strand, counting down.
CTGGCGGAAATTGGCACCATCGACAACGTGGAATCCTACATCCGCAAAAAACTGGACAACAAGGAAAAGATCATGGGCTTCGGACACCGCGTGTACAAGGACGGCGACCCGCGTGCCAAGTGGCTGAAACAAATGTCCAAAGAGCTGACGGCACAAGTGGGCCGTTCCGACCTCTACGAGATGTCCGTCAAAATCGAAGAAATGGTAACCGGCGAAAAAGGCCTGAAGCCGAACGTCGATTTCTACTCCGCGTCTGTTTACACCTCGCTCGGACTGGAAAGCGACCTGTTCACGCCGATCTTTGCCATCAGCCGCATGTCCGGTTGGACCGCGCACATCATGGAGCAGTATGAAAACAACCGCCTGATCCGTCCGCGCGCTGACTACACCGGACCGGTCAACCGGCATTACGTGCCGATCGACCAGCGCTAAGACCTTTGCTTTTCCGAGCGTGGAGGAGGCGGCCGCCAAAGCGGTGCGACACTCCTGAGCGCAAGCTTGAGAACTACCACGTCGCGTGGTAGTTCTCCTACGTCTGGAAATATTCTTTCACTACTTTTTCACACTGGAGGGATTCTTGTGTTTAAAACCCTGTCGCAGCCTGCTGCCGGTGAAAAAATCACGGTAGACAACGGAAAACTGGTGGTTCCCAACAACCCGATCATCCCGTTCATCGAAGGTGACGGTACCGGTCCCGACATCTGGAAAGCGGCTGTCCGCGTACTGGATGCGGCCGTGGAAAAGGCGTACAAAGGCGAAAAGAAAATCGCCTGGTTTGAGGTATATGCAGGAGAAAAAGCGTTCAACCAATTCGGCGAGTGGTTGCCGGAGGATACCCTGACTGCTGTTCGCGAATACCTGATCGCAATCAAGGGTCCGCTCACCACGCCGGTCGGCGGCGGCATCCGCTCCATCAACGTGGCACTGCGCCAGGAGCTGGACCTGTACGCGTGCGTGCGTCCGGTTCGCTACTTCCAAGGCGTTCCGTCTCCGGTGAAACATCCTGAATTGACTGATATGGTCATTTTCCGCGAAAACACCGAGGATATCTATGCCGGTGTCGAGTGGGCGGAAGGCACCCCGGAAGTGAAAAAGGTTATCGAATTCCTGCAAAAGGAAATGGGCGTGAAAAAAATCCGCTTCCCGGAAACCTCCGGTATCGGCATCAAGCCGGTTTCCAAAGAGGGGACCGAACGTCTGGTGCGCGCGGCAATCAACTACGCGCTGGCCAACAAGCGCAAATCCGTCACGCTGGTGCACAAAGGCAACATCATGAAGTTCACCGAAGGCGCGTTCAAAAACTGGGGCTACGAACTGGCTGAGCGCGAATTTGGCGACAAAGTGTTCACCTGGGCACAATACGACCGCATCAAAGCGGAAGGCGGCGACGCTGACAAGGCGCAAAAAGAAGCAGAAGCAGCAGGCAAAATCATCGTAAAAGACGTGATTGCCGACGCGTTCCTGCAGCAAATCCTGACCCGTCCGGCTGAGTACGATGTCGTGGCTACACTCAACCTGAACGGCGACTACATCTCCGACGCACTGGCAGCGCAAGTGGGCGGCATCGGTATCGCACCTGGCGCCAACATCAACTACCTGACCGGCCATGCCGTATTTGAGGCAACCCACGGTACTGCTCCGAAATACGCTGGTCTGGACAAGGTAAACCCGTCTTCCGTCATCCTGTCCGGCGAAATGATGCTGCGTCACCTGGGCTGGAACGAAGCGGCAGACCTGATCATTTCCTCCATGGAAAAAACCATCTCCGCGAAGACCGTAACCTACGACTTCGCTCGTCTGATGGAAGGCGCAACTGAGCTGAAATGCTCCGAGTTTGCCGATGCCCTGATCAAAAACATGTAATCAATCCAACAGAGATGTAAGCGAGACGATCACCGGCTTTTGCACTTCAAAATAATTGGAGGCGAACCAATATGGCATTCCAACGCAAAAAAATCGCTGTCATCGGCAGCGGCTTTACCGGTGCTACCACGGCATTCATCCTGGCGCAAAAAGAACTGGGAGACATCGTGCTGGTTGACATTCCGCAACTGGAAAACCCGACCAAGGGGAAAGCGCTGGACATGATGGAATCCTCGCCGGTGCTGGGCTTTGACGCCAACATCACCGGTACGGCCAACTACGCTGACATCAAAGATGCCGACCTCGTGATCATCACTGCAGGCATTGCGCGTAAACCGGGCATGTCCCGCGACGACCTGGTGAACACCAACGCGGGCATCATGCGCTCCGTGGCTGAACAGGTGAAAACCTATGCGCCCAACTCCATCGTGATCGTGCTGTCCAACCCGGTAGACGCGATGACCTACACCTTCTTCAAAACGTCCGGGTTCCCGAAGGAGCGGGTCATCGGCCAATCCGGAGTGCTGGACACCGCCCGTTTCCGCACTTTCGTGGCGATGGAACTGAACGTCTCCGTAGAAGACGTAACCGGATTTGTGCTGGGCGGTCACGGGGATGACATGGTGCCGCTGGTGCGCTACTCCTACGCAGGCGGCATACCGTTGGAAAAACTGATCCCGAAAGATCGTCTGGATGCCATCGTGGAACGCACCCGCAAAGGCGGCGGCGAGATCGTCAATCTGCTGGGTAATGGCTCCGCTTACTATGCGCCGGCCGCTTCCCTGGTGCAAATGGCGGAAGCGATCCTGAAAGACAAGAAGCGCATTCTGCCGGCGATCGCCTACCTGGAAGGCGAATACGGATACAGCGACCTCTATCTGGGCGTACCGACCCTGCTGGGCGGAAACGGCCTGGAAAAAGTGATCGAGCTGGATCTGACGCCGGAAGAAAAAGCGGCGCTCGACAAATCTGTCCAATCGGTTCGCAACGTGATGAACGTGCTCAACTAACTAAGTGAGCAGTACGTCCGGCAAACCGGTATTCCCCTGTCAAGTGACAGAAGGTAAAAAGCCCTGAATCAAGATGCCTGAGCTCGGTATTGTACCGGGCTCAGGTTATTTTTTGCAGACAAACTCCAGGCGGTTATTCTTTACTGAAAATTAACTTGTAAAGCTGTTTGGGCATCTGGCAGACTAAAATTGAGTTTTTTCGTTGTTTTGGTAAAGCTAGCTAGCGAGAGAAGGACGCAAAACCTGGGGGGTACTGGCTTGTGACCAAAATTTTGGTTGTAGACGACGAAGTGTCGATTGTGAAGCTGCTGCAGTTTAATCTGGAAAAAGCGGGGTTTCAGGTAGTGACCGCGTACGACGGCAAACAGGCGTTGGACGTGATCAGAAGTGAACAGCCCGATTTTATCATACTGGACTTGATGCTGCCGAAAATGGACGGCATGGATGTGTGCAAGACGCTTAGGCAGGAGCGGAACAACACGCCGATTCTGATGCTGACCGCCAAGGACGACGAACTGGACAAAATTCTCGGCCTGGAACTGGGAGCGGACGATTACCTGACCAAGCCGTTCAGCCCGCGGGAAGTGATCGCCCGCGTCAAGGCGATCATGCGACGCGTCCAGACGGGGAACGAATCGGCGGCGGCGCTGGACGAAGTGATGCTGCAGTTTGGCGAGATCCGCATCTATCCAGAAAAATTCGAGGTGTACCGGCGGGACGACAAGGTGGAGTTGACGCCCAAGGAGTTTGAACTGCTCCACTACCTGGCCAGCCATCCCGGCCGCGTGCTGACCCGCGATCAACTGCTGAACGCGGTCTGGAACTACGATTTCATCGGGGACTCGCGCATTGTCGACGTCCATGTCAGCCATCTGCGCGAGAAGTTGGAGGACGACACGAAAAATCCCCGCTACATCAAAACGGTGCGCGGGTTGGGTTACAAACTGGAAGGATGACGGGAGGCCATTTCCTTGACGCGCTTTCGCATCAAACTGACCATGACCATTCTCGGACTCATCTCGCTGGTCCTTGTGCTGATGGGAACCTATTTTGCGAAGGTGTTGGAGCAATCCTACCTGCAGACGCTGCATGAACTGCTTTCCCGGGAGTCCAAACTGGTGGCCCAGGTAGTTCGCTCTCCCGAGGTCTTTTCCGACGTGAAGATGCTGGCTGACCGTGTGAGCCAGGTAGCCCCGGAAGAGGTGCGCCTTACGATTATCGACCGGACGGGGAGGGTGCTCTATGACAACAGCACACATAAGGAGGAGATGGAAAATCACGCCGACCGGCCGGAATATGTCGCGGCGCTGAACGGGGACATTGGCATTTCCCGCCGCTACAGCGAAACGATGGGCTACGACATGATGTACGTGGCCGTGCCTGTCAAAGAGGGAGACAAGACCATCGGGGCCGTCCGTTCCTCCATGTCGATGAAAGACATCACCGACACCGTCCACAACATGTGGTACAGCCTGCTTACGGGACTACTGGTGACGCTGGTAGTCGGGGCGATTGTCGTCTCGCGCATCTCCTACAGCATCATTCGCCCGATTGAGGAAATTACCCGGGTGGCCCGCAATATTACCCAGCGCCACTACGAAAGCCGGGTGCGGATCAAGTCCAATGACGAGATCGGCCAATTGGCGGGTGCCATCAACTTCATGGCCTCCAGCCTGGAACAGCAGATGTACGAAATCTCCGAAAATCAGCAACGCCTCACCGGCGTGCTTACCAACATGACCAGCGGGGTGATCTTCATCTCCGAAGAGCGGCGGATCATGCTGGTCAATCCGGCCGTTGAGAAGCTGCTCGGCACGTCCGGACACGATCTCGTCGGCCGGCTGCACATTGAGGCGAGCAAAAGTTTTGGGCTTAGCCAGTACATCGACCGCTGCCTGGACACGGGGGAAAAGTTCCGCCAGGAGGTGCACATCTACTACCCGCAGGAACGCATCCTGGACGTGAGCTTTGCGCCGTACATCAACTTCAAGGGAGAGGCAAAAGGTGTGGTTGTCGTCCTGCACGACATCACCGAGATTCGCCGCCTGGAGAAGATGCGCAGTGAATTTGTCGCCAATGTCTCGCACGAGCTCAGGACGCCGATCACGTCCATCAAGGGGTTTACCGAGACGCTCCTGGATGGCGCGATGCAGGATAAGGAAACCTGCCGCAATTTCCTGCAAATCATCTACGACGAAAGTGAGCGGCTGTACCGCATGATCCGCGATGTTCTCGACCTCTCCAAGATCGAGCAGAAGCGCATCCAACTGCAGATGACCCCGGTCCATGTGCAGGAGCTGATCGCCTCGACGGCCGCAATCGTGCAGGAGCAGGTGAACCGCAAGCGGTTGTCGCTCACCCTGCCGGACCCGGAGCCGGCGGTCTGGCTGACGACGGACAAGGACTGCCTGCAGCAGATCGTGCTCAACCTCATGTCCAACGCCTTGGCCTATACTCCGGAAGGCGGCTCTATCACGCTGCGCGTCAAACAGCTGGGGGCGCAGGTGCAGATTCAGGTGGAGGACACCGGCATCGGCATCCCGGAGCAGGACATCCCGCGCATCTTTGAACGGTTTTATCGCGTGGACAAGGCGCGCAGCCGGGATTCCGGCGGCACCGGCCTGGGGCTTGCCATCGTCAAGCACCTGGTGGAAAACCTGCATGGCCAGATCAGCGTGGAAAGCGTGGAAGGAAAGGGAACCACGTTTACGGTGACGCTGCCGTCAGAAGGATCAACGTAACGCGAGAGTCGAAGGGCTCTCGCTTTTTCTTTTGGCCGCCATGCTGTTTGCTGATATTTTACAACTTTACACTACGCTAACAATCTCTTCACTCCCTGTATACAATCCCCTTGTAGCATTGGGTGTACAGAATGGAGGGGAAGGTATGGCACGGCACGCATTTGAGGAACAACTGGATGTCCTGCACCGCAGCCTGATGTCCATGGGCACGCTGGTGGAGGAAGCCATCCACAAGGCGATCAAAAGTCTGGTCGAACGGGACGCGGATTTGGCCCAACAGGTTATTGAGCATGACACGATGATCAACGAACTGGAGCATCAGATCGAAATCGGCTGCTTTCGCCTGATCGCGCTATAGCAGCCGGTGGGCAGCGACCTGCGCCGTTTGGGCACGATGCTGAAGCTGGTGACCGATTTGGAGCGGATGGGCGACCACGCTGTTGCCATCGCCAGGACGACGCGCCGGCTGATGGTGGAGCCGTACGTCAAGCCGCTGATCGACATTCCGCTGATGGCAGACCACGTCAAGGCCATGGTGCGAGACTGCCTGAACGCCTACATCACCCGCGACAAGGAAGCGGCCAGAGAAGTTGCCCTTCGCGACGACGCCGTCGACAAGCTGTTTTCGACGATTTTCCGCGATCTGATCGACGTGATGAGCAGCAACAAGCAGTCCATCAACCAGGGCACTCACCTGCTGTTTGTGGCCCAGTACCTGGAGCGGATCGCCGACCACGTCACCAACATCTGCGAGTGGATCTTTTACCTCAACACCGGCAAGATGACCGATCTGAACAAGTAACGCCCATCATACCGGGCAGTCCGCGGGCTGTCCGGTTTTTTTACGGCTGCAAGGCGCACATTTTCTTGCCGTGGGCAGAAGCCTATCGGTTCATGATCGCATAGGATAAACCGATCCGACATGACACACAACATCCAGGAGGGGTTGTCAATGAATACAAAGGAGCGACATATATTCGCGGGCGGCAATACGGCCAGAGGATACCGTTGTTTTTTTGATTCCGTCCTGGCGGAGATGGACTGCCTGTTTGTCCTGACTGGCGGAGTGGAAGGCCTGGCTTCAACATTGATCAAACAGATTGGTGACGAACTTGCCCCCCGCGCCGGCAGCGTGGAGTGGATTCATTCCCCGTTTGTCAACGGCGCCTTTGACGGAGTGATTTTTTCTGATCTGCGGGCCGCCGTGGTGGATGGGAGCTATCCGCGTGTGCTTCAGCCGAGGGCGCCGGGGCTGATTGAGTCCTATGTCAACTTGCAGGCTGTGATTGACACAAATCGCCTGGCTCCCCGCAGGAATCTGATTGCGACCTGGTTCGAAGCGCTGTACCAAAAGACGCAGGAAGCGTACGAAGCCTTTGCCCAGGCGCTTGCCATCCACGACGAGTGGGAGGAAATCTACATCTCTCGCCTGAATCGGGAAAAAGCCAACCGCGTCGCAGAAGAAGTGACGGAGCTGTTTTTTGGAGAGGAAACCCTGCCAAAGAACGCCCGCATCCGGCACATGTATCTGGGCGCAGCCACACCGTCCGGACCGGTTGATCACATCGCCAATCTGACCGCCGACATCGGCAAACGCTACTTTATCAAAGGGCGACCCGGTTCCGGCAAGTCGACGATGCTGAACAAACTGGTGGCGGAAGCAAAGCGGCGCGGTTTCGACGCCGAAGTGTACCACTGCGGACTGGACCCGAACAGCCTGGACATGGTGATCCTGCCCGAAAAAAGCATCGCCATTTTTGACAGCACGGCGCCGCATGAGTACTTCCCCGACCGAAGCAGTGACGAAGTGATCGACATGTACGCCCGGGCCATCGAGCCGGGCACTGACGAGGTGTTTGCCGACAAACTTGCCGAGATCAGGGGGCGCTACGCCGCCGCGATGAAAAAGGGAACCGCCAGCCTGGCCGAAGCGCAGATATGCCGCCATCGCCTGGCTGACATCTACGGACAGGCGGCCGACCGTGATAAAGTGGAGGCTGTTCATCAGTCCATTGTGCGTGAACTGACCGCGCGGCTGGCCTGACGTTCGGCTGCCGCCCGTGCGCATGAAACCCGTTCGGCTGCTCATACTATGCGGAGGAGGTGAGCAGTCCGGATGGGTTTCCCTGTTGTGTTGGCACTGCTCTTGATGGCCAATCCGCTGGATGCGACTGATTTTTTGCGGGTCGAATGGGGAGAAGAGACGATTGCCATACTCGACCGCGCCGACTATACGCTGCCGTTTTCAGGAGTTCCCCTGGTGGACGAAGCAAAGCTGGAGAGGGTTATCAAAAGCGTGGCGGAACAGGTGTACCAGGCACCGGTGAACGCCACGATTGACGGAGCAGGCAGGATCGTTCCCGAGAAGCGGGGACGGGCGCTGCATGAAAAAGCGTTTACCGAACAGGTCTACGACTACTTTTACGGAAGCGGTTCGAAAAGCATCACGCCCGCCATTCGCGAGGTGATGCCCAAGGTGGACCGCGAACTGCTGAACCAGGTGCGGCAAAAGTTCATCGGAGGCTACTCCACCTATTACAATCCCCGGAACAAAAACCGTTCTCATAACATCATGCTGGCTGCCAAGGCGATTAACAATTACGTCGTCCTGCCCGGAGAAATCTTTTCCTTTAACAAGGTGGTTGGCCCACGCACTCGGCAAAAGGGGTATCTGGAAGCGCCAATTATTGTCAGGGGAGAACTGTCCGAGGGGATCGGCGGGGGTATCTGTCAGGTATCGTCTACCCTGTACAACGCTGTCGATCGCGCCGGCATGCACATTTTGCAGCGATACTCCCACAGCCGCCACGTCGCGTACGTCCCGCCCGGGCGGGACGCCACAGTGAGCTGGAACGGGCCTGATTTTGTGTTTCAGAACAAGTACGCGTATCCCATCCTGATTCGCGCCTATTCCGGAAACGGACAGATCACGGTTACCATCCATTCATTCCCGGAAATCGAATACGAACCCAGGCATGTGCCCAGTGTGCGCAATCACATGCCGGAAGAAACGCCGGCAGATCCGCAGCTTCCGGACTAGACAGCACCCGTTGCGAGGTGCTGTCAGCGTGTAGACAAAGTCCGTGGCGCATGGGTGATCGGGCCCGCTCGCTCTCTTGGCGACCAGCAGAGAAGTTGGCAGCGTCCGCTTCAAAACGCGACGCGGGCAGGGGGCAAACATCTGGGTAGTTCGAGGAAGTGAGACTTGTGCCCCCTGTATCCCCCACGTCTTTCGTTTTTCCGCTGGGCAGGTCGTCAAAGGAGCTCACTTGGCCCATCACTCCATGCCATGTCCTTTTTCTGCACCTTCGGTTGATCAATGTGCAGGCCTTCCGGCCTGGAAACGATGGAGGAGCGTTTCCTCGCGGAACTTCAACGATTGGCTTCAGTCCGGACAGCACCCGTTGCGAGGTGCTGTTTTTGTTTGGGCCGCTGCGCCCGAGGCGGCTTGTCGGATGTGCTGTGCGCACGAAAAACGTATTGTCAAGGATTTGAAAAAGGCGTAATATATATTTCGTGTTTAAAATTTCGGGTACGAAATAATTCTGAACGAAAGGAGGCGCATGATGAGCAAGCCGATCTTGGTGAGAGATCTGTTAAAGCGGCTTAACAAAACGCTGACTACTATCGCGACCAAAGAATTGGCGAAATTCGGATTGACTGTGCCGCAATTGATGGTGCTCAAGCAAATCCAATGCGAGCCCAAGACGATCGGTCAGATCAGCAAGGCGGTCGACCTGTCCTACAGCACGGTCTCGGGCATTATCGACCGGCTGGAGCGGGAACAAATGGTTGAACGCGTCCGCGACAAAAAGGACCGGCGGGTAGTCTGGATTCGCGGCACGGGCAAGGTGAAGGAAAAGGTCGAGCAGATCCCGATCTTTTCCGAAGAGTATTTCAACAAGTTGTTCAAAGACATTTCCGATGAGGAGATGGATCAAATCGTCCATGTACTCGAGACGCTGATCGAAAAACTGGAAAGAGAAAGTTGAGGAGAAACCATGAAGCGAAAACTTGTCTTGTACATCATCCTGCTCCTGATGGTAGCAGGAGGGGGCGGCATCGGTTACTACTACTGGTATCAGGGGAGCCACTACGTCACCACACAGGACGCCCGCGTCGCCGGTGACATTTACCGCGTGATGCCGCGGATTTCCGGCAAGCTGACGTCGCTGAAGGTTCACGAGGGGGATGTCGTCGTGGCGGATCAGATCGTCGGACAGCAGGATACGACCAATCTGACGACCAACCTGTTGGAAAACGCGGTGCTGCGGGCACCCATTACCGGCACGGTGATCAAGACGCTGGCAAAGGAAGGAGAGGTTGTCTCTCCCGGTCAGGCAGTAGCCATGGTGGTGGACGAGAATAACCTGTACATTTCCGCCAATGTGGAAGAGACGGAGCTTGGCCGCCTCAAGCTGGGGCAGAAAGTGGACATCACGCTGGACGCTTACCCGGGCAAACAGCTGACCGGTCACCTGTCCGAAATCGGCCAAGCCACCAACTCCACCTTTGCGCTGCTGCCGTCCGTTAACACCAGCGGCAACTTTACCAAAGTGACGCAGCGGATTCCGATAAAGGTGGCGATTGACAATGCCGCCGGAATCCAACTGACCCCTGGTCTGAATGCGGAAATCAAAGTGCACGTAAAGGGGATGTAAGTGATGAAGACAATGAAATGGAAACAAGTGGGGATTATTGTGGCGGCCTGTTCGCTGCTCGCCGCAGGTTGCAGTGAAACGACAGCCGGGCCGGAAGAAAGCCAGCCGGTCGTGAAAGTGTGGAAGCTGGAATCGAATCAGGCCGGCTCGATCGCAAGCGGAAAGATCGCACCGGCAGAAGAAATTCAGGTGGTCTCCAAACTGGCGGGGAAAGTGGAGCAGGTGCACGTGAAGGAAGGCTCGGTCGTGAAGAAGGGCGACGTGCTCGTCTCGTTGGAAGCGAACGATTACCTGGAGCAAATCAGACAGGCGGAAGCCGCCATCGCCAGCGCCCAGGCGCGTCTGCTCGACACCCAGGCCGGCGCGCGCAGCCAGGAGCTGCAGCGTCTGGAGAGCGGCGTGGAGCAGGCAAAAGCGGCGCTGGAGGTAGCCGAGAGCAGCTACAATCGGATGAAGGCGTTGTACGATTCCGGCGCGATCTCCCAGGCCGATCTGGAAAAGGTGACGCTGGAGCTGGAAAAAGCGCGGACGGGGTACGATCAGGCCAAGGCTCAATACGATTTGGCCAAGGCGGGACCGACAGCCAATTCCGTGGCCGCGCTGGAGGCAGAAGTGAAACGTCTGCAATCCGGTTTGCAACTGGCCAAAAGCACTTATGAAAATACCAAGATTGTCGCCCCGATCTCCGGCATCGTGGCTCGCCGCAGCATCGATCCCGGCGAGATGGCCCAGCCGGGCGTTCCGCTGCTGGTGCTGGTCCAGATGGATCAGGTCAAAGTAGAGGCCAGCGTGCCCCAGGAGCAGATCAACCAGGTGAAAGTCGGTTCGGCAGTTGACGTGAAAGTGGACAATCGTACGCTCAAGGGTACGGTGGAGTTCGTCAGCCCGATCTCCGATACCAACAGCAGCTCTTTCCCGATCAAGGTGCGTTTGGACAACAAGGATGGCGCGCTGCGGGCAGGGATGCTGGCGGAGGTGTACCTGCCAAACCAGGCGTCCGACAGCGAAGTGAAAATCCCCTCCTCGGCCGTCGTGACCAAGGAGAACAAGCAATTCGTGTACAAAGTGGACCGCGACATCGTGCATCAGGTAGAGGTGACTGTCGGGGAAATCAAGGGCGATTGGGTTGCAGTGACCAAAGGGGTAGCCGCTGGCGACCAGCTCGTGCTGAATCCTGGTGACGATTTGGCCGAGGGCAGCAAAGTGATCGTCAACTGACGGGAGGGAGAATCATGGCGGAAGCAGCGGCACAGCGCCATGGGAACAGCGGAAGCGAGATGTGGATTTCGCTTTTGGCCATTCTCATGGGCACCTTCGTCGCCATTTTGAACAACAGTTTGATCAACGTCGCCCTGCCTACGCTGGTAAACGTGTTTGGCTCCACGACGGACACGATCCAATGGGTGTTGACCGGTTACATGCTGGCCAACGCCGTCATGATCCCGATGAGCGGCCTGCTGGGCGACAAATACGGGTACAAGCGGATCTTTTTGCTCTCACTGATCGCATTTACAGCTTCGTCCGTCCTCTGCGCGCTGGCATGGAACGACACCAGCCTGATCGCCTTCCGCGTCATCCAGGGTTTGAGCGGCGGGATGATTATGCCGATCGGAATGTCGATGATCTACATGATTGTCCCGCGGGAGAAGATGGGACTGGCTCTGGGGCTGTTTGGCATCGCCGCGATGGTGGCGCCGGCGGTCGGGCCGACGCTGGGCGGGTACATTGTCGAATACCTCAACTGGCAGTTCCTGTTCCTGCTGGGCGTTCCGTTTGGCGTGTTCGCCGTGGTGATGAGCAGCGCCCTGTTGAAGGAAACGCCGAAAAAGCCGGAGTTGAAGTTTGACTTTCCGGGAGCGATTCTTTCCATCATCGGCTTCGGGACGCTGCTGCTCGCGCTGAGCAAGGGCCAGTCGGAAGGATGGGACTCATTTTTCATCGTCAGTTTGCTGTTTGTCGCAATTAGCAGCCTGGTGCTGTTCGTTTGGGTGGAGACGGGCAGGGAGTCTCCCCTGCTAGACTTCAGCCTGCTGAAAATCCCTGTGTTTACGTTAAGCGTCATCAGCTCCAGTTTTGTCATGATGGGGATGATGGGCGGGATATTCCTGATGCCGATATTTCTGCAAAACATTCAGGGCATGTCGGCGGTGGACTCCGGGCTTCTGCTGATGCCGCAGTCGATTGCCATGGCGTTGATGATGCCGATCAGCGGCAAGCTGTTTGACAAGTACGGGATCGGTCCCGTCGGCCTGGTGGGCATGCTGGTCATGGGGGTGACCACTTATGAATTGCACACCTTGACCGCCGACACGCCGCACGGTTGGTTGAATACGGTGCTGACGATTCGCGGGATCGGCATCGGGCTGTGCATGCAGACGCTGTCCACGGCGGGGATGAACGCCATTCCCCGCGCCAGCGTCGGGAAGGCATCCTCCCTGTCCAACGTGATCCGGCAGGTGATGAGCTCGTTTGGCATTGCCATCCTGACGACGATCATGAGCTCGCGCCAGTCCTTTCACGCCGCGGCGATTTCGGACAGCGTGTCTGTGACGTCCACCACGGCGAGCGAGGCGCTCCAGGGTCTGACCGGGCTGTTCATGCAGGCGGGGGTGGACGCCGCGACCGCCCAGGGAGGAGCCGCATCCGTTTTGGCCGGGATGATTGCCAAGGAGGCAGTCGTTCGGGGGATTGCCGACGCCCTGCTCGTGTCGGCCATTCCAATCTTTTTGTCCATCCCGTTTATTTTCTTTATGCACAAAAAGCCGCCCAAGAAAGAGGCGGCACAAGAGCAGCAAAAAGCAGCAGCCTGAGCGGCTGCTGTTTTTGCTGGATTTTCGACGCACTTTAGAACAGTTTGCTGAGCCAGTAGATGATCCGGCCGACGATGTAGCCGAGCAGGATGGTCCAGCCGATTTTGGCCCAGATGCCAAGACCGCTCACGAATTCACGCAAGCTTTTCCGACGATGCGGCGGTTGCTTCATCAGACTCCACTCCTTTGGCTGTATTGCAGCGGATGAACAGGTAGATGCCGGTGAGAATGATCAGGCCGCCGACCCATTGCGAAAGGGTAACCCCTTCCCCCAGGATGAGGTACGCCAGAATCGCCGTTCCGACCGGTTCCCCCAAAATCCCCATGGAGATCGTCGTGGTGTTTAGCCATTTGATCACCCAGTTGAAAATCGAGTGGCCGAGCAGCGTCGGAAACAAGGCGAGGCAGAAAAACCAGCCCCAGTCCTCGGCCCGGTAACCGGCCAGCGGGTACCCCAGCACCAGATCGTACGCCACCAGCAGCACGCTGGTGATCGTGTAGACGACGAGTGTGTAGGAAAACGAGGACAGGTGCTGCCGCACGTACTGGCCAACCAGCCAGTAGCCGGTGACGGTGGCGGCGCCCATCAGCGCCAGAAAGTCTCCCCACAGCGCCATGCCGCCGACGCGAAAGTCTCCCCAGCCGATGACGAAGCTGCCGGCGATGGCCAGCAACCCTCCCGTCAGGGCCAGGGGGCGGATTCGCTCGCCAAAGAAGAAATACCCGCCGACGAAGGCAAACAGCGGCTGCAACGTGACCAGCACGGTAGAGCTGGCGACGGACGTAAAGTTGAGCGATTCAAACCAGAGCAGGAAGTGGCTGGCCAAAAAGGCCCCCGACAGGAGACAGAGCAGCCACTGCCTTCTCGGCATCCGCACCATTTCGCCGATGGCACCGCGGTTCCAGAACAGCAGCGGCAGCGTCAGCAGCACGGAAAATACCAGCCGGTACGTGGCGATTACAGGTGCCGGCGCACTGGACAGCTTGACAAAGATGGCCGAGGTGGAGACGGCCGCCACGCCGAAAAAGAGGGCGAGATAGGGCGGTATCCAGGGTTTTTCGTTTGGAGTGTTCATGCCTACACCTTCTTGTCCTAAGGAGATCGCATGCTCTCTATTTTACAGGTCTATCGAAACATTCACAATCGCTAGACATTGGGAGGCCACGAACAAAGCGTGGGGCCTGCCGATCGCCTGGCCGCTCCAACAAACTCCTGGGAGAACGCCGGAAGCGATGAAGACCGTCCGCTCACCGGCGAGGTGCAAGGCGATGAGCGGAGGCCAACAGCCGCAAGCGACGAGATCAGCCGGTTGGAAACGGCTAAGGCGTAACGCTGTTCAACAGCGCAGAGACGGTGACAATCACCGCCTCCTGTTGTATGCGCGGAATGTACTGGCGCAGAACAGAGGCCGTTTTCTTGCCGGGCGGCCCGACATGGCCGATGGCGATATTGACGGGGCGGTCTTTCATGCGCTGGCACAGCGTTTCCATTTGGCGGGTAATGTGCGAGACGGTGTAGACGGAGTCCAGAAACAGTTCGTTTTCCAAAAACGGCACGCCCAGCTCCTTGGCAATTTTGGCTGCGACACTGCGATGGGTCGTTTTGCTGTCCAGGTAGATCATGCCGCGTTCCTTGCACACGCTCAGCACCGCCCGCATGACGCGCTCGTCGGCTGTTGCCTTGGAGCCCATGTGGTTGTTCAAACCGATCGCGTGCGGAACATCGTCAATCGCCTTGCGGACGCGGTCGCGAATCTCCTCGTCGCTCAGGTCAGTGGTGATCGCTCCGGGTCCCAGCCAGGAACGCTTTCCGTTTACCGGCTCCATCGGCAGGTGGACAAACACGTCGTGTCCCTTTCGATGGGCCAGCTCCGCGTCCCGTTTGGTGCTGGGCAAAAACGGCATCACCGCGACCGTCAGGGGAACGGGCAGGTTGAGAATGTCGTCCGTGCCCGCCATGTTGTTTCCCAAGTCGTCAATGACTACTGCCACTTTCTTGGCGGCCGTTTTCGCCGGGGTAGCACCGGGAGCGAGGGCGTGCGCCCCTGCCGTGCAGGAGAACAGACAAGCGGCGAGCAGGGCTGCCCCCCAGGTTCGTTTGCGCATGTGATCGCCTTCTTTCCGCTGTTTTTTCCTAGTTTGTTCAAGCAGAGGAATGCTTACCCGCAGGCCCTGCCGCTGATGGAGACTTGTTTTGCCAGGGGTGTGCCCCTGTGGTAAACTGAAGGAATAGTGATGGAACGAGAGGAGTCGTACGAGTTGAGCCACTTTGTGTTGATTGACGGGAACAGCATCGCCAACCGGGCGTTTTACGCGCTCCCGCTGCTGTCCACGTCGGCGGGACTGCATACCAACGCGGTGCTTGGCTTCACCACCATGCTGCTCAAGGTGCTGGAAGAGATGCAGCCGACGCACATGCTGGTCGCGTTTGACGCGGGCAAAGTCGTGTTTCGCCACAGCGAGTTTGCCGAATACAAGGGCGGCAGGGCCAAGACGCCGCCGGAGCTGTCGGAGCAGTTTCCGCTGATTCGCGAGCTGCTGGACGCATTTTCCATCCAGCGCTTTGAACTGGAAGGATACGAAGCGGATGACATCATCGGGACGCTCACCCGGCGGGCGGACGAATCGGGCTGGAAGACGACGGTGATTACCGGGGACAAGGACATGCTCCAGCTGGTCTCCGACAATGTATCCGTAGCGTTGACGCGCAAGGGCGTAAGTGAGATGGAGCTGTATACGCCCAAGGAGATCGCGGACAAGTACGGGTTGCAGCCGCTTCAGATCATCGACCTGAAGGGGCTGATGGGCGATGCCTCGGACAACATCCCGGGCGTGCCCGGCGTGGGGGAAAAGACTGCGCTGAAGCTTTTGCGCGAATACGGATCGGTGGAAGCGGTGCTGGAGAACATCGACCGGATCTCCGGCAAAAAGCTGCAGGAAAACCTGCGTGAAAACGTGGAGCAGGCCAGGATGAGCAAGGCGCTGGCGACCATCATGCGGGACGCCCCCGTCGATCTGGACGTGGAACAGACGGTGTATTCCGGCTACGATGCGGCGGCTGTCACCGAGTTTTTCAAAAAAATGGAGTTCAAGTCGCTGCTGTCCAAAGTAAAGACGGCCGCCCCGAAAGATGGGGGCCAGTCGGGACAAGAGCGCGCGCCGTTTTCCTTCGAGGTAGTGGAGGGCGGCAGAACAGACAGCTATGCCGAAAAACTGACGTCGCCCATGGCGCTGTACGTGGAGATGGACGGAGACAACTACCACCATGCGCCGATCCTCGGCTTCGGTCTGGCCGCAGACGGCATCTCGTTCTACGTGCCGTACGACGTGGCCGTGGAGTGGCAGGCATTTCGCGAATGGCTGGCCGACGACACCAAGGAAAAATGGGTGTTTGACGGCAAGCGGGACACGGTGGGACTGTCCTGGCACGGCATGGAGGCAGCCGGCATCGGCTTTGACGTCTACCTGGCCTCCTACCTGCTGAATGCGACGGAGAGCAATCCCACCCTCGACGGTGTCGCGGCCCAGTACGCCGAGGTAGGCGTGCTGCCGGACGATGAGGTGTTTGGCAAAGGAGCCAAGCGGCAGGTGCCGGAGACGAGCGTCCTCAGCGAACACGTGGCGCGCAAAGCGGCTGCGATCTGGCAGAGCGTGCCAAAACTGCGGGATGAGCTGGCGCAGCACAAGCTGAACGAACTGCTCACCGATCTGGAAGCGCCGCTCAGTCTGGTCCTGGCCGCGATGGAAAAGCAGGGAGTCAAAATCAACCGCGAGCGGCTGTTGGAGATGGGCGAAGAGCTGGACAGCCAGTTGGAGACGTTGACGGCAAAGATTCACGAGCTGGCCGGGACGCCGTTCAACATCAATTCGCCAAAGCAGTTGGGGGAGATCCTGTACGACAAACTGGATCTGCCGGTGCTGAAGAAGACGAAGACCGGCCCGTCCACCAGTGCCGACGTATTGGAAAAGCTGGCGCCGTACCATCCGATCATCGGGGAAATTCTCCACTTCCGCCAGTTGGGCAAGCTGCGCTCCACGTACATCGAGGGGCTGACCAAGGAGATTCACGCCAAGACGGGCAAGATTCACACGCGGTTCAACCAGGCCACCACGGCGACCGGCCGCCTGTCCAGCACCGAGCCCAACCTGCAAAACATTCCCATCCGCCTGGAGGAAGGCCGGAAAATCCGCGAGGCGTTCATTCCTTCCGAAGCAGGCTGGTACATGCTGGCTGCCGACTACTCGCAGATCGAACTGCGCGTTCTCGCCCACATCTCCGGGGATGAAAACCTGATTGACGCCTTCCGCAAGGGGATGGACATTCACACGCGGACGGCGATGGACGTGTTTGGGGTGAGCGAGGCGGAGGTCACGCCGCTGATGCGCCGTCAGGCCAAGGCGGTCAACTTCGGCATCGTCTACGGGATCAGTGACTACGGCTTGTCGCAAAACCTGAACATCACGCGCAAGGAAGCAGCGGATTTCATCGAACGCTACTTCGCCGTCTTTTCCGGCGTGAAACGGTACATGGAAGAAATCGTGAAGCAAGCGAAGCAGGACGGCTACGTCACCACGCTCCTGCACCGACGCCGCTACCTGCCCGACATCAAGAGCAGCAATTTCAATTTGCGCTCGTTTGCGGAGCGGACGGCCATGAACACCCCGATCCAGGGAACGGCCGCCGACATCATCAAACTGGCGATGATCCGGATGCAAGAGAGCATCCGTGAAAAAGGCCTGAAGAGCCGGATGCTTCTGCAGGTGCACGACGAACTGGTCTTCGAAGTGCCGGAAGCGGAATTGGCCGTCATGCAGAAGCTGGTGCCGGACGTGATGGAAAACGCGCTCAAGTTGGACGTGCCGCTGAAAGTGGACGTGCATTACGGACGCACCTGGTACGACGCGAAGTAACCGGAACAGCATCAAGAGAGAAACGAGAGGAGGAGACCCATGCCGGAACTGCCAGAGGTGGAAACGGTCGTCCGCACCCTGCGCACCCTCGTGTTGGGCAAGACGATCGAACGCGTCAGCGTGACGCTGCCGCGGATTGTGCGCCGCCCGGACGACGTGGAAGCGTTCAAGGCGCAGCTGGCCGGCCAGACCATTCGTGAGATCAAGCGGCGGGCCAAGTTCATCCAGTTTTTTCTGGACAAGGACGTGCTTGTCTCCCATCTGCGCATGGAGGGGCGCTACGGCCTGTACCAGGCTGAGGACCCGGTGGAGAAGCACACGCACGTGATTTTCCATTTTACCGACGGCACCGAACTGCGCTACCGGGATGTTCGCCAGTTCGGGACGATGGATCTGTTTCCGATTGGGATGGAAACGAGTGAAGGGCCGCTGGCCAAACTGGGCGTCGAACCGCTGGAGGACAGCTTTACGCCGGACGTGCTGGGCCGTCTGCTCAAGGGGCGGACGACCAAGATCAAGCCGCTGCTGTTGAATCAGGAATGTATTGTCGGGTTGGGGAATATTTATGTGGACGAATCCCTCTTTCGGGCAGGCATCCACCCGGAACTGCCGGCAGGCAGCCTGACCGCCAAACAGGTGGCCAAGCTGCACGAAAGCATCGTTACCACGCTGAAAGAGGCGGTGGCACAGGGCGGCAGTTCGATCAAGTCGTACGTCAACGGCCAGGGCGAGATGGGCATGTTTCAGCAGTCGCTGTTGGTATACGGACGCAAAGGGCAGCCGTGTACCCGCTGTGGAACGGAGATCGTCCGGTTCGTGGTCGGCGGCAGGGGGACGCACATCTGTCCCGCCTGTCAAAAAGTTGGCAAGCCCATCAGACGAGGAGGAAAACGGGCATGATTCTAGGGTTGACAGGAGGCATCGCCACGGGAAAAAGTACGGTGACGGCCATGCTGCGGGAGCGCGGCATTCCTGTCATTGACGCTGACCAGATCGCCCGCGAAGTTGTGGAGAAAGGCAAACCTGCCTACGAGGCGATCGTTCGTCACTTCGGCAGGGACATCCTGCTGGCTGACGGCCAGATCAACCGCAAGAAGCTGGGGGAAATCGTCTTTTCCGACGAAGCGGAGCGGCAGAAGCTGAACGCCATCGTCCACCCGGAAGTCCGCCGGGTGATGCGGGAAGAGGCGGAAGCAGCGGAACGGAACGGCGCTGACATCGTGTTTATGGATATTCCCTTGTTGTTTGAGAGCAAGTTGCAGCATCTGGTGGATAAAATTGTCGTGGTGTACGCGCCGGCCTCTGTACAGTTGGCGCGGATGTTGGAGCGTGACGAGCTGGATGAGGAACAGGCGCACAAGCGGCTGAGGGCGCAGTGGCCCATTGAGCAGAAAAAACAGCTCGCCGATTTTCTGATCGACAACACCGGGACGCGGGAAGAGACGGAACGGCAGGTGGAGCGCCTGCTGGCAGAATTGAAGACGGAGCTGTCGGGATGAAGCGAGGCAGGCGAGCCGCAGGCGTCCTGATCGTGCTGATGGGCGTCTTTTTGCTGATCAACTCCCCCTTGGTCTGGAAGTGGATGTATCCGATCAAGTATCAGAGCGAGATCCTGGAAGCGTCCCGCCGTTATCAGGTAGACCCTTACCTGATTTTGGCCATCATCCGTTCGGAGAGCGGCTTCCAGCCGGACAACGTCTCGAAAAAGGGGGCGGTCGGGCTGATGCAGATCATGCCCGACACGGCAGAATGGATTGTGGAGCAGGCGGGCTTTCAGCCGAAGCGAAAGGATTACCTGTACGATCCGGAGATGAACATCAACATCGGGACCTGGTACTTGTCGTTTTTGCAGCAAAGGTTTCAGGGCGACGTGGTCAAAACCATTGCCGCGTACAACGCCGGGCCCGGCAAGGTAAACGGATGGCTGACGCGCGAGCAGTGGAACGGAGAGCGAGACACCCTCGAGGACATCCCGTTCGGCGAGACTCGTCTATACGTCCAGCGGGTGCTGTACTACCACGACCGATATCGGACAATTTACAACGACGATTTGCGGTAACCCGACCCTCCCCTCCAAAAGATGGAGGGGAGGCATCTCTTTCACCGGATCGCCCGAATCAATCGAAACAACTGGTATGAGGTAAAGCGCAGATTGTCAAAAGTAACATGATAGTCCATCGCTTCTTCAAGTGACATTGGTTTGTTCACAATAGAAAAGCAAGAAGTGATGCCAGATGCGTGTAAAGGTGATGTCTCATTTGTAATACCACCCGCAAGTGCTATAACCGGGATACGATGTTTATATGCCAATTGAGCTACTCCGATTGGAGCCTTTCCCATCGATGTTTGTCCATCCAACAGTCCTTCACCTGTAATGACAAAATCGACACCTTTTATTTTTTCTTCCATTTGAATGATGTCTAAAACGACCTGGATTCCAGATCGAAGGTGTGCATGTAAGAAGCCTGCAAACGCAGCTCCAAGTCCGCCGGCTGCCCCTCCACCGACGATATTATGAATATCGACGTCCAACTCATTAAGGACAACTTGTGCAAAGTGTTTAAGGCCTTCATCGAGTTCGCGCACCATTTCTGCTGTCGCCCCTTTCTGGGGAGCAAAAACATACGCAGCTCCGGTTGGTCCGTAGAGAGGATTTTGTACATCACAAGCTATTTCGAATGTACAATCCTTCAACACTGGATTTACATGGGTCACATCAATTTTACAAATATCTTGGAGTACTTGCCCTCCTAATCCTACCTCTTGACCGTTTTTATCTAAGAAGCGAAATCCCAATGCTTGAAGCATTCCGACACCCGCATCATTGGTGGAACTACCGCCAAGCCCAATGACAAATTTATGACATCCTTTTTCGATGGCATCAGAAATGAGTTCGCCAACGCCATACGTGGTTGTAATGAAAGGATTACGTTGATCAGAAGGAACAAGCGGTAAGCCACATGCTGCTGCTACTTCAATAACCGCAGTTTCTCCTTCTCCCAAAATACCGTAAACTGCTTTTACTTTCTCTTTTAATGGTCCTGTTACTTCTTTTGTAATGAATTGTCCATTTGTCGCTTGAACCAACGCTTCAACCGTGCCCTCGCCACCGTCTGCTACAGGTACAGCTACAATTTCTGCATCGGGATACACATCCTTTATTCCCAAAGAAATGGCTTTACTACCTTCTGCAGAAGAAATACTCCCTTTAAAAGAATCGATTGCAATCAAGACCTTCATCTTGGGACCTCCTCTACTTCTTGTTTGTCTGCTTCCGAAGAACCAGCTTCGCCGAACAAGACATCTTTTGTCTCGCTGGATTGAGGTAATCATGGTTTTTTGATATGATTTTCATGGCAAAGTAGAAATTTCTGGGGATGAGTGATCTCTAGGATGAATAATCAAAAGACATCCCAAACACTTGTTTTTCATCGTGAAAGGCTTGATCAATCTGCTCTTTCACAGAACGTACGTGCATTTTTAGCCACATTAGATATGAATGAGGAGTCACGCTTGCCGCAACGTGCTTATCTAGCGATTCGGCATGCGATTCGCCATCTTCAACTGCAACCTGGACAGACTGTGTTAGAGAGGGAGATGGCCGAAATTCTAGGTATGAGCAGAACTCCTGTGCGTGAAGCACTTGTCCGCTTAGAGATGGAGGGATGGGTGCGTCTCATCCCACGTCGTGGTTTTGTGGTAGCACCACTTGTAGCGGATGACCTTCAACACATTTATGAAGTAGTGGAAGCCCTGGAAGGTATTGCGGGCAGGCTTGCTACCGGTCGTGCTACTTGTGAAGAATTCAACCAACTTGAACGTTTGATCGAGGATCAGGAAAAGGCACTGGAAAGGAACGATCTGCTGGCATGGACAGACCTTGATGATCAATTTCATAATCTCATTGTCGATTTGGCTCAAAATCCACGCCTTAGAGGAATTATCGATAGTCAATCTGATCAACTCTATCGTGCACGATTATATACGATTGAGTTCAGACCAATACCAACACGTTCAGTCATAGAACATCGGGCAATATTAGCAGTCATGCGAGCGGGTGAACCCGAAGCTGCACGAACCATGCTGCAAGCCCATCGTTACAGAGCCCGTAACGAAATTCTGGAGGTCCTTCGATCTATGCCTCATACGTAGAAGCGATGGATTCAATGATTATAGAAAGGCTGTAGAGATTTTTTAAAAAATCAGCTACAGCCTTTTTTCATGGATGTGTGGTTATACCTTCGCACTTACTTTTGCTAAATTGGCTAAAATCGCGTCAGTTACCTCACGAGTCGAACAAGTTCCTCCCACATCCGGTGTAAGCTTGCCTTCACGTGTTGTTGCCTCAATTGCCTGATGTACCAGTTTGGCCTCATCATGAAGACCTAGATGTTCCAACATTAAAGCAGCACTGCCGATTGCCCCGATTGGATTCGCGATCCCTTGTCCGGCAATATCTGGAGCTGACCCATGCACCGGTTCAAACATACTCGGATAACGGCGTTCGGGGTTGAGATTTGCGCTGGCAGCAAGCCCTAGACTTCCAGCAAGTGCGCTGCCCAAATCAGAAAGAATGTCTGCAAGCAGATTTGATGCTACGACTACTTCCAACGTTTCAGGTTTCAGTACAAACCGGGCTGCCATAGCGTCAACAAGCCATTGTTCTGTTTCAACATCAGGATATTCCTGGCTTACACGGGCAAAAACTTCATCCCAAAGCACCATTCCATACTGTTGCGCGTTGCTCTTGGTTACACTGGTCACTTTCTTTCTTTTGCGGGTACGGGCAATTTCAAATGCATAGCGAATAATCCGCTCACAACCTTCTTCGGTAAAGATGGATGATTGAATAGCAACCTCTTTTCCTTTCCCGCGACCTGAGAAATTACGTCCACCAATTCCTGAATATTCTCCTTCAGAGTTTTCACGGATTAAAATCCAATCCAGGGATTCTGCATTTGGATGACGTAGTCGGCTTTCGACACCTGGTAAGAAGCGTACAGGGCGGATATTCGCCCATTGATCGAATCCTTGGCAGATCGCCAGCCGTAATCCCCACAAACTTACATGGTCGGGTACTCCTGGCCAACCAACAGCTCCAAAATAAATGGCATCATAATGCTGGAGTTTTTCCAAGCCATCGGCAGCCATCATACGACCAGTCTCTAAGTAATATTGACACCCCCAAGGAAAGAAATCAAATTCAAAAAGAAACGTCCCGTTTGATGCTTGAGCCAAGTACTCCAAAACACGTATCCCTTCTTGAACGACCTCTCGTCCAATTCCATCACCAGGGATAACTGCGATATGCAACGTACGTTTTTCACTCATCGACTGACCTCCTACCTTGTTTTCTGAATTTTTCAGTAGTTAATTATCTATCAATGTATACATTAATGTCAATAGTGTTTATTTATTATTTCGTTCACGCAAGACAATTCCGATATATCATTCAGAAAAAACCTTAGAAAACAAGCGTTTTTAGGCGAACCTAAATAGACTTTTGCTTGTGATAAAACTGAATATTTCAAATAATATTTGACTTTAACGTATACGTTAATATATAATTTCAGCGGTAAATATATGGATGATGTTCCTCACAAGAATCCATGATACCCACATGCGTACACATGCGTACGAGCAAAAAAAGAAAGGAGTTGATTATTTTGTAAACGCTTGCGAAGTGTTTTTGCAGATCATGGCTCCAATCGCTCGCAAATACGGAGAAAGAGGGATCTGTATGAAAAAGTATCTCAAAAATTTAACTTTACAGGTTGTTATTGCCATTGTTACCGGAATCTTGATTGGACACCTTTTTCCATCTTTTGGGGTTGAATTAAAGATTTTTGCTGATCTCTTTATCAAATTGATAAAGATGCTAATCGGTCCCATTATCTTCCTAACCATTGTTATCGGTTTTGCCAATATGGGAGATATGAAAAAAATCGGAAAGCTTGGTACAAAGTCATTAATCTACTTTGAAATTATTAGTACGATTGCCTTGCTCATCGGGATCGTGGTCATGTATCTAATCAAACCGGGAATAGGTATGGATACCAGTCATGTGAGTGAGAGTGCTGCTGATGTTGCGAAATATTCCCAGCAGGCATCAGAAACGAGTCATGGATTCAAGGATTTTCTTCTGGGGATCATCCCTGATAGTGCCGTTGGTGCTCTTGCAAAAGGTGAAATGCTTCCTATATTGCTCTTCGCTCTATTATTTGCCATTGCCCTTGCTGCCTTAGGGGAAAAAGGAAAGCTGGTAACTACTTTCTTTGAAAAAATGAATGATGTATTTTTCAGGATTGTTGGGATGATTATGAAAATTTCCCCTTTTGCTGCAGGGGGTGCCATGGCTTACACAATTGGGAAGTTTGGAATCGGTTCTCTTTTTTCCCTTGGTAAAATGTTGGCTTCCGTCTATATTACCATGTTTTTGTTTGTCGTAATCGTATTGGGTGCGGTGGCTAAGTTCTACGGATTCAGTGTTTTTCATTTGATTACACACATAAAAGAGGAAATCTTACTTGTCCTTGGAACGTCTTCTTCTGAGTCCGCTTTGCCAAGTTTGATGAAAAAATTAGAACAATTTGGTTGTTCGAAGCCTGTTGTTGGTTTTGTTGTGCCTACAGGTTACGCTTTTAATCCGGATGGACAGTGCATCTACTATACCATGGCATCATTGTTTATCGCCCAGGCTTATGGAATTAATCTCACCTTTTGGCAAGTACTTACATTGTTTGGGGTACTCATGCTTACATCGAAAGGGTCTGCAGGTGTAACCGGCTCTGCAATTATTACCTTGACTGCAACACTAGCCTCCCTGCCGGGCAACGCAATACCTGTGGAAGGAATCGCCTTATTGCTGGGTGTTGACCGTTTTATGTCAGAGGCGCGTGCGATAACAAATGTCATTGGTAATGCAGTTGCAACAGTGGTCATTGCGAAAAGCGAAAAACAGTTTAATCAAGGGAAGGACCGAGCCGAAGAAAACCTGTCTATGTCAAGCTGATGTCCACCCCTTAGGGTAGACAAAGGCTTCCTGCTGCGTACCTGAGCATCGACGTTGACAAAGGGGAACAAGGTTTTTAGGGTTCAGTCGAACTTGCGCTTGTAACATTTGGTTCAATACGAATTCTAGTAGTGTGGCCACTCCCGCATCCTGAGATTGGTTAAGAAAAAGCTGATGAAAAGCTATGGTGATCTGGTATTGAGCCATTTCAAAATTCCCTCACGTTGGTATGTGATTGGCTGGCTATTCCAACTGGGGGGTTTTGAAAATGGCTCTCTTGTTTTGGGCTTGTAGACATTTGATATACCGAGGGCTGGTGAAATGACTGCGCAGGTCGTTGTGGCCAGTTGAGGACAAGGATCGGCACCCACCGTCCGGACGAGTGTCAGCTGAAGCCGGGCGTTTGGTGATTTTTACCGCAAATCGTCCAAATATTTATTTTTCAGTAAAACACATTGATAATTGTGTCATACTTATTATAATGAAAGTAAGGAATAGTGTAACTCAATAGAGGAAGGGGTTTCTAATTATGACAATCAAAATCGGTATTAATGGTTTCGGACGAATCGGACGCATGGTTTTTCGCCGCGCCGTTCAGGACCCCAACATCGAGATCGTCGCCATCAATGCCAGCTATCCCCCTGAAACACTCGCTCATCTGTTGAAATACGATACCATTCACGGGCGTTTTCCCCATAAAGTGGACGTGCAGGACAACCAGATCATCGTAAACGGCAAGCCGACTGTCGTGCTGTCCGACCGCGATCCGCTCAATCTGCCGTGGGGCGAACTGGGCGTGGAGATCGTCGTGGAGGCCACCGGCAAGTTCAAGGACCGCGAAGGCGCCGGCAAGCACCTGAAAAGCGGCGCGAAAAAGGTGGTCATCACTGCACCGGCGAAGGAAGAAGATGTGACCATTGTCATGGGCGTCAACGAAGACATTTACGACCACGAGAAGCATCACATCATCTCCAACGCCTCCTGCACCACCAACTGCCTGGCGCCGGTGGCCAAGGTGCTGCATGAAGCGTTTGGCATCGAACAGGGCCTGATGACGACGGTTCACTCCATCACCAACGACCAGGTAAACATCGACAACCCGCACAAGGACCTGCGCCGCGCACGCGCTGCTGGTGAGTCGATCATTCCGACCACGACCGGTGCCGCCCGTGCCGTGGGCAAGGTGCTGCCGGAGCTGAACGGCAAGTTGAACGGTTTCGCCCTGCGCGTCCCGACGCCGAACGTCTCCGTCGTCGACCTGGTCATCAACACCAAGAAGCCGGTAACCGTGGAAGAGGTAAACCGCGTGCTGCGTGAAGCGAGCGAGGGCAGCATGAAGGGCTACATCGAATTTTGCGATGAACCGCTGGTCTCCAGCGACTTCAATGGCAACGATCACTCGTCCATCATCGACGGCCTCTCCACGATGGTAATGGGCACCAACCAGGTAAAAGTGATCGCCTGGTACGACAACGAGTGGGGCTACTCCTGCCGCGTGGTCGATCTGGTGCGTCACGTGTCCGAGGATGCCAACCGCGCCCGGACAAAAGAGGCGGCAGCCGTAGCCGCAAACTAACCTACCCGTAAACAGACAACAACCCCCCTGGGACCCTTGCGGTGGTCCAGGGGGTTTTTTGCGATTTCGCGTGCCGCGCATATCGGCCAACCAGCAAGCATTCGCAGGCCGGATGCAAACCGCCGCTGGTGAACAACAAATGGGAACTGACATCCTGTGTGTAAGAAATTTTTGCCATAATAAGCAAAAATTATGGATGAAAGTGAAGCGCTGCGGCTCCATACACGTCTGAATATGTGGAGACTGTCAATCAATACACCGCGAGTGAAAGGTGGAAGGTATGGGACAAGGAGGGCAGATCATGTCAAAAAAAATGATGATAGCAGGCTGCACAGGTATTTGTTTACTCCTCACGTCAGTCGCCCATGGCGCTGGTGGAGATGCAGGAAAGGTTTTGCCGCAGACTTCAAATGAAGCGGCAGTTCAGCAACATGCAGAAATGCAATCGGCACGCCAACAGATCACTGCTGAAGCGATTCGGGATAAAATGCTCAATGCCATTGATTATTACACGACCATTCAAGGGACGTACCGGATCATGCAAAAGCCGCTTGGCGTCGATGATGTGGTGGAATTTGACGTATCTGTGGGCGATACACCTGGAAGCTATGTAAAGGTAAAAAGCAACGTGACAGGGAAGCAAAGTGAGCACATCTCAAACGGCGAGACCATGATCCATTTATACGAACAGGAAAAGGCATTTGTCAAACAGCAGAAAATAAAAACGGTGACGAAGGAAAGCAAAATCCAGAAAGGCCCCCGTTACTATATCGATGAAGAGGGAATCCCTGTCTATGAATACAGAAAAGATCCCTCCTATGCACATGAGGCTCACGATGTCATTTTTCCGCAGGCTTACGGCTTTTGGCTTTATCGGCATCCGCACAAAGTGGTGGGAACGGAACCTTATCTGGATCGAACGGCAGTCGTCCTGGTAGGTACGTTATCCGGTATACTGGCCGAAAAACACCAGGCCAGCAGATTCAAGATGTGGGTTGATCAGGAAACGGGCGTGTTGTTGAAACTGCTTGAGACCGATGATAAAGGTACCGTCTCAAATCAGATCGAAGTGCTTCGGCTGGCCATTGACAAAGAGATTGACACTTCCAAGTTTCAGATCATTGAGCCGAAGGGATGGAAGGATATCAGTCCTGATTTGAGCAAGAAGAGGGAGGTACGAGCGGATTCGAGTGACAAGGAAGCCAAGTAGCGTGAAACGCCCTGTCTTTCGAAGTCGGAAGAAAGAAGAAGACCCCGCCCGGCGCAGTGTCAGGCACTGGTCAAGACCCCATTTTGTAGACACTTAAAAAACCCCCGGCCGTTAGGCCGCATGCTGACGCCTGTACTCGACTGGCGTCAGCTTATTTAATTTGATTTGCAAACGCTCCTCATTGTAAAAACGAA